>DATEMU010000015.1:0-300000 GCA_035275405.1 Phycisphaerae bacterium
ATGATCGTCGCGCTGACATCCATACGGCATTTCTCACACTGGGCTGCGCCTTGATCTGTTGGCGACGATTAAAGAATGGGTACTTTTAGGGACTCTTAATTTCAATGCGTGGGAAATGCTTTCAATCCGCGGAAAAAAGTGGCCCTCTTCATGCAAGATGCTCCGAATCAACCTGAACGACCTGGGCACTTGCGAGGGTTCATTGCCAAATGGCTCCATTCCCCGACTCGGATCGCGGCGAGCTCGGCGGTAATAATGAGTCGCGACTCCGACGCCATGTTTTGACGAGAGCTCTTGAATGGCGCCTAATTCTTGAGCGAAGATTATTGCAGCTATAAGAGTCGCATTTGTCGGGCCAAAGAGTTTCCCCCGTCGGCTAAAATCGAAGAGCTCACGCTTAATCGGGTTTAGCAGACGTTTTGGCAGTGCTCTTTCAATGACATTCTCTGCTATAGCTTCTTTATTTCCGAGAACATAGTTGATCGCTAAGTCGAGGAATTCACTAAAATATCTTCGTCTAGAGATACGAAGCGTTTTCGCCATGAACGATTCGAATTCGAACATTTCCCCTTTCCTTGGACGATACGTCACCAAGCGGTCCACGATTAGGGGGCGGTAGGATTGCATCTGCGCAAGCGTTCGCAACACTCTGGTTGGTGCTCTTGGCCTAGGATCAAACCTGCTCGGCAACCACTTGGATTTGAGAGGTGCAGGTTTAGTTATGGGCTCAGGAACATTGACCACTTGGAGTATGCCGTCGTGCTCAAGATCGGGAATGCGGTACTCGTTCGGATGGGAATTGTGTACAATCAGATTATCAAACAAGACCAACAAACTCAGGACCGTCTGACGTCGGTCGGAATTGGGGGGATACATCGTGTACTCACCTTCGCGAGTAAACAGCATCCCCTCTTGATGCGCGATACTGCACAAACTCTGAGACAATTCGTCGGCGACTATCACCTTGTCAAAGTTCATGTTCACGCCCAATCTGACAAATAACCGATGTCCTCTTGGTTCGCCGTAGGGCTACGATTCGCGAAATCTTCGCGTACTCATTCGACTAGAGTCGGGCGGGATAGCCTTGCAGCAAATCGCTCCGCCAGCCCGGGGATTCTCACCCAAAACCCGCCCCGCCTCAAAGCGCACGACAGGGATGAGCCAACACGCCATAAAGTAAGCACCCGCCGGGTCACCCGCGTCCATGCGAATACTCGAGATTAGGCACTTGTGGCAAGGGGTCGTGGTATGATGGCGGGATGCGAAAGCCGTGGTTATTTGCCGCTAGGATCTTGGGCCCACTTCTTGGCGTGTTCGGACTTGCTGGCATTCCAGACGGCTGTAGAACATGGGCCACGTGGATTGAAAAGCTGGACGTAATGCTAGATGCCCACGAAACGCTTCGGTTTCTTATCGCAACCGTCGCAGTTGGCTGTCTTTGGGCTGCCCTTGAACTCCATTATCGAAAACAAGGTTTCGTACGTGAAACGCCACCGCCGCTACCACCACCGGCACCAACCGAAACCGAAATTCAAGAAAAGGGCGGTGATGTCAATATCGTTGCCGCTACAATTCGAGCGGGCGACGGAGGACTACATGATCCCGGTGGAAACATTGAGATTCGCGGTGGCGATGCTGGCCGTCGCATAGACGCCAGTGATTTTGGCCACTCCGACAAAGTGGCGATTAAGGAGCTTGTTGCACAAGCACTCAAGATAGAAGGCACCGACGCTACGGGCTTTCCCGGAATAATGGCCGATGAAGCGAGGCGGTGGACCTTCAAGGTCAAGTCGACGTTCATCGGCGACAAGAAAATAACTCAGTTAGCTGATCGTGTCATCGATAAGATGCCTCATACTGAATGGGGACGCCCTGCAGCATTCACAGTATCGGATGTTAGGAAAATAATGCGCAGCCTACGTGTAGAACTTGAACGCAGGCTCTAAGCGACGGCCAAGTTGGACAACCACCTTTTTCCTGGATGGTGTTCTCAAGAGCTCGGCGTCACGCGCGAGATCACAGCTTATCCATATCCAGGGGTTCGCTCCCCTCGGCCAATGCCCCGCGAACAAACTCATCGAGCTTCGGTCGCGGGCGAGGATCTGCGATGGTCCGCTCCCACGCCTCGTCTTCTTTCTTGGCCAGAAGGAACCGCGCAAAATCCGCCACCTCCCCACGCTGCTCCTCGGGAAGCTGTTCGCAAATCGAAATAAGTTCCTTAGTGCTCATACTGTTATTCTATCCGCTGACCAAACCGGTTCCAACCCCCGGAGGTTCCTGCCCATAGAGCCGAGGGGAGATACGGGGGACATTAAATTTTATTGAGACGCTCCTCGCAGATTCTCCCCCACCCCATCCAGGAAGAATTCCACCCGGCCGCAGCGCATGCACACATAGACGTCGAACGCCTCTCGATGCTTGAACAGCTCGAACATCTGTCGGTATCTCAGTGCCGCAGTTTACTCGCCGGGGCGGATGCCTTCGGGAGCCGTTCCTCCTTGTTCCACCAAACAAAAACGCGCTCTGTGTCCTCTGTGCCTCTGTGGTGAATCATTCTGTTCTTCCTTTTGACGGCTCGTCACCGATGCGCTATCGTACCGACGAAAAGCGGCCCCAAAGTGGGCTCGCCTGCCAGAACCCTCGGAGTTTACTGAATGAAACTCGCCTTCAGCAGCGTCGCTTGTCCCGGTTGGAACCTCGCCACCATGGTCGAAAAGGCCAGGGAGTACGGCTATCAGGGCATCGAGCTGCGCGGTCTCGAAGGCCAGATGCACCTGCCGCTCGCCCCGCAGCTTGCCGCCAACCCCGCCAAGATCGCCAAGCTCATGCGCGACACCGGCGTCGAGCTGGTTTGTCTCGCTTCGTCCGCGGCCTTCCACATGCGCGATCCCAAGCAGGTCGCCGAGAACCAGGCCCAGGCCCGCGAGTACATCGACCTCGCCAGCAAGCTGGAGTGCCCCTTCGTCCGCGTCTTCGGCGCGGAGATCCCCAAGGCCTTCATCGGCTACGAAAAGCGCGAGACCGTCCTGGGCCGCATTGCGACGGCCCTTCGCGGATTGGCCGGCTACGCTGCGGATCGCCGCGTGACGATCCTCATAGAAAACAGCGGCGACTTCGTCGACAGCGCCGCCCTGTGGTACCTCGTCGATGCCGCCGACAGCCCGGCCGTCAAGTGTTGCTGGAACCCCTTCGCCGCCCGCGCCCGCCGTGAACGTCCGACCACCTCAATCCCCCGCCTTGGTTCGCAGATTGGCCTTGTCCATGTGACCGACGGAAAGTTCGACGACGCCGGCGTCTTCGAAGGCTACGCCCTGCCCGGTCAGGGGACCGTCGAGCTGCCGCGCCTCGTGCAACTCCTCAAGGGCATCGGTTATCGAGGTTATCTGGTCTTCGATTGGCCCAAGCTCTGGACGACCTCGCTGGCCGACGCCGACAAGGCCCTGCCCGCCGCCGCCAAGTTCCTGAAGCCGCTCCTCGACGAAAAGCCCGTCCCGCTGACGGCCTACAAGGGCGACAAATACGCCCCGCGACAGGGATATGAACACGTCGCGAGCTAAGGGGACGACAAAGCTCTGCTTTGTCGCGAGCGCACGCCAAAGCGGTAGCGTTGCCGTCTTCTTACTGATTGTCTTGCTGCCTCGTGCGTCGGCATATTCGCCGGAAGACGATCTCCCGCCCGACACATCCGCCGCTCGCGCGACGCTCGCCCAACTCGGCCCTCGCTTTGGTGCCCGTTATACGCCGCACTTCACTTTGCTCTCGGACGCCGACGCCGCCCGAACCGAACCCCTGGGCGATCTCGCCGAACAGACGTGGTTGCGCGTCAATACTTTCGCCATGCGGCTCGGCCTCGCCACGCATCCGCCGGCCAAAAAGCTCCTCGTCATCTTCTTCGATGCCTGGGAGGACTACGAGCGTTTCCTCCGTCCCGACGGCTTCGTCATCAGCCCCAACGTCCCCGGCTTCTTCGACCAGTTCGCCAACCGCTGCGTCATGTTCAACGCCGCCGGTGGCCCCCTCATCCGCGACAAGCGCCGCGAACTCACCGAATCCGGTCGCGAGTCCCCGTCGTCGACATCGCGCGCACACCTCGACGACGCCCAGCGCCGCGTGACCGACCACGAGCGGCTCATCAACGACACCGTCATCCGCCACGAACTTGCCCACCTCGTCCTCTACAACATCGGTGTGCAGACCGCCGCGATGCGCGACCGCCGTTGGCTTCAGGAAGGCCTGGCCATGCAGTTTGAAGCCGCCGAACCGGTAAATTCGTACCGGGCGGCCGACTTCCTCGCCATTGATCCCGATAAGACTGTCGCCCTTTGTCGATCCGTCATCGCCGACCCCCGGCCCCTGGCCCCCGGCGCACAAACCTCAACCGAGGCCTACGCCGCCGCCTGGGCCATCGTCTTTTATGTCTCGTCGGAATTACCCCGGGAGTTCGCCACCTACCTCACGACGCCAGCCCTCCCCAGGGAACGCGAGATTTCCCACTTTGAAAAAACTTTCGGATCCGTCGATGCGAGCTTCGTCGAGCGCAGTCGAAAGACTATCGCCGCCGCCCGCGCCGCGCGATAGGATGGCCCGTGATGGCGGCGACTCTGATCGACGGCAAAGCAATCGCCTCGCAAATCCGCGAGCAAACGGCCCGGCGCGTCGGAGAGCTATCAAAGCAAGGTCGCCCCGCAACGCTGGCTGCGATCCTCATCGGCGACGACGCCTCGGCCCTCGCCTACGCGCGTTCACAGGCCAAACAGGCCCAGTCCGTCGGGATCGAACATCGACTGGTGCAGTTGCCCGCGACAATTCCGCAGGAAGGCGCCTTCGCCGCCGTGGAGCGCCTCAATCTCGACCCCGCCGTGAGCGGGATCATGCTCCACCTGCCGGTCCCCAGGCCCCTCGACGCCTTTGCCCTCCAGCAGCGGATGGCGCCGACTAAGGACGTCGAAGGCGTTGGCGCCGCCAATCTCGGCCTGCTCGTCATGGGCCGTGAGGCCCTCGTCCCCTGCACGGCCGCCGCCGCGATGGCCTGTCTGACCTCGGCGGTGCCCGATTTGGCGGGAAAAGAGGCCGTCGTCATCGGTCGCAGCGTTGTCGTCGGTAAGCCCTTGGCCATGCTCCTTCTGGCCGCGCACGCCACGGTCACACAATGCCACACTCGCACGCGCGACCTCGCCGCGCACACCCGCCGCGCGGAGCTGCTCCTCGTCGCCGCGGGAGTCCCCGGCCTGATCGGCGCGGAATACGTCGCCCCCGGCGCCATCGTCATCGATGTGGGAACGCATCAAGTTGAAACTACGTACGCGAACGGGAAAAAAACTCCCCGCTTAGTAGGCGACGTCCGCTTCGATGAAGTAGCACCCATCGCCGGCGCCATCACCCCCGTCCCCGGCGGCGTCGGCCCCGTCACCGTCGCCATGCTGCTCGCCAACACCGCCGCCGCCGCGCAACGACATGCCCCGTGATCGAATCGTCGTCTTAACGATCCGACGTTGGCCTCACCACGCCGCCAATTCTCCGACAATCTCCTCCACCAAATCCTTGACCGTCGCAATCCCCAGGCACCGCCCATTCGCATCGACCACAAACGCCATCCGCCGCCGCGTCCGTTGCAACAGGGACAACGTCTCCGTGACCGAGGTCTGATAGTTCACTTCGATCGCCGGCCAGAGGTAATCCTCCACGATCAATTCCGGCATCCCCGTCAGCGTATCCAGGAAATGCACGACGCCGATCAGGTGTTGCCGATCGCCACGATACACCGGCATCCACGAATGAGTCGTCGTCGTCACGATCCTGCGCGCCTCGCTCAACGTCAAGTCCGCGCGCAGCGTCACGACCGCGGAGATCGGCACCATCACCGCGCCCACCTGCATCCCCTGCAACGCCGCGATCCGCTCCAGGATGACCGCCTGCGTCGCGGTCAGCGCACCACCGGCCGCGCCCTCGCGAAGCATGTGATACATATCCACGCGCGGGTGCAGCGCATAATCCGTCGCGGCCCGCTTGGCGACTTTGCGCAACACGATGTCGGAGATCCACCGCTGCGCCCGCAGCAGCCCCGTCCATTTTGTTACCCAGTACGACAGAGCCAGGGGCCGCGCGACGACGAGCATCAGCCGGTCCGAATATCGCTGAAACAAATTCTTGGGTACGATCTCGCCGAAGATGAATACCGCCGGCGTCAGGATGAGCGTCGTATACAGTTCCGCCTGCCCCTCCGCCACCTGAATACCATGCCGAATCGTGAGCCACTTCAACAACAGCAGCGTCAGGCAGGCGGACGCCAGATAATCCGTGACGTTCGTCCCGATCAACATGGTAAAGAGCTGTCCCGGCTGGTCGCTCAGCAATCGTTGCAGCAGTTTTGCCCGCCGATCGCCCCCGTGCGCCGCCACCCGCAGCCGCAGTCGATTCAGGCAATACAGTCCCGTCTCCGCGCCGCTGTACAGCCCCGAAAGCCCCACGAAGACCGCGCACCAGACGGCGCCCGCCACCACGACGATGTGCGAAAACTCTCCCATTACGCCCCCCCCTTACCGCGCGAGCTCGACGCCTTCGGTCGAACCGGCAACCCTTCACCGGTCAATCGGGCGAGGTCAGGATTCTCCTTCGGCGGCCGCTCCAGGATCAACTTCACGGTCATGATTCGCCGCCGGCGCATGGACACGACCACGAGGGTCGCCGGGTCGATCCGGACCTCGTCGCCCTCCGTTGGGATGCGCTCCAGAATCGCCCACACGAGCCCGCCGACCGTCTGTACGCGCGACTCTTCGATGGGCAATTGAAAGGCGCGCCGAAAATCGTCAAGGTCCAGCCCGGCATCCACTATAAACGTCGTTGCATCGATGCGCTCCAGTGTCTTCACCGCAACCACTTCGCCGGGGGCGTGCATCTCCCCGACGATCGCCTCCACAACATCTTCCAAGGCGACGATCCCCGCGAGACCGCCGTATTCATCGACGACGAGCGCGAGCTGGGTCCCCGTCTTACGAAAATGCCGAAGCAGCGCCTCCACGCTCGCTTGCTCCGGTACGAACGCGATTGGCTTGACGAGCGACTTCGGAGATTTCTGCGGATCGAGAAGGAATTCCTTGGACAGAACAATTCCCTTGACATCGTCGATGTTGTCTTCGTACACCGGAATCCGCAGCAGTCGATGACGCTTGATCAGTTCGACCAGCCGCGCCGGATTATCATTCAGATTGAACGCGACAACGTCCACGCGAGGAACCATCAGCGCTCGCACCCGCGTCTGCGACAGTTCCATGACCTGGTGCAGCAGCGTATTCTCGCCCTGACCGATGAGCCCCTCGCTCCGACAGACATTCACAAGTTGTTGCAACTCCTCCGCCTTGATGGAAGCATCCTGGTGCATGGTCCCGCCCAGGATCCGCGTCAGCGGCCCGACGATCCCCGCCTCCAGCAGCCGCCGGACCGGATAAGTCACCGTCGACAGAATCTGGATCGGCCCCGCCACAATCGGCGCCAGCCGATCGCTGATCGAATACGCGATGAGCTTCGGGAAGATCTCGATGCCCAGGAGCATGAACAGAAAGCTCCCGGTGCCCAATAGCGTCGCGACCAGCGGAGAGCCGCCCGACAGCCGCTTCGCCGTCACCGTCATCAGCGAATAGAGCAGCACGTTGATCGTGATATTGGAAAGCAGGATCGTGGACAGGAGCCCCTGCGGATCCTTGCGCAGCCGGAGAATGATCTGCGCCGAAAGATGCCCCGATTGCTTGAGCCTGGCGAGCTGCTGCCGGCTCAGGGCAAATAGCGCCGTCTCGCCCGCCGAGATCATCCCGCTGGCCGCCATGAGCAGCACGATCGCAATGAGTCGCGTGAGATTGTCCAGGATAACGCCCACAAGTGAACACGATCTTACGAACCCCGCGCATGGCTGTCGAATGGGGACAACCGCGGTGGGGTGGCACGGTCTCGCAGCAGCGAGGCCGTGTGCGTCGGGTGGTTGTTGTGCGTTTCATTGCATGGAGGGCGACTCTCAAAAGTAAGTCCCCCGCCGGCTTTGACCATACATCATGAAAACGCGACACTCAGTCACGAGCCCATGAACCTTCCCCCTCTGACCGACCTCCTCGCCCTCATTCTCCTCGGCCTCGCCGCCGGCGCCAGCGGGGGTCTCCTCGGCATCGGCGGCTCCACCGTGATGATCCCCGGCATGGTCCTCCTCTTCGGCGCTGAGCAACAACACCTGTATCAAGCCTCCGCCATGATCGTAAACTTCTTCGTCGTCGCGCCGTCAGTCCTGCAACACCAAAACGCCGGCGCGACCTTCCGCCACGTCACCCGTTGGACCATCCCCGGCGCCATCGTCGGCGCCCTCGCCGGCGTCTGGCTCAGCGAGCGCGCCCTCTTCCACGGCCCCGGTCAGGGCTACCTGCAAATCGGTTTCGCCGCGTTCCTGTTCTACGTCGTAATCTACAACCTCGCGCGAATCCGCTCCGGCAAGCGCCTGCCCAAAATGGACGAGTCCGATGCCGCCCGTCTCTCGCCCGCGAAGATTCTCGCCCTCGTCGGCCTGCCCGCCGGCCTCTTCGGCGGCTTGCTCGGCGTCGGCGGCGGTCTCATCGCCGTCCCCACGCAGCAGCTCTTCCTCCGCATCCCCCTGACCAACGCCATCGCCAATTCCGCCAGCACCATCCTCTGGTCCAGCGTCGTCGGCGCGATAGCCAAAAACGCCGCCCTCACCCGCCACGGCTTCACGCTCGGCGAGTCCGCGCTCCTGGCCGTCTGCCTCGCCCCCACGGCCATCCTCGGCGCCTGGTATACTGCCCCCCGCGTCCACCGCTGGCCCGTCGGCCTCATCCGCCTCGCCTTCGTAATGCTCCTCCTCTACTGCGGGGTGCGCCTCCTCTTCGCCGGTTGGCGGCAGATGCAACCCTAATCCAAACGCTCCAGGTGGCGTCAGCGGCGTTGAGCGCGCGCCCGGCGCAAACCCATCCGCCGGCGCGTCTTGGCGCCGGTCGGCGTGAGAGGCAAACGAGCGGCTCGCGCTTCATGAATGGGTGCACTGCGCTGAGCGGACAGCAACGCCTGCGCTGTTAAGCGTGCCGTGACCGCCGCATCGAAAACGCCGCCTGCGTGACGGGCGGCAATCGCGCCGCTGAACAACAGCATCAACTGCTTGGTCACGCCTTCAGGGTCCGGCATTCCGGCGGCCTGAACGCGAAGCAGCAACTCGCCGGCGATATGTTGGCCGTGTGCCGCTGCGGCGAGATGGATCGGGTCGTGGGCGGACGGAAATTCCGTCGCGGCATTCATGAAAAAGCACCCGCGGAAATCGGGCCGCGCGAACCAGTCCGCCAGCAAATCGAAGAAGGCCAGTATTTGTGCGCGCGGGTCGCTGCCGCCGTGGCGGCGCATATGCGCGATCGCCTCGGCGATGTCGGCACGGTCGCGCCGATCCAACACCGCCAGGATAAGGTCGTCCTTGCTTTCGAAATGCTTGTAGAACGCGGTCTTGGTGATGCCGACGGCGCTGAGTATCCGGTCCAGCCCCACCGCCTGGAAACCGGTCGTGTAGAACAGATCCCCGGCAGTCTCAATGAGCCGATCTCGTGTCGTGCGCGGCGTGGCCATGGGGTCCTCCGGAAGCGAACAGTACGGCATGCGAGTTTACCACAACGACACCCCCTGGTGCACCACGAGTCAACTTTTCGCAGACGGTGCCCGGCATCTAAACTCCGTGCGTGTAACGGCCGCACAAAGACTCGATTTCGGTTTCCAATATTGACACGGAGAAGTTTTCATGAGCGCACATGCGATATCGTTCGAACACGCGAATCTTGCCGAGCGACAACCCGGACGGCTCGGCGGTATCTTGACCCTCACGTATGGGCTGTTTTCCTACCTTACTTTCCCCGCGACGATCCTTTACGCCATCGGATTTGTCGGCAACTGGGTTGTCCCGAAGTCGATCGATAGTGGCGTAGCCGGACCGGTCGGCTCGGCGCTGCTGATCAACGCTGCGCTGCTAGGCGTCTTCGTCGTGCAGCACACGATCATGGCCCGACCGGCATTCAAACACTGGTGGACGCGGATCGTACCGAAGCCGGTCGAGCGCAGCACGTTTGTTCTGGCGGCGAGCGCGTTGCTGGGGCTTCTTTTCTGGCAGTGGCGGCCGATGCCCCAGGTAGTGTGGAGCGTGCACGGGCCCGCTGCCATCGCGCTATCCGCGATCTCGTTGGCCGGTTGGCTGATCGCCGTCGCGGCGTCCTTCACCATCAGCCACCTGGATCTGTTCGGCGTGCGTCAGGCATGGCTGAGGTTCCGCAATCGCGCCTACGCGCCGGTCGGATTTCGATTGGCGGGACTGTATCGCGTCGTGCGGCACCCGCTGATGACGGGCTTTTTGATCGCCTTCTGGGCCACGCCGACGATGACCCTCGGGCACCTTTACTTTGCCGCCTTGGTGACGGGCTACGTCCTGTTCGGAACGTGGATCGAGGAGCGCGATCTCATCGCCGAGCACGGCGAGCAATATCTTGCCTATAAGCGTGAAGTTCGAGGCCTGGTCCCGATTCCAAAGCGCAGGTCGCCATCCCCGAACGCTTCGATATCGCCGGCAGCTTCTTGAGGTGGACGAAATGAAAGCGATTCAAACGAATCAATGGACAAAACACTCTTCCAAGCGCCTTGGGATGGCGGCATTCGCCTTTTTCTTCGCGAAAGGCCTGGCTTGGATCGCCGCCGCGATCGGCGGTTATGCCGCACTGGGGCATTAATGGCTCCGTCTCAACGTTCGGGGGGCGGAATGGGTCAAGTCCCTGGCCACAACGATCAGAGGTCGGAGGCCGTGGGGCGATGGAATAGGGCAGGAGCTGTGCGATTGGCCTGCCGCCCGTCGCGGTGGAAAAGCCCAAGTCCTCAGTCCCTCAGTGTCAGATTATGTTTATCAGATTCTTCGACATCTCCAAATTGACTTCGCTGCCGCTTCCCTCGACCCTTGCCACGCCGACCAGTCCGCCGGTACCATGCTCCCGGTTTAATTCGGTCGCCTGAGCGACCGCCTCGCGGGGGATAAAAGCCGGGCTCACAAAGGAAGGTAGGTCAGGCGATGTTCACGATGCGAAAGTCAGGGATGGTTCTCAGTGTGGTTCTCTGCGCGGCCCTGCTGCCCGCCGGTTGCGGCACCGAGGGCCCGCCGCCCGGGGCCGTCCTGCAGGGGGCCTGGCTCCTCTCCGCCCCGGAATCCTCTGACCACGATGGCAAGCTCTTCGTCTTCGACGGCAACGGCACGTTGATCGAGATTCGCGAGACCTCGGGCAACCAGACGTTTATCGATCGCAATCCCCATCGCGAAACCATCGTCAACGGCACCTTCGTGCGAATCGTCACTCAGGGAGACTTGATCTTTGAGGGGAACTTGAACGACGCCCGCAACGTCATCAACGGCCACCTCCAAAGCGAGTTCACCGTCTTTTTCACCGATGATGTCATCATCACCGATCTGGGTAATGCGACGTTTACGAAGCAATAACCGGCGATGGAGAACAGCCTCCCTCGGCTGTTTGATGTCGTACAAAACAATGAACTTCAAGCCTGCTCAGCGCGTTCGAGTCCGCCAGCGCATCCGCTCCTCCGGCGGTCCCTGGGATACGGAGGTGGAGGGAACGGTCGTCTCCTGCGCCCCGCAGCCCACCGGAAGCTGGTACGCGCACGGAAAGAATGATCGGTTATGGCTTCAACGCCTCCGCCTCCGGCGATCCGACGGGGAAATCGTCGATCTCGTTCTGGACAATGATTCCAGCGTCACCGTGCTATGATGCGGGAGCCGGCCTGGCCGAGGATTCGACCCTAGCGAGCGCGATGTGCCGCACCTTTCCGTCAGACCCAACCCGTCCGTGCCCTACGAAATCCGCTTTCGCGACGACGCGCTCATCGTCGTCGACAAGCCCACCGGCGTCGTCACGCAGCCGGGCAAGAAGCACGAGCACGACAGCCTGCTCAACGGCCTGTTCGCGGAGTTCGGTCCGGCCCTGCAGAACCTCGGCGAGGCCCGCGACTGGGGACTCTTGCATCGCCTGGACCGCGATACCTCTGGTCTCGTCCTCATCGCCCTCCGCAAGAGTGCGTTCGATCATCTGCTCGATCAGTTCAAGCGCCGCCTCGTCCAGAAAATCTATTGGGCGCTCGTCGCCGGCATGCCCTTACCGGCCCAGGGCGTCATTCAGAAGCCCATCGCCGAAGTGGTGGGGGCTCGGAAAAAAGCCGTGCTGGCTCGCGACGGAAAACCGGCTATCACGGCCTATCGCGTCCTCCAAACCGCCGGCGCCGTCTCGCTCGTAGAGGCCCGGCCCAAGACCGGTCGCCTGCATCAGATTCGCGTACACCTGGCATCGCTGGGATTCCCCGTCCTGGGCGAGGACACGTATGCGGGAAAATTCGTCTTGCCGAAAGCGCCCCGGCTGTGTCTCCATGCGGCGAGCCTGTCGTTCATCCACCCCGTGACGGGCAAGCGAATGACGGTCACCTCCCCTTGGCCGGAGGATCTTGCGACAACGCTCAAGCGACAGGGTCTGGCTCCACCATCGAATTAGGCGGCGTTTGAACGCCCTTAGCTGGGCTTGTCGACCTCGACCGCGGGCCGGCTGGTTGTGGAAGGGGACCGTCGCGGCGGCTCGGCGAATCCGAAATAGCCCCCCCGCGCGGAGTTGAGCAGGGCGAGATTGTATTCGGCGTCGTCCACGGATACGACCAATTTGTAGAGCGACGCCGATTCATCCTCGCGGCCCATCAGGCCCAGCGCCAGTGCCATGTTGGCCCGGTAGCGGGAGTTGGAAGGCTGCAGCGCCGCCGCCCCCATGAAGCACTGAAACGCGCTCGCGCAGTCAGGCTTCGTTAAATAGCAAACTCCGAGATTATTCAGGAGAATGTCGTCACGAGGGGCAATCACCAGTGCCGATCGCAACGCGGCAATGGCGGCGTCGACGCGGCGCATCCGCATGCGGACCTCGGCCTGCAACAGGTACGCGGGCATGAATTGAGGATTCTCGGCGATTAATCTGCTCAACAACACGTCGCACGCCGCATCCTGCCGCCGGGCGGACAGAATTCGGGCATAAGCGTATTGCGTTTTCGCGCTGGCCGGCCGACCAGCCCCTTCCGCGAATTGCTCATCTTCCGGATGTGGCGGGTTCGGATCTTTCCCGCTGGCGACCGATTTATCCTGTGCACAGCCGGTCTGAAATACGAAGCACGCCGCGGCACAGCAGGTAGCCAGGGAAAAAAGAAGCGCTGTTCCCTGGAGCCGGATGGGTGTCATTTGACGCTTCCCCCACGATTCGCCACCGCGCCGCCGCCGGTTCCGTTCATGTCGCCGCCGCCCTGGTCATCGCCACCTCCGTAGCTCTTCTGGATGACCATGAGGACGAATTCCGAAAGCATTCCTTCGCCGCCGGGGTGCCCATCCTCGATGGGGCCGATGTTAATCCCGGCCTTGGCGAGCCGGTCAGAGATGAATTGCAGCCGTGCCTCGTGAAGCTCGGGCGCCGCGTCTCCGCGGCGGAGGTTCAAGGGTCCCGGATGCGTCTTGTAGTGATCGACCAGGACGTTGAAATCATGCTCGCCGAGTTCGTTCAGGCAGGCGCTGTGGGTGACAAAGTGATAGGGGTAGAGCGTGTGCTGCGCAATGATCGCGTTCTGGATCGCCGTATCATTGAAGTATTTCGACTCCGCCATATTGATGTCGCGCTCGGGCGGTGCCGACGACGTGGAGGGCGATGAGGGCGACGGCGAATTGCACGCCAGGGCCGCAAGGGCCAGTCCGGCATATCCGATAAATGTTGTACATTTCATGAGTCGTAATTCTCCCATTTGAGTTTCTTCGTGTCCTTATCTCCCGGCAGCGCCGCTCAGGACTTTGGCCCATTCGATGCCCGCCGGACCACACACGACGATGATGATGGCCGGGAAGATCAGAAACACCAGCGGAAAAAGGAGTTTGACGGCCAATTTCTCCGCAAATTCCTGGGCCATCATGCTGCGGGTCTCCCGCATCGAGCTGGCAAACGTCTTCAGTGTCTCGGCGATACTCGTACCGAATTGCTCGGATTGCGTCAAGGCGGCCGCCAGGGACGAGGCCTCCTGGCAGCCCGTTCGCTCCCCCAGGTGCCGCATCGCCAGGCTGCGGGGGGCGCCCATGTGGATTTCCAGGTTCGTAAACGCCATCTCATCGCCAAGCAACATGCTGACGCTCGAGATTTTCTCGGTCACCACGTTCCAAGCCTGGTCCAGACCCATGCCGCTGGAGACACAGATTTCGAGGAGATCGACCGCGTCGGGCAAGCATACGCGTATTTCGGAGGTCCGTCGACTTCCCTTGAGGCGGACGAGCATATTCGGAAGAAAGAAGAAGAATGTCGCTCCCCCTAACACCACCAGGGATTTCGTTGCGGTGGTCCATTTCGCCGAATAGGTCAACGCCGCGCCGACCCCCAGGGCCGCAAGGAGGAGCAGGACCTTGCTGCCCAGGAAAACGACGACCGGGGTGTCCCCATGATATCCCGCGCGCGCCAGGAGTTTCCGGAGGTTTTGGGAGGTTCCGTGGACCCCCATTAACCCGCCCAATCGTCCCGTGATGCGCAGAAGCAACGGGCCCTTTTCTGCTGGCTCGGCTTCTTCGTCCGGTGTGGCGGTGCCAAGACGCGTGCGCAACGATTCCAGCCGGATGGACCGGGCCAGTAAAATTCCCGCGCCGATGGCCATGACCGCCACGAACACGAGGATCGGAATAAAAAACTGTGCCGGGATCATCGCGATGAGCACCTAATACCGTATCACGCTGAGCCGATTCATGATCCAAATCCCCAGGATCACCCCGACCGCCGCGATGCTCAACAAAAACCTCCCGGCGTCGGTGGAGTACATCGTCGACATGTACTTGGGATTCACCGAACTCAAGACGACGAATATGATCACCGGCAGGACGGCCAAAATCCGCTTGCTGAACTGAGTCTGCGCCGTGAGAACGCGCACGCGGCGACTGAGCCGCATGCGATCGCGGATCACGTACGCCAATCGGTCCATCATGTCTGCCAGGTTTCCGCCGCTCTTGATCTGAATGGCGACCGACGTTCCAAAGATCCTCACATCCGGGTTGCTGAAGACCTTTCCGACCTCCTGGATGGCCCGCTCAATGCTCAAGCCCATTTCCTGCGCCTGGCAGATTTCCGCAAAGAGTGCTCCCACGGGCGGCGGTACTTCCGTGGCGATCAGTTGAAAGGCGCCGACCAGAGGGTGGCCCGCGCGCAACGATCGGGCCGCGATGTCCAGCGCATCCACAAACTGGCTCTCAAAAAGCGCGGTGCGCTTCAGGATTCGACGCTGGAGCAGAAACCATAACACGAAGGCGGCCAGAATGACGGCGCCCAGACCGGGCATAAGGCTCTTGGTCGTGGCGTAGGAAAAGAAGAACGACAGCAGTACCAGCCCGATCGAACCGACGGTGAGGGATCGCAGGTCGACTTCCCAGCCCGCCTCCTGAAACTTCAACTTGATCCGGGGTGCAAGGCCCATCCGGCGGAATGCCGGCCGATGAACCACGGCCTCACGGCCCTGGTGCCAGAGCTTGAGCGGGCGAGTGGATGCCGTCTCGGCTTCCTCGATGATGACGCGCTTGCGGACCGCCTTCTCGCGGGCATTGCGCTTTATGGACCACAGCAGGACGACACCGAGCCACAGCGACAACACCAGCGCGAACGTCGCGGCGATAACCGTCAGATGGATGATGTTGTTGATATCAAAGGTCATGACATCCAGACCCTGTCAGCGACGCATTGCCTTCATATCGCGCATGAATATTTCCGGCGGCAGCGTCACCCCCGCGGCTTCCAGTCGTTCCAACAGTTGTGGTCGGACGCCGCGCCGCTCGAACTCGCCCTTGGCGTGGCCCTGCGCATCGACGCCGCGCTGGGTAAACGTAAACAGATCGTGCAGCAGGATCGTGCCGCTCTCGATGCCGGTGATCTCGGCGAGACTGACGATTTTTCTCCGTCCGCCCGTGAGGCGGGCGACGTGCAGGAGAACGTGCAGCGCCGAGGCGATCTGATGGCGGATGACATCCACCGGATAATTCAGCCCGGCCATGCTCACCATGTTCTCAATGCGGCGTAGCGCGTCGCGGGGATTGTTGGCGTGGACCGTGGTCATCGACCCCTCGTGGCCCGTGTTCATCGCTTGAAGCATGTCCAGGGCCTCCGCTCCGCGGACCTCGCCGATAACGATTCGGTCCGGACGCATGCGCAGGCAGTTTCGCAGCAGATCCCGGGGCGTCACCTCCCCACGACCTTCGATGTTCGGCGGCCGGGCCTCCAGCGTAATGACATGCTCGTGGGGAAGGCGCAGCTCCGCGGCATCTTCGATCGTAATGATTCGCTCGCTCGCGGGAATCGCCTTGGCCAGGACATTGAGCATCGTGGTCTTTCCGGCGCCGGTTCCTCCGGAGATCAGGATGTTCACCTTGCACTGCACGCAGGCCTGCAGAAACATCAGCATTTCTTCAGTCACCGATTCGTAGCGCAGCAGTTCATTCGTGTCGATCGGAATCGTTCCGAATCGGCGGATGCTCAGGCACGGTCCGGACAGCGACAGCGGGGGAATAATGGCGTTGACGCGCGAACCGTCCAGGAGGCGGGCATCCAGCATCGGCGAACTCTCGTCGATTCGGCGTCCGACCTTGATGGCGATGCGCTGGATCACCAGCATCACGTGCGCGTCGTCGCGAAACGACAGGTCGGTTCGCTGCAGCCGGCCTTCGCGCTCGACGTACACTTTCTGGGGACCGTTAACAAGGATATCGCTGATCGCCGGATCGCGCAGCAAGTCCTCAAGGGGGCCCAGCCCGAAGATATCGTCGATGACGTCCTGAACCAGCCGCCGTTTCTCCGGCGCCGAAAGGGGACAGCGCTGCTCATTCAGAAGCTGGTCGACCCGCCGCGAACACTCGGTACGCAGCTCCTCAACCGACATCCGATTCGCTTCCACCAGGTCCAGGATTTCGAGAAGCCGTCGATGGACATTAGCCTTGACCTTATGCAGGGCTTGCGGGTCGGAGACATCCCCACTCGCGACGGTCGGTTTGTTGTCGTTCGCCATCAAAGTGCCTCCTGCAATTTGAACTTCACTCCGCGGCTGCGAAGGTCGCCAGCAGTCCCAGTGCCAGGTCCCGAAGTTCCTTGCGCAAGGGGGACCGCGGCGCCACTTCGGCCAGCGGTTGACCGTAAGTCATTGATTCCAACGCATGGCGAAAATCGCTTCCGACCACTACCAGCGTATCCCGCCCCAGAGCCTCACGGGCCTGGGCGAGCGAGATGACGGACCGTCGATGATACCTCGAGATCACCAGTGTAATGTTTTCCGGCAAAACCCCCAACTCGCCCAGCGTCTTTAGCAGCGTCCGGGCCGTCCGAATATCCTTCACGCTAAGTTGTAGCATCAAATAAGTCATGTTGCTGGCCGCGGCGAGCCGCGCGGCGACGTCGGGCGCTACGCGCGGCGCATCCAACATGGTGCAAGCGTACATTCGACGACAGACCGTCAGGAATTCATTGATTCCGGCATAATCGATCGGCAGATAGCGGGACGAGCGGGCGCTGGCCGGGCTCAAGAGCACGTGTAGTCGATCGGAAAAAGCCAACGCGGTCGTGCGGATTAATTCTTCGTCGATTTGTTTGCGAGCTAATACGTCGGCGATTCCGTACTCGCCCTCGCGATCAAGAAACGCCGCCACCGCTCCATACCGGTCATCCAGGTCAGCCAGAAGGACCTGCCGAGACGTTTCCAACTGGATTTCGTGTGCGATATTGAGCGCCAGCGTCGTCGCCCCGCTGCCCCCGCCCGCAGAAAGGACCGTCACTACCAAGCCCTGGCGCCTCTGTCCGGCCGCATCGCCAGCGATGAACCGGCTCACCACACCCGCTAATTCCGATTCAATTGATCGCTTACCTAAGAGGTGGCGGGCGCCGATCTGCATGGCGTCCAATAACAGGTCGCTGGTCACGTCGGTGGAAAGCGCAACAAAGCGCGTCTGGCCGAAGCGCGTGATAATCGGATCCAGATCGGCCAGCATGCGTTTCGGCGTCGGATCGAGATCGACCAGCGCGACAGGTGGCACCGTCTTCTCTAGGAGAGATACAAGATTGGCTAGACTGTTACAGGTTTCGACCGCTGCGGAACCCGGGGCCGATTTGAGCACGCCTGTTACCGAGGTTTCGGTAGCAGGATCGCTGGTCATTAAAATGACTCGCCGTCCGGAATTCATAGGCTGCCTTACGTCGCGGGACCTGACATCGGGGGTGCCGTCTAGGGGGCGGTCCCGTCGGGGCGCAGGACAACTTCGGTGGTCGGCGCGCGGGTCTGCGGCCTCAAAGTCGTGGTGTTCTCCGGCGGCCTTTCGCCGTACTCGCTCCAGGCCCCCGGTCCCTGGAGATCCTCGAAGCCCAGCCTCTTGAGCCATTCCGTGTCCTGCTCAGACAGGCACGGCGGTTCTGAGCCCTCGATCTTGCCGCCGAGATACAATTCCCAGTCGTTCGGGCGGCTGTGCGTGGCGCCCGGCAACGGCGGAAGCGATGCCAGCGACATGGGCTCCACAAGTGAAACCGTGCACAGGACGACGAGTTCGGTCTCTCCTTCGCGATAACGGACGGAACGGAACAGCGCGCCGAGGACCGGCATATCGCCAATGCCGGGGACCCGCGACGCCGTGGCATTGGTGCTCTTGCTGATCAGGCCGGCCATGCTGAATGTCTGGCCGCTGTGCATCTCCAACGTGGTGGACGCCCGGCGGGTTGTCAACGCCGGAACGCGAAAGCCCTGGATCTCCACGGCTCCGACTTCGGTCAGTTCGCTGACCTCCGGCTCGACCTTCAGCCGGATCAAGCTGTCGCCGAGGACGACCGGTCGGAACTTCAACTGAATTCCGAATTCCTTATATTCGATGGTGATGGACGTCCCACCGCCGGTCGTCGTTCCCTGCACCACGGGGATGGGAAACTCGCCCCCCGCCAGGAACGTCGCCTCTTCTCCGCTTTGGGCGACGAGGTTGGGTTCGGCCAGAAGGCGGACATATTGATTCTCCGCAAGGGCCTGGATCAAGAATTGCAATTCAGCTCGCGGGAACCCCAGGTTCATCGTAACGAAATTGCTGATGCTGACGTTCTCGTTGGTCAGAAAAGGGACGGGAACCGCCTCATCGCCGACCAGGGCACTGGAGGCCGGTCCCATCTGGACGTTGTTGATGTTTCCGCCGGTTGCGGGTCCGACCGTTGACGCGCCGAAGAAGACGTTGTCTTGTTTGCCGTAGTTGAAAACGTTAATACCCAGTGAACGCAGCACGGCGCGGTTGGCCTCGGCGACCCGAACTTGAAGAAGGACTTGTTGAACGCCTGATATCCTCGTCGCATCAACATATTCGAACTTGCTGTCTTTTCCTAAAGAAGTCTTGAGCGCGTCCAGAAATTGACGAAGGGCGATGGAATCCTCGGCGCGGCGCAGGGTCCCGCGAACGACGACCACTCCCTGATTTTGAAACAGATCGAGCGTGCAACCTGGGAAGAGGCTGATCAGCTGTTCCTTGAGACGGCGTAAGTCCATCTCCACGTCCACGCGGGCCCGCCAGACGTCTTCCTGCGCGCTCCAGAAAAGCAGGTCCGTCGAGCCGATCCCCTTGGCCTGAATTAGAAACTGATCCGCCGTAAGAGGCTCGGCCTCCGCAACCTTGGGGTCGGTCACGTTCACGCGCTTGACCGGCCACGGCGCCTTGACGGGCTCCGATTGACCCAGACGAAGGAGGATCACCCGGGGCTCCGCGTTCGGATCGGGATCGTCTGCACGGGCGTGCGACCAAATGCCGATCGACGATCCCGTGCAGCTCAGAACAAATGCGAGAAAAAACGTGCGATTGGAATGACGTCGCGTTTGGATTTGGTTCACATGGAAACCCATTTGAAATAGGACTTTCGATGATTGACCGAACTGCATAATACCCGCGTTGCTGAAATGCAACGACTTTCTTCCGAATTATTTTGGTTCCGGCATCGGGACGGTGAGCGTGTCCTTTTTTCCACCTTGGATTCTGATGACATCCCACCCGGGCGGGAGTTCATCACTGACCGGCTCCACATTGCTGGTGGTCGGCGGCGAGACAAACGCGGCGACAGGGGACTTTTTCTTGATCAGATCGTCCAGCGAAATGGCACCGCTGTCCGCCGCGGCGGGGTTCAAAGGGTTCCGCAGCACCAGCGAAATGGTACCGTTTTCCTGGGCGAGTTGGAGTGCCTTGGCCTGCCGAGGCGTCAGTTGAAGCGTTACTTTCTTGGACTCGGTCGATTGCCCCTCCAGACTTTCCGCCTCGAGTTTGGTCGAAACGACGGAGTACTCGCCTATGGCCAGCACGCTGACGCTTTGGAGCAGCGTGACCGAAACCGGATCCTGACCCGTGCCCGGCCGCTGGGTGAAGATCACGTCGACCAAACAACCCGGATAAAGCAAACCCTCCAGGCTGGCGAAGTCCTTTGGCGTGGTGGGTACCGCGACCATGCCGTCGGCGATCGCCGCCGCGAATTTTGCAGCGTTCTCGCGATCGCCGAAGACCTCAGGCGTTACCACCTGGCCCTCGGCGATTGGAACGATCAGCATCTTGCCGACGACCTGAACGGCATTGGTGAAGTGTTTGGCCGGGGCCTCCTTCCGCGTGACGGACTTGAGCGCCACCATGCTGCCGTCAATCTTGGTTTGTGCAGGCAGCGCCTTCGTGGCTACGAGAATCTCAATGTTGGGAGACTCGCGCCGCTGACTTCCGCCGTAGGAGGCTACCAGCAACGCCGCGGACGTTGCGGCGAGGACACCTAGCAGGATCAATAAAATGATGGCCCAGCGCATAATTCTCGCTCCTTCTACGAACGTAAACGCTTTGCCCGTGACAGGACGCCGCCCCCATGGGGCCGCTGCCGAAAGGCGGATTCATGGTAACAAAAGTCCGCCCCGTGTCATCTAAAAGATTCTTCGGCAGCGGCTCCCTGACAGTTACAGGACGCGCGATTTCGGCCGATCAATAGGTGCCGTTGTTATAGGACCAATGGTCTCTGCCGAAGTAAATGCAAAGCCAGTAGGTACAATCCTTTAACTTCGAAACAGGAAGGCGCTGTCCAAGAATTGGGCTCGACGAGCCGATTATCCCTCTCGTCGGAATTACCGGACGGGACACATGGGGGACACCTACTCTACGGGAGT
Organism: Phycisphaerae bacterium; assembly: GCA_035275405.1. NCBI lineage: Bacteria > Pseudomonadati > Planctomycetota > Phycisphaerae > Phycisphaerae bacterium. The sequence continues at coordinate 21,253 of DATEMU010000015.1, forward strand.
TACTTGGTGAAGCCGCTCGCAACGAGCGTGCTCAAAGTGCGTCCCATACGCACCGCAGCGACTTGCGTGGATGTCCGGGGTTTTGTAGTAGTTTAGGTGAACCAGCCGGGCGGCTAAGTCATGAAGTCGCCCCACTCAGCGCTTTCCTGACAGGTAGAACGCGTTACCACGGCCAGATCGGCGGAGGATTCCATTCTTCACCGACCTTGCGCATCCCTTGGGGGTTTTTCCATGTCGGTGTTCGTCACAGACGGCCCAGGGCCGTTTCGCCGTCGTGCAGTGGTTACTTTCCTCTCCGAGCGCATCCCGAAGCGATGGACCGGTCGGGAGCACACTTGCCGGAAGACGATCGGCACGTTGTTCGTTTTTTCCGTTTCGCTGGTATGCCTCTTGTCGGGGATGGGCTGTGATGAGGGGACCGGCAGCGGTCTGGACCCAGCGTTGTCGCGAGGCGTTAGCGCCGATCGGCCCAGCGCGGGGATCAATGGCGGGACACCGGCATCCGACATCGTCAACGCGGCGTCCAGCGACGACGAACCGGCCGCCGGCACGTTCGTGCCCGGTCGACTGCTGGTCAAATTCAAACCCGGGGCTTCCGCCGAGGATCAGCATCGCGTCCTGAGCCGCGCCGCCGGCGCGCGCGTGGCGAAAGAGATTCCTCAGATCGGCGTCAAGATCATCGAACTGCCCCCCAACGCGAGCGAGGCGGCCCAACTCCGGGCGTTCGGTCAACAGTCGGAAGTGGAGTTCGCGGAGCTGGATCGCATCGTTCCCCCGGCGATGGTGCCGAATGACCTTTGGTATGCAAATTGGCAATGGGGATTACGAAAAGTTGAATGTCCAACTGCATGGGACGCCACAATAGGCAGCGATCAAGTAGTCATCGCCATATTGGATAGCGGCGTCGACTCAACTCACAGCGATCTCGCGCCAAAGCTCGTTGCTGGATGGAATATATACAACAATAACTCCGACACGACAGACGTGACGGGTCATGGAACGGCCGTCGCCGGCGTTGCCGGCGCAGCATCCAACAATACGATTGGCGTTGCATCGGTTGCTTGGGGTTGTCCTATCATGCCAGTACGCGTATCCGAAAACAGTGGCTGCGCGAGTTATTGGGACATGTCCTCAGGACTCATATGGGCCGCCGATCATGGCGCGAAAGTTGCCAATCTCTCATTTCTCGTAAATAGTTCAGCAGTAACGAGCGCCGCGCAGTATTTTCAATCGCGGGGGGGAGTAGTCGTTACGTCGGCCGGTAATGAAATCGCGGTTCTGAGCACTCCAGACGATCCCTCGGTGCTCAATGTAAGCGCAACCACCTACAATGACACGATTGCTTCCTACTCAAACATCGGGAATAACATCGATCTCGCTGCGCCGGGCGTCGCCACGTCTACCATACTTGGCGGGGGTTACTACGACGTCTCCGGTACGTCCATTTCGGCTCCGTATGTTGCGGGAGCTGTGGCCTTAACAATGTCCGCGAATTCCGCGCTTACCTGTCAACAGATTCAGGGAATCCTTGTGCAGTCGGCAGACGATCTTGGGCCCGCCGGGTGGGATCCGACCTTTGGTTGGGGCCGATTGAATGTCGGACGGGCCGTAGCGATGGCAATTGACGCTGGCGGGCCCATTCCCGACAACACTCCGCCGACGTGCAGCTTTAGCGCTCCGAGCGCTGGCGCCAGTGTCAGCGGCACGACGAATGTACTGGCCATCGCTACCGACAACGTGGGAGTCGCTTCGGTCCGCCTCTACGTCGATGGCGGGTTGCTTGCCACCGACACCACCGTGCCGTACGGCTTCGCCTGGAATACGATAAACACCTCCAACGGCTCGCACACGTTGGAGGCCCGCGCGGCGGATGCCGCGGGAAACATTGCCACCACTGTCATTCTTGTCAACGTCAACAACGTTAATGACGCGACCCCGCCGACGATTGCCATTACGTCCCCGTTGAACGGGGCCAGCGTCGGCAACAGGGTTGTCAATGTCACGGTCAACGTCTCCGACAACGTCGGCGTAACCCGGGTTGAACTTTATGTGGATGGCGCAATCAAGTCGACGTCGACATCGGCCCCGTTCACGACCAGCTGGAACCCCCGCAGGGCCGCGAGCGGCGCACATTCACTCCAAACCAGGGGGTATGATGCCGTTGGAAACGTCGGCACATCCGCAATCGTGACGGTCTACAGATAACCGGTTCGTCGCCCACTCAAGAAAGGGTGGCGACGTCGCCGCATGTCAATAGAAATCCCTAGATGCAGCACACTATGGATACACCACGTCGCAGGGCTCGCCGGAAATGACCGGTAGTCCGTTGTTGTTCACGCCGTCGAGGATGTCCTTGAGACATTCTTGCGTCGATCGGCTTGGCTCGTCACCCGACGGTGTCAGACCATCGGCGCAAAGTGCAGCATCGGCCGCCGCTACCACTGCCCCAATGTTGGCCATCGGCGCGCCGTAGCAGTCGGCCAAGTCGTCTGGCAGAAGCACGTTATCCCCCGCATTCATTCCCATATACGCGATGTCCAGCTTAGTCGCCGTAAGCTGTGCCGAGAGCATGCAGGCCATGTTCACGGCATTGGCGTCCAAGAGCCATGTTCGGAAGTTCGTGTAGGCATCCGCGAACATCCCGCCTGGCACATCGTAATCCGCACCGCTCGCGTTCCGCAGACACAATGCATTGAGCAGGTCGCGCCACGCTGAGTCCTTGCTCGACAAGATATTTTTTCCGTTCTTGTTCGACCAGAAGCCCAATGTACGACCCGTCGAAGGGGCACATATACAGACGTTGCCGAATGGAAGGGTCTGAGTACATCCAACCGTATCAGGCAGGGTCATGGAATAGCATATCTTGTCGCCAATTGTCATCGAGTTAGGGCTCGAAACTTTGGGTTCGGTTTGAATCCAATTGCAATTGGATACCCCTGTCGTTGGAAGTAGTTCGCACACCGTTATGGATGATCCACTTGGAATTACGACGGAGGCTTGGCCGGGTCCGTCGGTCCCGGACGTCAGCGTCACGCATGTCTCCAATCCTCCCATCGGCGTAAAGCAAACCTCAACTTGGACACCGTCTAATGGTATCTCAGCATCGTTCTCACCATTTGCGTTCGCATCGTAGTATTTCCGAATAGTGATTGTACATTGCGGGCATTCACCGCAAGTATCGCCAGGGCACGTCTCGTCGGCGTGATACGCTCCGCCCATCGCCTGGCAATCTGCCTCCGTCACGTCGCTCCGGCACTCATCCAAATACGTATCCGGATGCCCCGCACACGCCAGACAGCACGCCCCCGTCCCGGGCTGCCGCGCGCACTTGTAATTATCCGTCTTACTCTCACTCTCCCGGAACCCAAAATTCGCCTGCGGGTCGCTCTCATCGTAATCGCTCACCCGCGTGATCCAGCATTTGTACTCCCCACCTGGGTTTGGCGTCGGATCGAAGGGCCACAACGCCACGCTGATCGACGCGGCGCAGGCGTCGTGCGCCGGGCAGAACCCCGTCCCCACCACATGTGACGCCACGCTGTCGGGCAGGTTCGCGTATTCCGTAATCACCCCGCACTCCACATGCACCTGCCGATGCTCGATCCCGTCGTTGGACAACAGCACCATGCCCGACGGGTCGGTCACCTGGAAGTAGAAATCCCCGTCCGGCAGCCCGCCCGCAAAGCCGCAGTTGTGATTCTGCGGCCCGCCATTCAGGAACGGGCTCTTCGGATCGCAAACCAGCGGGTTCGGCGGCTCGCACGATCCGTACACATTGTGGTTCACCGTTGCCCCGCACTGATCGGTCGTCCAGATCGCGCCGGTCAAGTTGGAGGTGAAGAGTGTCTCCGCCCGTGTGCCGTCAGGGCTGATGGCGACCAGCGCGAGGACGTCGGGACCGGTCGCGGTGGGGCTCAGCGCCCAGTTCGATACGAAGCTGCCGCTGGCATCCGCGACCACCGTCCAGGACCGATGCGCCTCCGCACCACAGGTGCAGGTTCGAGAAAGGTGGGAGACCGACAGCGTCACGTTCCCGCCCGCCGCGAACGCGCTGCCCGCAATTTCCACATTCGTACCCGGTGCATAATCGAATTGGCTCGTTGTCACCGCGGGGGGAGGCGGCACCGGGAGTTCCCCACCGGAGGGCTGGACGTCGACGTCCGCTCCCACGGGCGTGGCGACGATGACGTCATAGGTCCCTCGAACGCCGCCCAGGGTTGCGGCCAAACACAAGCCCGCCAGGAAGCATGCACATCCCTTGCCCAAAGTAATTCTGCTCTTCATCGCCCAATCTCCTTTTTCTCAAGCCGTGAGCCGACTTCACGGCCCGTTTTCACCCCCAAGTACCACCTCCGTCGGTTCGTTTTCATGGACTACGACCGAAGGCCCCAGCATCACCAATAGGCCAATTCGCGGTGTTCGCCGCGATACCCGTTATGACTTTTTCCAAGGCTCGCCGGAAATGCGGGAACTCCGCATTGAATCTGTTGGTCTCCGGCCACGCAGTCGAGCTGACTGGAATTTGCCCGTTCTCGACAAAACGACCCTGAGGATCCCGGTCTCGACGCTCCGGGATCAAGACGCGAATAGCCTGCAATCGTAACGGCGGCCTGCTCAGGAATCAAGATCTCCTGGCATCAGCCGCCAAGGGTTCATAGGGTTTCTACTTAATGCTGCGGTTTGTGTTTCAGTTCCTTTCCGCCAAACCCTGACCAGCGCACGTCAAGCCTTCAAAACGCATCCTCGCCGCGAACCGGTTCAAGAACACGCACGCTGAACAGCAAGCGGAGGGCATCCGGCTGCGCACCAGAACGATTGACGTCGCCGCGCGATTACTCTCGTCGTTGCGGTTCGTTCCTTCGCATCAAAGCAGAACTTCTACGGCTTGTGTCCGCTCGCCCGCTACTGTCGGTGATGATGTTTATCGTGGTGGCCGGTTCGGATCACGGAAGCCGACTCAACCATAGGCTTTTCTCGCCTTGGCCCGAGATGGAATTCATGCGACGTTGCAGTCTGGAAAGGAGGCGCGATCGTGAGCAGTCCTTCCGACGTAAAAGTCCGAGAATCTATCACCTCAGGCGTGGGATCGGTGCCCAGGGAGAAGTTTTTTGGCCGCGGAGTTGGTACTGGGGGAAGTACCTACTCGGCGCATAGAATCGTTTTATTCCAGACGCCGGGGTCATTATTATGCGCCGCACTTTACGAGTGATTTGGTCGGCTATTATTCGAGGACGGCCCGTCGAAATGATCTAAAGTTTATCCCTGTGAATCCTCTTGACCGCTCCCCCCGCGTCGGGTATAAGAGGAGGGAGAGTAAGTTTGGGTTACTAGTTTTAATCGACGTCGAGCGCCTCGCACGCGACTCCGCGGAGGGTTCTCGATAGCTTCCAAGCAAAAGGCACATTGGCGGCCCGGTTTGGTTTCCATTGGGGTAGCAGGCTTAGTAGGGGGGGCACATGTCGGGCGGGCCGATCGTCTCTGGGAAGCAGATGCTTTGCTGAATTCGAAATTCTCGGTGCGAGATTCATCCGCGCCGCGTTTACAAACGAGAGTGAGTGCTCTTGGCACCCCGCTAACCTGTGTATGGAGCGGAGACGAGAGCAGAGTTTTTTAGAGGGAGATAGTGTTATGAAAGCGATGCTGAAGAAATTGTTTGCCGACGAGAAGGGCCTCGAAACGGTCGAGTACGCCATTATCACCGGCCTGATCGTGGTCGCCACGATCACGGCCATCACCAACATCGGTACCTGGGTCAACACCCAGTTCACCACGTTGGATGGCGCCCTCCCGTAAGCCCTTGAAAAGGTGAGATTACGCTTTGGCGTCCGGGGGGTCCGCCCCCCGGACGCCCTCTTTCGTTTCGCCCTTAACTTGCAGGAGGACCAATCGAAAGAGGAGGCCGAATCGAAAATGGAAGCCGTTAGCTTTGCGATTCTTACCGGGCTGATCGTCGTCGCGATGGTACGGATGTTGGTGCTCTTGACCGCGTGCGGTCAGGACCGCGTCCATGAGTTGCACGACGACGGCCGGCACGTGGGGAGCCCGCGGTGAGCTTTCTTGGACTCACAGTGAGCGAGTTCGCGCCGTTGCAAATCGGCGTCCTATGCGGGGCCTGCATGGTCGCCGCCGCCACCGATATCGCATCGCGCCGAATTCCCAACTGGCTGACGATTCCCTTGCTCGCGACCGGCGTGGCGTACTCCACCATGCACCGCGGTCCCTGGGGTCTTCTGGATTCCATCGCTGCCGCCCTCATCCTCGCCCTGCCCTATCTCTTCCTGTTCGTATACGCACGGGGCGGTGGAGGCGACGTCAAACTGATGGCCGCGGTCGGGGCCTGGACCGGTGTGGTTCCGGGACTCGTCGTGCTGTTTATGGTCGCCCTCGCCGGCGTTGCCATGGGGATCGTCGTCGCCCTGACGCGAGGCCAATTTCAAACCACCATGCGGCATGTGGCCGATATCGCTCAGCAGGCGGCCCCCGCAGTGGCGATGGGCAAGCCGCAGTTGATCGGCGCTACAATCACCGGCGATCGCAAACCCAGCGCCCCCATGCCCTACGGTGTGGCCATCTTTGTCGGCGTGTGTGCGGCGGTCGGAGGACTTTCCTTATGGCATGGCTAAGAGGAGCTACCCGGCGGCGAGGTCTCGCGCTTGTGGAAACAGCCCTGCTCCTTCCGCTTCTGATGTCTTTGACGCTCGTGTTGCTCGAATACGGCTGGGTGTTCATCAAGATTCAGCAACTAAACAGCGCCGCCCGGGAGGGGGCTCGTGCCGGGGCGCGATCCAACGGGACGAATGCGCAGATCAGCGCGGCTGTTGATTCCGTCATGACGCGGTCAAGCATGGGTGGCAGCAGCTATTCGGTGACCACCGTTCCGGCCAACGTTGCCGGCGCCGACAGGGGAGAGACGATCCGGGTTCGGGTCGAAGTGAATTATGACAACGTAACGTTAGTCAACGTTCCCTTGATTCCATTGCCAACGACCCTGGGTAGCGAATACCGTATTATGAAAGAATAGCGGACTTTGAACGCCGGTCGATTTCCCGGCGGTCCAGTGGTTTGAGGACTTTAGCATGGCACAGCCAAAACGAACTACGAGGCGGCGGGCTGCCGTTGTCGTGGAAGTGGCCCTGGTCATGCCGCTCCTCTTGTTGTTGACACTGGCACTCCTCGAATACGGCTGGGCGGTCATCAAGATTCAACAAATCAACAGCGCCGCAAGAGAAGCCGCCCGCATTGGGGCGCGCGCCAGCGCCACGGACGCCCAGGTTAGCGCCGCGGTTTCCGCTATTATGAGCAATGCGAACATCGGCACTTATTCGTTAAGCACCACTCCATCGAGCATCATGGGCGTCTCCAGAGGTTCGACGATCAGTGCTCGTGTCGAAGTGAATTACTCCAATATTCAGTTAGTCGCGTTAAGCAGTACGCCTTTGCTCCCGTTCCCCATGCCGACGACGTTGAACAGCGAATTCCACATGATGAAAGAGTAGCCAGCGGGAGGCGGCGGCTGAAAAAGAGGGTTATCAGTAAAATCAATCGACGGTGAATCATGAGCGCCAACCTCAAGAAACCACGGTCTGTGAAACGCAAGGCGATCGCCCTCCTCTGGGTCTCCCTGACGGCCATCCTCTTCATCGGGTTCGTCGGCCTGTCCCTCGACACCGGTCTGGTCGTCTTCACCGCTGAGGAATTGCAGGGCGCGGCCGATGCCTCCGCGCTCGCCGCCGCCCAGTTCGTCAAAACCGATATTCCCGCCGCCCGGGCCGCCGCCGTGGACCTCGCGTTGCTCAACCGGGCCGGCAACAGCACCGTTCATCTCGATCCCAACATACCCAACGCCGCCGATGGCGATATAGTCATGGGCCGATTCAATCGCACAACGTTTGAGTTCATCCCCGACAACACCACGCCGAATGCCGTTAAGGTGGTCGCCCGGCGCAAGAGCGGGGAGGGGGCCGGCGAACTCCCCCTCGTCTTCGGCCGCGCCTTCGGAAGAAACTCCACCTTTGTCGAACGCGACGCCATCGCCATGCTCGCCGGCGGAACCGGCTCAGGCCTCATTGCCCTTTGCAGCGCCCTGCCGTGTGCCCAGCGTTCCGATTGTGCCAACTGCCCGCCGGAGGCTTGCGATTGCTCCCTGTACATCCATGGCAACCTGACGGTCAGCGTCCTGCCCGCTCCGCCGTTGAATTGCGACCAAGAAGGTGCCGGGGTCTCCGTGAATTCTCCCAACCCCGACGCATTCTGTGCCCAGGGCAATGCCACGGTTATTACCCCCAACGTCGAAATCTATGGCGGGTACGATCAGACCGGCAACAGCGTTAATATCGACAACCCCTGTGAGGAGGGGCCTCAGCCCGAACCGTGCGGTGAGGGGAGTATCTTCCAATGTGAAACGAATCACGTTATCTGCGACCCGTTAAGGGCCGTCCCGGTGCCGAGCATCGTCGGTCTGACCGATTTGGGCGGGATTGTCATGAATGCCGGAGACGAACAGGTGATCGACCCGGGATACTACTCCCGTGGGATTCGCATGACGGGGGGGACGCTAACGATGAAGCCAGGGGTCTATGTCCTCGGAGGCGCGCCGAATACGGGTCCCCCGCCTCGGCCTACCGGCTTCGACATTGGCGGCGGTGCGGTGGTCTGCGGGGAGGGTGTGATGCTCTTTATCAACGGGCCGACCGGCGAATTAAACATCAATGGCAATGGATGTATAACACTTAGTCCGATTGACCTGGATGATTCAGAAACGCCCCCAACGCCTTGTCCCGACTGCGATGCCACGGACTATGACTACCCAGAGCCCGTGGCGGCCTTGTCACCGTACGAGGGCCTCACCATCTTTCAATCGCCCGGGAATTGCAATGTGGCTACGATCATCGGCACCAGCGATCTTAACATGGTCGGCTCGCTGTATTTTCCGTGCAACCACCTCAATCTCAGCGGCACAGGGGACGGCTTCGGGAATCAGTTGATCGCCCGGACGCTGGAAATCTCCGGCGACGGTCTCATCCAGATTCACTACGACGGTCGAAACCCGGCTTTCGGGACCGACACGTTCCTCGTCGAGTAGATTCTAAATCCACCAGTGGCGTTTAAGTGATAACTCGCGGCAGCCGTGAATGTTACGGCGCCGGTCCTGGCTCTGGCCACGGGCAGCCCCCTTGTGGTATCCTAATTACCGCTTGGATTGGCGCGGCTGTGAATAACCCGATGACTACTTAAGGAGCGATTCTTCTTATGGAAACCGATCTGATTACCACCCTCATCGATTTGGCCTTTGGAATCTTCACCGGCATTTATGACTTTCTCTTCGCCCCGGTGACCGGGATCATCTCGATGCCGTACGAGAATTTCCTGCGAACGGTTCTGGGCACGCTAATCGACTAATTGGGCAGCCCCGCCGATGGCGCGGGCGCCGGTAGGGACCGGGACGCCTTGGCCAGAACCGCGGGCGTTTTCTGGATGGGTCCGCACTTTGGCTCCGGTCTGGCCGCGCCTTCCCGGGCGCGCCAATAGGCCTGAAACTCGCCAAGCTGCGCGACGAGGTGGGGGGGGCGCGTGGCGAAACAATGATCGAAGGGTTCCATCGGATCGGGCACGTAGGCTTCCGCCCGCTGGATCGCCGCGGAGATTTCCTGCTTGACGTCCTCCTCCACCAGACCGCGAACCTTGTCATTCACGATCCCGCGCTGTTCGAGATAGATCGTGAAGCGCGTCAGCGGATCGCGGGTCTCCCAGCCTTTCACCTCGTCCGCCGTGCGGTACTTCCCCGAATCGTCCGAGGTGGAATGTTGCCCCAGCCGGTAGGTGATCGCCTCAATCAGCGTGGGTCCTCCTCCCGACCGGGCCCGATCGAGCGCTTCGCGTGAGGCAACGATCATGGCGAGCAGGTCGTTCCCATCCACCTGCATCCCGCCGAAGCCGTAACCGAGGGCCTTCTGGGCAAGCGTTTGCGATGCCGTCTGCGCGCTGCGCGGCATCGAGATGGCCCACTGGTTGTTCTGCACGATCATGACCAGCGGCAGTTGAAACGCCCCGGCGACGTTCATGGCCTCGTGGAAATCGCCCTCGCTCGTCGCGCCGTCGCCCAGGAAAGTGACCACGACGCCGGAATCGCCCTTGAACTTGTTGCCCATGGCGATGCCCGCCGCGTATTGGCACTGCGTCGCGACCGGTCCGCACAAGGGGAGGACATTCAGGCCCTCCGGCGGCTGCGCCCCATGTTCGTATCCTCCCCACCAGCCGAGAATCAGCCGCTCCATCGGCCAACCCAGATACAGCATCGCCGGCATTTCGCGGAACGAGGGGACCAGCCAATCGGCCTTTTCCATGACGAACGCCGGGCCCAGCGACGCCGCCTCCTGACCGCGAGTTGGGGGATAAGTTCCGATCCGCCCCTGCCGCGAGAGGTTGATCATCCGCTCATCCCAGCGCCGCGCCAGAACCAACGCACGGTAGTAACGCCGCAGTTGCTCGGAGGGTAGTCCCGGATCGAGGTCCCGATCGACCGCGCCGTCCGCGCCGAGGATCGAGAGGTGCTCCACGCAATGAGAAGGGCTTATCCGGCTTCGCGGCACCACGGCTCCTTGTTAAGGTCTGGCAAGCGTTGCATACTCTTGGCGATTTTGCATCATGTTGCCCGCGCCCGCGATCGAACCCATCGACCACGCCATCCCCAAAGGGCTCCGAACCCAGATGTTAAAAAAAGACCCCGATTTTCGCAAGGTTGGCCCGGCCGGTGTGATGGATTATCCGCTCAATCCCGTCGACCACGTGCTGCTGGTCACGCACGAGTCGCTTCGGCACAGGGGCTATTGCGGGTTGAGCGTCATGCTCATCGTAGATCTGGAAGGGCCGCTGCCGCAGGCCGAATTGCAACGCGCCCTGCACCGGCTGGGCACGTGTTATCCCGCCCTTTCGGCACACATCAGGTATTCATCCATCCTCCATCGGCCCTCCTGGCATTTGGTAGGGCGGGAACCGCTCGAAGAGGCCGTCGAATATGAGCACCATCAACTCGATCCCGAGCGCGATGACATCCTCGCCCCTCTGAATCGCGTCATCGACGATCCCGTCAACGTCCACGAGGGGCGGCAACTCCGCCTGGTCCACATCGAGATGCCGGGCGAGCGTCATCGCCTCGCCCTGCGCTGGGCGCACCCGCTCATGGACATCGAAGGCGGTCACGCCCTTCTCGGAGCGCTCCACGATATTCTTTGCGGCCGTGAGCCGTCGCTGAATCCTGACCCGGCAGCGGCCTTCCCCGAACCATTCGCGGCAGGTTTTCCCGCCGCCCAGCTTCGTGCGTGGCAGGGGCGATTTCTTTATGCCAGCTACGATCGCCTCCGCCAGCCGCGGATCGTTCAGCGGCCCGAAGCCGCGCCGCAGCACTGTCGCGTCGCCCTGAGGGCGTATGTCGGAGAACAGCGCGCCCGATTCGAGGCTCTGGCGAAGGAACGGACCGCGCCCGGTCCACTCCGCTACTCTCGCGCGATCCTGGTCGCGCTCGCACGAGCGTATCACCAAATGGCCACCAACCAGGGTCGCCCGCGCTCGCATTACCTATTCCCCCAATCTCTGCCGCTGGCGCGTAAGGGCCCTCGGCCCGGCGTTTGTGGCAACCACGTCTCCATTCCCTGGATCGTCTTTGCCGCGAGCGATTTGGAGGATCGCGCGAAGGCGGATGCCGTCGCCGGCCGCCAATTCCGTGATTTTTTTGAAAAGCGCCGCGATCAGGCCATGTGGTATATGTACCGCGCCGCCGCGCGTTGGCCCTTCGGTGTGACCCGTTGGCTGACGACGCACCGCCTGCCGCGTGCCGCCGCCGGTTTCACCGGCTACCAATTCGACCAGTCAGTAACGCACCTCGGCTCGGCCCGCATCGTTAATTTGTCCGGGGCCGGGCCGATGAATTGCCACCCCGGCTGGATGTTCGGTCGCACCACGTTTGGCGATCGGATGAACCTGTCCGTCACGTACTTTGAAGACTACTTTGATACACCCAACGTGGAACGATTCCTCGATCTGATGGAACAGGAACTGTTTGGGCCCGACGTTTCCATCGCTCCGGTTTGATTCGCCCTACAGCGACTCACAAAATCGTAAAAGCGCCAAGGCAGAATTCGCACAGTGAAGGCGCTGTAAGACAGAATTCACTTCGACGTAAAAGGCGGCCGGCTACCATTCTTCGCTCACGGTTTTGCTGACACCAAAAAAGAAGAAAGGACTGACCCATGGCCGCTGAATCACTACAGGATGCGCTGGTGGAGGAACTGCGGGATTTGCTTCATGCCGAAAAGCAGTTGACCAAGGCCTTGCCCAGGCTGGCCAAGGCGGCGGAAAGCGAGGAGCTCGCCTCAGCGTTTGAGTCACATCTCGAAGAGACGCAGACCCACGTGGAGCGGTTGGAACGCGCCCTGGAATCCCTGGGCGAATCGGTCCGCGCCAAGGCCTGCGACGGGATGAAGGGAATCGTCGAGGAGGGTGGCGAACTCATCAAGGAATACGACGCGGGGGCGCTTCGCGACGCGATGCTGATCGAGGCCGCCCAGAAAGCCGAGCACTATGAGATTGCAACGTATGGCACCGTCGTGACCTGGGCCAAAAACCTGGGCCTTCAGCAAATCGCCGGGCCCCTGTTCGAGACGCTCAAGGAGGAAAAGGCCGCCGACGAGAAACTGACCCAGATCGCTGGCACGATCAACGCCCAGGCGGAGATCCCCACGCCGGCATGAAGGAATAACCGCCGGTCGTCAAAAAAAATCAGGCCGGAACGAATCTCATCGTTCCGGCCTGCATAGACCTACCTTGCGATTGCTTCAAAGGCTGCGAATTACGCCTTGCCCTTGAGTTCCACCTTCGCCCCCGCGTCTTCCAGTTCCTTCTTGAGCTTCTCCGCGTCCTCTTTCGACACGCCTTCTTTCACCGTCTTCGGAGCGCCGTCGACCATGTCCTTGGCCTCCTTGAGGCCCAGTTGCGTCGCCGCCCGGACCGCCTTGATGACGTTGATCTTGGTCGCGCCGCCGTCCTTGAGGATGACGTCGAAGAGCGTCGGGGCTTCCTCGGCCTCCGCCGCCGCGCCGCCGCCGGCCGGTCCGGCCATCATGACCGCGCCGCCGCCCGCCGGCTCGATGCCGTAAACGTCTTTGAGATAGTCCGCCAGATTCTGGGCGTCCTTGACCGTCAAGCCGACGATCTTGTCGCCGATCTCTTTGACCGCCGAACTGAATTCCTTTGCTGGTGCTTCCGCCATATTCGTTGTCCTTTGCTCACGGTCGGTCGCGGCTTTTCATGCCGACCGACCTCGGTTGCCCCTCTCAATAGCCGGAATCCCATTGATCCCATTTAACCCGGACCGCCGCAAGGCCATCTGCCAATCGGGGCAGTTGAGAGTGGTTATTTCTTTGATGAGTCGCCTCAGGCGACCTTCGCGATCGTCTCTCCCTTTTCTAGCTTGTCGATAATCGCCTTGATGCAACCGGCCACGCGACCGCCGGTGTTCAGGCAGCCCGCGATGCGTCGTCCCGGTGAGATCGCCAGCATGACGATATCGCCCTGAAGCTCCGCCTTGCTGCGGCGCTTGGAGATATCCTCAATCGTCATCAGATCGGTCTCGCCCTCGACGAGCCCTTTCTTCAACTCCAGCGTCGGATATTCCTTGGCCAGCCGGATGAGTTCCTTGGCCGCATCGACCGGACTCGCACCGCCGGTCACAAACGCGCAGGGGCCGGTCAGGACCGACGAGATCGGCGCGAGGATGGTGTCCGCGAGGACGCGCTTGGCGGTCCGATTGCCGATGACGTGGACCTCGATCTGCTTCTTGCGCAGCTCGCCGCGCAGGGTATTGACCTCGGTCCCCTTGAGCCCGTGGACGCTGACGACCATGAGGCTGTCCACGTCCTTGTATTTTTTCTCGAAATCTTTGGCGACCAGTTCTTTGACGGCGCGGCTCATGGCAAATTCCTCTACGCTTGCGCGACTTCCAATTCGATCGACGGCGACATCGTCCCGCTGATGCAGACCTTTTTCAGGTACGTTCCCTTGCTGCTGGGTGGCTTCATTCGCCGGATATGACCCACGAAGGAGTTGATGTTCTCCATCAGATCGTTCTCCGCGAAGCTGGCCTTCCCGACGATGGCGTGGATATTCCCGCCCGCGTCGTTGCGAAATTCGATCTTGCCGGCGGCGAACTCTTTGACTGCCTGAGCGATGTCCGGCGTCACGGTGCCGTTTTTCGGCGTCGGCATCTTTCCCTGGGGCCCCAGGACGCGGCCGAGCTTGCCGACTTTGCCCATCGCCCTCGGATGTGCGATGGCGACGTCGAAATCCGTCCAGCCGTCGCTGATTTTCTTAACCAAATCGTCCACGCCGACTTCGATCGCACCGGCCGCCTTGGCCTTGTCCGCGTCGTCGCCGTCGCAGAACGCGATCACCTTCTTGGTCTTGCCGATCCCCTTGGGAAGCGACACCGCACCGCGAATCATCTGATCCGCGTTCTTCGGATCGATGCCCAGGTGCATGACGAGGTTGACCGTCTGGTCGAATTTCGTGCCGCGCGTTACGTCCTTCAGCAGCTTCACCGCCGTCTCGATCGGGTAACGCTTGTCGCGCTCGATCTTCTTGAGATTGGCGTTGTGGCGCTTGCTCAGGCCGCGCATCGGCCGCCCGCGCACCTTGCGCTTGCCTTCGCTGCCCTCATCCCCCGTTTTGGAGGCCTTGGGCTTCTTGGGCTTTTCTGACTTGGGCGCCTCCGCCTTGGGCGGCGGACTACCCGCTTCGGCGGTCTCGCCGACGGCAGGGACTTCTTCTTTGGCCATGAATAACCCTCAGTAACGACACAAAGGTCTGCCACGATTCAGCGGCTCGTGGTCGAGCACGGGCAACGGTCAGTGGAAAATACTCACACCGAGTTGCCGGAAAACGAGCCACGCATGGTAGCCGAGCGCCCCAATGGTGGCAAGGCCAAGCCACTGGCGATGTGAAGGAGTTGCGGGCGCCGCACGTTACTCCTTGTCAATTCTAGCCTTATAGTACTTATTGGCGTTGCTCCGCAATTCCGCAAACCGCATTCCCAATTCCGCGATGATGGGAGCCCGCCGATGGTACTATACGCAGGGAAGCACGGATGCGCTCCGACCTACTCGCCATCATCGATACACAGCGCCTTGTGCAGAACTTCCGCGCTCTCAAGGCATGTTCTACAGCCGGTGTAAAGCTCTGTGCGCCACTCAAAGCCAACGCCTACGGACATGGCATCGACCTTGTCGCGCCGGCCCTCTACGACGCCGGCGCCGACGAAGCCGCCGTGGCCACGATCGTCGAGGCCCTGGAACTTCGCCGCCTCGGATGGGACCGCCCCATTCTCGTCCTCGGTAATATCCTCTCCGTCGCCGACGAATCGGAACGTCGCGAGCGCCTCGCCGCCGTGATCCGCCAGCGACTCACGCTCACCATTACGGACGAAACGACGGTCGGGCTCCTCCTGGCGGCGGAGCCGACTGCGCCGATCGACGTACACCTCAAGATCGATACTGGCATGGGCCGTATGGGCGTCGCACCGGAACGTGCTCTCGAATTGATCCAGGCAATCCGTAGCGTGAAAGCCCTACGATTGACGGGAATCTATTCGCATTTTGCCACCGCCGACTTGCACGAACTCGATCTCGCCGGCCACCAACTCGCGACCTTTCGCCGAACGCTGACCGCATTGAGCGACTTTCTCCCGCGTGGCGTGACGCGCCACCTCGCCAACAGCGCCGCCACGATCTCCATGCCCGAGGCCCATTTCGACATGGTCCGCCCCGGTCTGGCCCTCTACGGCTACCTCCCCGCCGAGCACATGGCCGAACGCATCGCGCTTCGGCCTATCCTGCGACTCGAGACACATCTCACGGCCGTCAAGGAGCTGCCTTCCGGTCATTGCGTCGGCTATGGCCAGACCTTTACCACGCGCCGACCCACGCGCCTGGGAATCGCCCCGATCGGCTACTTCGATGGCTTTCTTCGCGCGCTGTCCAACGCCGCTATCGTCTCGACCGATCACGGCGACGCGCCCATCGTCGGCCGCATCAGCATGGACCAACTCGCCGTCGACCTGACCGATTTGCCGCCGGTTGTTCCCGGGACCGCGATCACGTTGATTTCGGACGATCCCGCCCGTCCCAATTCTGTCGCCGCGATCGCCCGGCGATTGGGGACCATTCCCTATGAAGTGACCTGCCTCCTCGGCCAACGGATAGACCGGGTCGCAAAAGCCGCTTCCTAGCCTTGTCGTCCGCATTTTTCTATTCCTAGCTAAACCGCAACTATCTTCTCCGCCGATGTGTATGACGCGTTGTCGGGTCATTTTCGACCCCCGCCTGAGGAGAAAAAAACGATGAAGCGTTCACTAATCGTTCGCCTCGCTCAATCCAAGGTTCTGGTCCCGGTCCTTGCCGGAGGCATGGCCCTCCAATTCGGTCTGGGAGGCTGCGATCAGGAAGTCCAAGAGCAATTATTGACCGGGGTTGCTACCTCCCTGACCGGGTTGGTCACGACCGTCATCGGTGCCTTCTTCCAGTCCTTGGCCGACGTCGGATCCTCCACGACCACCCAGCCGGTCGTGCAGGCCGCCCAGGAAGTGGTTAGCTGGTTCGCCTAGCCGAACCGCCGCCCATCCGGTACATTCCGCGACGATCGTCCTCCGATATAGAGTAGGACGATCGTCGTTCTTTTTGAGGGTTACGACTGATGGGCAAGCGAAAGCTCTGGAAGTACTCAAAGCGAGTGGGGCAGGTTTTAACCGGTTGCTATCTTTTTCAGCAGCTCGGCTGCCTGCCGGACCAGGCCTTTCAGCAGGTCGTGGCAGAGAATATCGTCCTGACCTTCGGCATCATCGTCCAATCCACGACAGCGCTTATTTTCAATACCATATTTGGGCTCTTTCCGGAAATCGGATTAATCTAGGAGACCGTCCGCCCATGCCACGATCGACCTCAGCAAAATGGATGCTTACGTTCTGTCGGCTCCGGCGAAAGGGCCGTGCGGTCGCCCTGGCCGTCGCCGTGCTTCCGGTCTGTCAGGCGACCGGCTGTTTCCCCGATCCCATTGGGGCGCTGAACTTCGAGCTGCAATCGCTGATCAACGTGACGCTCATCAACGCGTTCAATACCATCATTCTCAACCTCTTCAACCTGTAGCGTCCGCCCTCTGTGGCGGACGATGATCCCTCTCCCCCGCGCACGCTCTACTTGCGGTGTTACAATCCCTTCACGGAGGTCGCTCTCACCATGCGCTTTGCCATCATTGGTCCGCCCCAATCGGGGAAATCAACCCTCTTCGCCGCCATCACCGGGCACAAGGCAGATCCCGGTCACGCGCCGGCGGAGCAGCTCGCCAGCGTCAGTGTGCCCGATGCGCGGCTGGATTATCTTGCGGAGTTGTACAAACCTAAGAAATACACACCGGCCCATCTGGAATTCGTCGACATCCCCGGCGTCAGCCTCGCTGAGCCCAACGGCCCGACCGAATTTCGCAAATCGATGAACACCGTCCGCCGCTGCGACGGGATCCTCATGGTCGTACGGGCCTTTGAAAGCGCCTCCGTCGCGACGTATCGCGGGCGAATCGACCCCAAGGCCGATCTCGCCGAGCTGCACACCGAATTGATCTTTGCCGATTTGGAGCAGGTGACGAACCGCATCGAGAAGCTGGAGAAGTCCACGCTAAAGCCCACCAAGACCCGCGACGCGGAGCTGCGTGAGCTCACCATGTTTCGCCATGTCCAGAAGGCCCTCGAGTCGGAGGCGCCAGTCTCCTCCGCCATCCACAATGAGGAAGAACGCACCCTCGCGGGAAGCTTTGGATTCCTGACGCTCAAGCCGGTCATCGTCGTCGTCAACGTCGACGAGTCCAAGGTCAAGGACGCGCCTCCGTTCTCCGCAGAGCACGCCAAGGCGACGATCGCCCTCGCCGCCGAGATTGAGGCGGAGATCTCCCAACTCGACGACGCCGACAAAACCGCGTTCCTCGCCGATCTGGGACTCGCCGAGCCCGCCCGCCTCCGGCTGATCCGCACCTGCTACGATGCCGTCGGTCTGGTCTCCATGCTCACCTGCGGCGAGGACGAAGTTCGCGCGTGGACGATCCTCAAAGATACACCCGCTGTGGAGGCGGCCGGTAAGATCCACAGCGACATCCAGCGCGGCTTCATCCGCGCCGAGACGGTTTCCTTTGCCGATTTGAAGGCGAACAAGGATATGCGCGGCGCCAAGGCCGCCAACAAAGTCCGCCTGGAGCCCAAGCACTACATCGTCCAGGACGGCGACATCATTAACTTTCGGTTCAACGTTTAGCGACTCCGGCCTGCGATAATCATCAGGACAGGACCGCAAGCTCCGTGGCGACGGGCAGATTGAGGTTTCAGAAAAACCTACCGATTTCCACGCGCGATGAGCATAATGAACAAAAATGATCTCCGGGGTGCCGCAATTCGAGGTGCTGCCAGGATTGCCGCCTTACGGTCCGCTGGCGCAGCCGTTCAGCGCAAGTGGTCAGGGGACGCAGTGCGAGGGCTTCGTGGTGCGTTTTTTCCCCATCGAGGGCGATCCGTGGGTAGGGAACTTTCAGCCCGGGCTCACGTCATTCCGAACCGCCGAGGCGCATCCCGATGGGCGGCGTGTGATTGTGATTTCGGGCGGGCAGGGATATGTGGTCGATCCCAATGATCGGAAAGCGGTCGATTACCTCGAAGCTTGGTATGTGTATGCCGTACGGGTTGGAGAACTTCTAATTCTTGCCACGCCTGTCGACTTGGAAGCCATCGGTCCGGAGGGGAGGCGGTGGAAGACGCCAGAGATTTCCGTTGATGGCTTAGTAGAACTTAAGGTGAAGGCCGACCACCAAGCGATCACTGGTTTGGCTTATTCTCCCGTGGTGGATATTGACGCCGATGATGATTGGGTCGAATTCGAAGTGGAGATCCAATCGGGTGCGGTCAAGGGCGGAGCATTTGGTGCCCTTTGATCCCCTGTGACATTCCTTGCTTCTACACAGCGATTTCCGCGGCCAGATACTGCGGCGGGGGGAGATCCCGGATTTTCACCGCCGGAACGCCCGACCAGTATTCGCCAGGGCCGATCGTCGTGTAGGGCGATACGACGCTGCCGGCGCCGAGCATCGCGCCCCGGCGAATCGTTACGCCGCCGAAAATCGTTGAATTCGCGCCGATCGTCACATCATCTTCAATAACCGTCTTGCGAAGCAGGATCATGTCCGGCAGTTGGCAATGACCGGCGATATTGGCGCCGGAGCCGATGACGACGTTGCGGCCGATCTCGACGTAAGACGGGTCGAGGATGACGGGGTCGGTCACGTAGCACGAGCGCGAGCGCGGTCCGAAGTAGCGGCCCATGAGCCAGCGCATCGGCGGCAGGTTGGAGATGTGAAAGATGAGGAACGCGGGGAAGGGGGCTTCGTACCGAGCCTTGGTGAGCAGGGCGATGAGGCACGAATAGAGGATTTGCCGGTCCTTGGATTGGAGGAAGTTCGGCGTCTTGAGCGTGGGGTAGAGACCAGGCTGGGGCGTGGGGATGGGCAGACGGAGAACGACAAGCAGGGCGACGTAGGCAAAGTTAAAGAGGACAAGCCAAATAACGACGCAGCCGCCCCAGGCGAGGGCGGTGGTGAGGTCGGCGGTAAGGAGCGAGGAGCGCGGCCACCAGTCCCGCGAGGCGAAAACAATGCTGGTGACGACGAACGAGGTGGTCCATATCAAGAGCCGTGCGGTGAGGTCAAGAAAGAGAAAGCCTTGCAGGGCGCGACACGGATCGACGGGCTTGGCGAGGGCCGATGCTGCGACTTTAGCCCCCGGTGAATCACCGGGGGTCGGGTTATTAAGAACGGTGCTCATGTCGCCATCCTCCAAGAGACGCAGAGATTTCAATGGTTAAAGGGAAGGGCCACAAGGGACTCAGGGATGCAGCGTACCGGCAGGCCCTCGCGTTCCGAGCTGCGCGAAGAAAAGCAGGGTGCCAAGAATGCTGAGGATGGCGATGAGGGTGGTCACGCCATAGGCCGTGCGGGTGCTTTCGTTGGTGGAGATGCGGCGACCGAGGATTCTCGTGAGGCGGCCGGTAATGAAACCGCAGACCCAGGACCAGTGCAGGATGAGATGCAAGAGCACGCAAAGGGCGAAGGCTAAAAGGGCCGCGAACTGAATCTTACACCACGCATCGTAACCGAGACCCCAGAGCGACCAACCCGCGGCGAGCGTGCCTTCGGGAAATATGGCCCGAAGTAGTACGGAGATCCACAGCAATGACAGGAAGGCGACGAGAAGGGTGCCATCAAGGAGGAAGTTGATCGTCTGCCGCGACATTCGCTGATCCAGGGGCATGACAGCACGCCGCGTCCGCGCTGGGCCAGCCGCGATAGAGCGTCACCGAGCCCAAGGCTACGACAAAGACCGCCGCGACGCGATAGATCCGCAGGCGCACACTCTGCGTCAGCAGACGCGTCCCGCAGCCGATGGCGAGCATCGCGGGCATCGTTCCAAGCCCAAAAAGCGTCATGATGACCGCGCCGCGCGGGCCGTCCTGCGCGGCAGCGGCGAGAGCCAGAAACGCATAGACGAGGCCGCAGGGGAGGAAGCCGTTGGCCAGGCCGGCGAGGAAATAGCCGAACCAGCCTCGAGCGTTGAGAAAATACGCGAAAAGGGGGGCGAAGAGTTGGCTGGTGGCGGCGGTCCAGCGGTGCGGCAGGCGTATGAGACGGAGTGTGGCCAGACCGAGAGCGATCATGATCGCGCCGGCGACAAGCGAGAATGCCTGTTGCGGGTTGACGGGGCCGAGCGTAAAGCGCGAGAGATAGAGTCCCGACGCACCGGCGAGAGCGCCAAGGAACGCGTACGTAAAGACGCGGCCGACGTTATAGACGAATTGACGGGCAAACAGCGGCCAGAAGTTGGCGCGGCCCGCCCCGACGGCACAGGCGAATCCGCCGCACATCCCGATGCAGTGCGCCGAGCCAAGAAAACCGCCGGCGGTAATGGCGAGGGATTCAGCGATCATCGGGCGGTCTCCGGGACGTTTCGCAGGCGCAGCGAATTGGCCGTGACGAGCAGGCTGCTGGCGACCATCGCGGCGGCGGCAAAGACCGGGTTGAGGCGGCCGGTCATGGCGAGCGCGATTCCAACGAGATTGTACGCGAACGCCCAGAAGAGATTGGATTTGATCGTCCTGACGGTGCGGCGACTGAGATCGAAAAGCCATGGAACGGATTTGAGGTCGTTGCCAAGAAGGCAAATCGCCGCGGATTCACGGGTGAGGTCGGCCCCACAGCCCAGGGCGATGCCGACGTCGGCAGCGGCGAGGGCGGGTGCGTCGTTGAGGCCGTCGCCGATCATGGCAACGGGCCCGGTCGTTCGACGGGCCTGTTCGAGGTGGTGGACCTTGTCGGCGGGAAGTTGTTCGGCAAGCACTGGTACGTTGAGCGACTCGGAAAGGCGCTTCCCGCGGGCGGCGTGATCGCCGGTGAGGACACTAACGGCGAGACCGGATCGCTGAAGGGAGGCGAGTACGCCGCCGGCCTCCGGGCGAACCGTCTCGTCGAACGCAAAGACCCCTCGCACCACGCCGCCCCAACCGATACAAGCAACGGACTGCGCGGAGCGATGAATACCTTCGAGTGAGCGTTGAAGCGTCTCCGGAGCATGGAGCCGATTCTCGATCATGAGTTCCGGACTGCCGAGCGCCAATGTCGTGCCGTTGGTGCGAGCAATCAAACCGCGGCCGGGAATGGTGCGAGACTCGACGACGGCCGTCGGGATGATGCGCTGAACTTTCGCGTAGCGCGTAATTGCCTGGGCGAGGATGTGCGCCGACCCCGCGGCAATACCGGCGGATTGAGCGAGAATGCGTTCGCGCTCAGCGGGATCGCGGGAGTCGATCGCGCATGAGGCTACGACGGGCTGGCCCAGCGTGAGCGTGCCGGTCTTGTCGAAACAGACTGCCTTTATACCGGCCAGATCTTCAAGCGCCTGGCTGTCTCGGATCAGGATATGGCGCTTGGCTGCGGTGCCCACGGCGACCCATATGGCCATCGGCGTGGCGATGCCCAGGGCACACGGGCAGGCAATGAGTAAGACCGCCATCGCATTCATGACGGCGTCATCGAAGCCGCGCGGCCACGCGCGAGCGGCGGCGATCAAGGCGAGGATGACAGTCACCGGAACAAACATCGTCGCAATGCGGTCGGTCAGGCGTTGCAGCCGGGTACGCGAGCGCAAAGTGTTTTCGAGCAGCTCGATCAGACGGCCGAGGGTACTTCCCGCGCCGGTGGCGACGGCGCGAAGTGCCAGCGCGCCATCGAGGTTGAGCGAACCGGCGCGGACGAGGTCTCCGGGCGACTTCGCAATGGGAGTGCTTTCGCCGGTGATAAGCTGTTCGTCGATGCCGGCACAGCCCTTCTCGATGACGCAGTCGGCGGCAATTCGCTGGCCCGCCGTAACGCTAAGAAGATCGCCAGGCTGAATCGCGTCGGGCTTCACCTCGAGGCGCCGGCCCTCGCGGTCAACGGCGACGGTATCGGGAAGGAGCGCTTCGAGCGCGCGAACGGCATCCGAGGCCCGCAAGCGGCCACTGGCCTCGAGCCATCGGCCCAGTGTCATGAAGACCAGGATGGCACAGCCGGTTTCGTAATAGGTCTGGCCGGTGCCGGAGAGCGTCCCAACGTACGAATACGCAAACGCGGCCCCGACGCCGAGCACGACGAGGGCATCGGTGGAGAGAATGCGGGCGCGAGCCTGGTCAAGGGCGTTTGAAAAAATCGGCGGTGCGAGCAGGAGAAAAACCGGGGTGGCGAAGAGCAGGCATAGATAGCGCATGACCTGTCCGAGAGAATCGGAAAGCGCGGCGGATGCAGGATCGTCGGGCAAGCCGTGCTGGCGGTAGAGGTACATGCTGAACATCATCACGGACATGGAAAGAAAAACGGCCAGTCCCAGGCGCGTGAGCATCCAGTTGACGCGGCCGGGCTCGCCACGCGAACGGGTGATATCCGCGGCGAGGCGGCAGCCGTAGCAGCAATAGCCCGGTTCCGACGTCGGCGTCTGGCCGGCCCACGCGGGAATTGGAAGATGGCAGAAGTCGCAGGTCATGACGAGCCGTTAGCCTTTAGCCGTGAGCCTGTGGCTGGGGATCAGAAGTAGTTTTTCGCCATTGGGATCGCGAACTTGACGACGTACCAGATGGCGCCGATCCAGAAGCCGATCCACATCGCGCGGACGTACCAGGGGATGCGGTGCGTAACGTAGGTATGGAACTGCTTGTCTTCCTGGGCGGAGGTTTCAATCGGTTCGTTCATGGCGTCGTCCTCCCCGAGTCGCGCTCATCCGCCTCCAGTTGCTCCTCGCGCTCCAGCATGTCGTACTTCGCCCGTTCGACGTCGCGGAACATGCCGTGCGCGATTCCCCAAAGCAGCAGACAGACCATGCCGGCCGTGACGATCAGATAGTTCACGACGGGGACGATGGTGAACCCGCCGATCAGATCGCGGCGCACCGCGAGGATGAAGAGCATCAGCTTCTCGGCGAAGCCGTAGCCCGCGGGCAGCAGGATCAAAATGGCAATCGTCCAAAGCACGATGCGCTTCGCACGAGATTCTCTGGGCCGGATCATGGTTTCACCCCCTGCGGATGGGCGCCCTCATGTTCCACCGGACCGGTCGGTCCCTCGCCGTGGAAATAGGGGTATTCTTCAATCCAGCTCCCGAGCCACTGTACGTAAGTGATAATGGCCATTCCGCGCTTGTTGGGATACCCCTCAGCGTCGAAGAACCAGCGATACGACGGCATGACGGACGTGGGCACCACGGCCGTGGGTTTCCAGAAATGCGCGACGTGCCAGTCATTCGTGCGCACACCGGCCTCGCGCGACAGGTCGGGACCGACGCGGCGCGTCCCGAAGAGGACCGGTCGCTGCATTTCGTTTTGGTATTCGAGGGCGTGAGAGACCGGCCCCCAACGAAGATCCTCATTGGAGACGGGGCGAACGAACTGCGAATGGCAGTGCCAGCAGGCCTCGGCGACATACGTAGCATGGCCGAGCTTGAGGGCCTCAACAAAGCTCGCGTAACTGACCTCGCCGAAGTACTGCTTGAACTTTTCCGGGTAGCGCTCCGCGAGGTCCACGAACTCGGGAACAATCCCGCGCTCGGCCATCTGTTCGAGGGTCTGCTCAGCCTCTCCGGCGTAGATCGTCCAGGGCAACACCGCCATGACGAGAAACGACAAGGCGAAAAAGCCCACGCCCGCGATGAAGAAGACTCCGGCTTTTGATTCAAACATGTCGGCGTACTTCCTTTAACTGATTGCGAGCTCTATGTGCGGCTGTTCAGGTGCGTGCGACGGCGCGGGCCGCCGCAGGGTCATCCAGACGTTATAGAAGAACATGAACTGGCCGATGAGGATCATCGTTCCACTGATCGTGCGCACCAGCCAGAACGGCATTGAGGCCACGAGGGTGTCTTCCCACGGAGCGAGGTCACGCCACATAAAACCCTGCACCAGGCCGGCGACCAAGAGATCGAGGAACATGATCAACGTGCCGAACATCGTAAGCCAGTAATGCCAACTGTTGATCGCGTTACTGTACCAGGCGCGGCCGCTGACGCGTGGTATGAGATAGACCATCATGCCCAGTAACCAGAAGCCGAAGACGCCGAACATGACCAGGTGGGCGTGGCCGACCACCCAATCGGAAAAGTGGATGATCTTCTGGAACGTGAGCGTCGTCTGAAACGCGCACTGGAGGCAGGTGGTGAAGTAGAAAACCATACCGGTGTAGAACCAGCGGATCGGCAGGTTGGTGCGAAGCATGTCGCCGCGACCGGCTAATGTGAAGAAAAAATTGATGATCACGGTTGTAACGACCAACTCAATGGCAATGGTCGTGATGACCGCGCCATGTTGCAGGAACATCGGGATCGGGCTGTAAAGAAAGTGATGGATACCTGTGAGAGGATAGAAGAACGCCAGTCCCCAGAAGCCGACGAGGGACAAGCCGTGGCTCCAGATGGGCTTCTTGAGAATGATGGGGACGAGGTAATAGATGAGGCCCCAGCCCAGCGGTGTGACGAACAAGCCGACGAGGTCGTGGATGAAGAGTCCACCAATGGCCCCGGCCGCCGCGCCGCTGACGAAATACTGCGGGAGGAAGTTACCCATCGCGTAGACAAGCACCGTCCAGATGAACGCCGCGATGAAATACCACAGCGTGACGTAGAGGGGACCTTCGGCCCTGGCGATCGGCGTCAAGAAATTGATGGCGACAAGAATAAGACCGACGAGCGCGATCGGGTCGACATAAGTCGGCGTCTCTCCCCATTCAAGCGCCTGGGCATGTCCGATGGACAGGCCCAGTGCGGTCACAAGGACGATGGTTTGCCACGTGAAAAAGATGAACCAGGACAGTTTTTTGTTCAGCACAGGCTGGAGCGTGAGCCGCGGAACCGCCCAATAGAGCCCGCCGAGAAAGGCGTTGGCCAGAAAGCCATAGGCCACGCCGTTGGTATGGATCATTCGCCATCGGCCCGGCGAGAATATCTCGATGCCCTCCAACGGATACCAACGGAGAAACTGAAGGGAGAATAGAAACCCGGCCAGGATGGAAACGGCCAGGAAGACGAGCGACATGAGCAGGTGCCAAAGGACCAGGGGGCGGTCCACGAGTTCGACCGCGGTCGTTCGTTCAAGAGTGGTGGGCGGGGCCGCTACGCTTATGGATGTCATTCGTTGAATCTCAATCTCGTTTCGTCAAAAGTCCATTTCGAGGTCCGCCGGTTGTGACGTCGCCGGCTCGGCGACGGGCGGCGGCGCGCCGTGCAAGTAAATCGGGCGGGGCCGTGGCCGGACCGCAAATTCGCCGGGCTTTAAGAGCGCCGGTCGCTGTTCAATCAAACTCTTCACGTAGTACGCCATGGCCCAGAGATCCTGTTGCGAGACGAGCGGCGGATCGCCGGGCTTCTTGCCGGGGATGTCGATGGAATCGACCCAGGTGGGCATGGCCGTGCCGGTGATGCCGCTGGCGATACTGCGGTAAAGGTCCTCTGCGCTCGTCCCCGCGCGGACAAAATCCCGGCGGAAATCGGGTGGATAGATCAGTTCGCCTTCATCGTTCGGCTTCCCCTCTGCAATGTGAAGATCGCCTCGAAACTCGGTCCGCGGCGCGCCGCCAAACGACTGGACGTATTCGTTGATCTTGGCTTCCGGGACGTAAGAGGGATGGCAGGACCAGCAGATCGAATAGCCGTGATAGACCGCCTCGCCGCGGGCAATCGACGTCGCCCGGTCGTCCACACTCTTGAAGGGATCTGCAACAAATGGAATCTGCGCCGCCGGTTCGCGCTCCTGCCATTTGGGCGAAAGCGTCTTGACATAGGCCACGAGCGCATCGACGGTCCGCTCGGGCAGGAGGGGAAATGAAGGCATCGCACTTCCGCGGAGACCGGTGCGGATCGTCCGCTTCAAATCTTCATCGGTCGGGAGTTGACCCGAGCGGGTCGAGCTGAATTTGAATGCGGCGTTGACGAAGTTGCGTGGCCGCGGGCTCAGGAACGCGGCGGCCTCGCCAAGGCCGTCGCCCGCTTCGCCGTGACAGCCGGTGCAATAGCGTTGGTAGGCGAGGTGGCCTTCTTCCATCAACGATTTCGGAATACTCGTCTGGAAGCCGAACTTGGCAGGACGGGCCGTATCGACGTCCGTGCGCGAGTCGCAAGCGGAGACGAATCCGAGCAGCAACAAGAGCGGCAAGATAAGTTTCGCAGGGATGGTCATGTCGCCCTCGCTGCGGAGGTCGGGGGCGGGACGAAGCGGCCCCACTGATCCACCAGGAGCATCGTCCACCCAAAAACGACATGGGTGGCGGCGGCGACATAAACGGGAATTTGATCGACGATCCACGAGCCGCCGATCAGCAGCGGTTGCAGCCACGAGAGAACGCCGTAAAAATTGAAGAGCCAGACGCCGATCCCCAGGATCGTGGCAACAATGAATCGCCGGGTGCCGGAGTCTGTTCCGTAGTACCGCGAGAGGATCAGGTGAAAGGGAATCCCGCCGATCATGCCGGTTCCCAGGTACAGGCAGCATCCCGCGGCCAGCACAAACCCGCTCTGGATCTCCAGGGCTTTCTCGCCCAGCGGAAAAGTGAGGTACACCCGGATCAGTTCAAGGGGATGCCGGCCGACCATCGCCGCGCCAACGATGTTAAACAGCAGGCTGGCGGACGCGGCAAACAGGCCCAGCACCATACCCGCCAGGACGTGGTACGTCGTGTAGTAACCGCGCGGGGGCCACTCCTCGCGTGGACCTACCGTCGCCAATTGACCTTCAATGGCCGCGACCTGCTGCTTGAGCCGGTCAAGTTCGAGTTGTAGCGAATCTCGCTCCATCCGTTATGCACACCAACTATGCCACGGGAGGGCCGTCAGCTCAATCTAATTCCGCCGCGATTTCGGCGTTTCGGGCGACCACAAATCACAACGTTGAACCGGCTGAAACCCGAACGCGTCAGCCATTAAGCAAATGCTATGCCAGGGGCAAGGTCTCCCGTGGCACGTCTCGGGGCAAAGGAGGGCACCGCCCGGGTTGCCAACCTTGGTACGGGCCGCAATTCCTCATTAATACGGCGGTAGAGTCGATGAACAGGCCCAAGCCTGCGATGGCAATCGCCGCATTGGGGATTTATGAAATCCGACTTGCAGCTTCACCGGACAGTCGGCCGTGGATTGCGAAAAAATCCGCAGTAAATGCGGATTTTTCCGCAGTTCGTCTCCTGCGCGCGGCAGCATTTACAAGGCACCTTTGTTTGTAGGTGCGCGAATCTGAGCCCTAATGAAGGCCCCGCCTACCGCCGAATCGAGTGAAAGCGGGATAAGACGCGGTGGTCACGGATTCCCGAAAACGAAGGGCTCAAGTTTAACCGTCGTAGTTATTATGGATCGGAAGGATCGGGCAAGATCATCTCGATGTAGATATCGATGTCCACCAAGCTCGTGATTTGATCTTGGTTGATGTCCGCACAAGTGCAGTCGGCCAATGGTGAAAAGCCGTTGAGGGTGCAATCGACGAGCACTTGGATGTCGAGGCCGTCCACGGCGCCGTCCCGATTGGCGTCGCCCGAAAGGGGACAAGCTTGAGGATTGAAGTATTCAAAGGCGCCCATGTCGACGACCGGTGGCGGAGCGTTGTTGACGTTGAGCGTGAGCGGGTCGTCTTCAAAGCGGTTGGCGCCGTGGCCATCGATCGCGATCGGTTCCGACGTATTGAGGTCTTGATCGCAGTCCATCGTGTCCGCAGGCACGTCGGCGTTGTTTCCGGCATCGATGCAGGCCGAGCCGGACTGCAAGCGAAGGTCTTCGTCGCCGTTGAACGCCAGGCCGTCGGGACCAAGTTCGTCCACGAAGTGCGGGTTTCCGGCGATGTTGTTGGGGCCGGTGTAGGGAGTTGTGACGTAATTCTGTATGCAGGTGTACCGGGTGTACATGTAACCGCCGACGAGCTGCGCGAAATGGCTGTTACCGTTCGCGTCGGTGTTGCCCCAAAGGATGCAATTGTAGAGAAACGAGTTGCAGAAGGGGTCCGCGCTGAGGCCGCCACCAACCGGCGCGGAATTCCCGACAATGGTGCAGTTGAACAGATTGGGATTGGTAAATCCAAAGGTTCCGAAATAGCAGTTGATGGGATTGAGGTAATCGGATTGGCTGTAGATCGCGCCGCCCTTGATGTCGGCGGTATTGCCGGCAAAGACGCAGTTGATAACGAGGGGAATGGTGACGGAATTATTGCCGCCGTTGTTGAAGAAGGCTCCCCCGTATTCCGCATGATTGTCCGCAAACGTGCAGTTGAGAAATATCGGCGAGGCGTGATCCATGACGGCGCCGCCCCCCCGGGCGTGATAGGGGGGGGTATCGGCGTTGCCGCCGGAAATATGGAAGCCGTCGATGACGGAATCTCTCACCGCATTGACGGCGCTGATGATGTGGTAACTGTTGTCGGAGCGATTGGTCTGGCCGGGCCCGTCGTCTCCGTTCAGATCGCCGCTGAGAATTGTCCGGTGAACCATTGGTTGTCGCTGGTCACGGGAGGTTTCCCATCCGCCGAATCCGCCATAAAGGGAAGCGCCCCGGAAAATTCTGAACGTCTTTTCGCGGTCACCGCCGGCGATATCAGGCGTGTACGTCCCTTCCGCGACCCAGATTTCCTTGACGACCGGTTGCGGGGGATACCATGTGGACGCATTGGCAATATCCAGCGCCATACGTACATCGGTCATGGCGTCGCCCCAACTCGTTCCATCGCCGTTGCCCGTCGCATCCGCCTTGACAAGCAAAGTACGAGGCGGTGCTTTGGTCGTCGGGGCAACTTCAGGGAGAAGCGCGAGCAGTTCGGCCCTGATTTGCGCATGGCCCGGGTCCTCCGCGAGATTCGTCCATTCGTGCGGATCGACGTCATGGTCGTAGAGTTCAGTGCCCCCGTTGGCGTAACGAATGAGCCGCCAGCGATCAGTCCTGACCGTCTGTCCCGTTGTGCCCAGGGTGGTGATGGCGGGATGATCGAAGGCGGCCTCAGGATCGGCAAGCAAGGGAACGAGGCTCGCTCCCTCCAGCCCGGCATAAGGTGGCAATCCGGTCAGTTCGAGAAGCGTAGGATAGAGGTCGAGCAGGCTGACTGCGCGGTTGCAGGGCTGGTTGACTGCGCTGACGCCTGGCCCGGCAATAATCAACGGGACACGGCAGGACTCCTCCCAGAGGGTGTACTTTCCCCAGAGCAGCTTTTCACCGAGGTGGTAGCCGTTGTCGGACACCAAGACGACGATGGTGTTGGCGGCATGGGGGCCGTTATCCAACGCGTCAAGTATGACGCCGATTTGCGTATCGGTGAAGGAAACACCCGCATAATAGGCTCGAACCGCGTCATCCCACGCGTTGTTTGTGCGAAGCGTGTTGAAGATGCCGCGTTGGCCGTTAAGGCCGGGAGTGGGCGGCACATCGTCGAGGTCTTGTTCGTTGATGGTCGGAAGGACAATATCTTCCGAAGGGTATTGATCGAAGTAGCTTTGGGGCAGATACGAGGGGTAGTGTGGCTTACCGAAACCAACCGCGAGAAAGAAGGGCTGTGAATGGGATTCGCTTACGTACTGCGCCGCATGTGCCGCCGCCACGGCATTGCCCATCTGGCTGTCACCGATATTCAACGGCGACCAGTCGATATAGCCAAGGCCCGCGATCCCATGGGCGGGTAGCGTCGCCGGCTGGGGGCCTATGTCACATTCGAAGGCCTCGTTCCAGGATGCGGCATCGGCGTAATGGAAGAGCTTGCCACCCATCCCAAGGGAACGGTAACCGTGGGCGCTGAAGTACTCCGGCATCGTCTTCCGGTCGCGCAACGTGTACCGCCACGGGTCGGCGTTGGAATAAACTCCCGTCGTCGACGGGCGGAGTCCCGTCAAAAAGCTGGCACGCGAGGCGTTGCAGAGTGGCGCGTTGACATGGGCGTTCATAAACCGAACGCCGCGTGCCGCGAGCGCGTCCATGTTGGGCGTCTGAATGCCGGGCCGTGTGCCCAGGTAGCCCACGGAATCGTTGAGGTCGTCTATGATGAAAAAGAGTATGTTTGGAGGCATCGTGCCTCTGGAATTGGAACGCGAATCGGTATTGCACAAGGAATCACCGCCGGTAAGTTCGGCCGGGGTGGGATCGTCCAGGAAATTCGGCGGGGAAAAAGCCGAAGCGGCCCCGACGATTGCCGCAGCGGCCAGTGCATGGCGAAGGCGAATACAACCCCCTGCACACCGGGACCATTTCATGGTTTTGCCGCTACTTTCGTCCTTGGAACGTGTCGGATTCAAAAATCGACAGGACCCGCGGAAAAGTGAAACTGCCCAAACCGCGGGTATCCTACCCTGTTGTGCATCAATACACAAGCTTTTTGAGCTTGGAATGCGTTTTTTGTTTTTACACACACACTTCACGCAGGGAAGCTACCTGGACAAAGTCATGGTGGGTAGGACGTTTATCGACGGCGTGAGCCCTGTGAATTTCCCGGCGATCTCGGAGAATCAACAAGGTGAATGACCCGAAGACATCAACTGCGGCAGGCCCGTTTGACCAGTTACCCACGCGCGAAGGGTATAACCGGTGGGCGGAGATTTATGACACCGAGGACAACCCACTCATCGTGTTGGAGGAACCGCGGGTCAGGGAATTGCTCGGGGATGTGCGGGGGCTTCGCGTTGCGGACATCGGCTGCGGGACGGGACGCCATGCCCTGCGGCTCGCGGCGGAGGGCGCGGTCGTTACGGCAGTGGATTTCTCGGAAGGGATGATGGAGAAGGCCCGGGCCAAGCCGGGGGCGGACAGAATCCGATGGCTGCACCACGATATCGGTCAACCACTGCCGCTAGGCGACGGAGAGTTTGACCGCGTCCTGTGTGCTTTGGTGTTGGATCATGTTCAGGACCTTGAGGCGTTCTTCCGTGAGCTGATCCGGATCTGCCGGCCGGAAGGTGTCGTTGTCATATCAAGTTTTCACCCGGCGATGATGCTTCGCGGCGTGCAGGCGCGTTTCGTTGATCCCACGACCGGGCGCGATACGCGGCCCGCGAGCTTTGCGAATTCGATCTCGGATTACGTCACGGGCGCCGTCCGAGCGGGCTTGACGATCGAGCACATGAGCGAGCACGCCGTGGACGAGGCGTTCGCGGCGCGATCGGCCCGCGCGGCGAAGTATCTGAATTGGCCGATGCTGCTGATGATGCGCCTGCATCGATCACCCTCGCGCGACAGGGTCGTCCGGCCGCCGTCGGGCACAGCCTGGGAAAAAAAAGATGCACATTGACAAGAGAATACTTGTACTCGGAGTCGTCTTCGGGATGGGTGGGGGCTGCGCACGTTCGGGCGAGCCCGGCCCGATCTGTGCCGTTCTCGATCGCCAGGTCGAGGCATGGAATCGCGGAGATGTGGAAGGCTTCATGCAGGGTTATTGGAAGTCCGACGAGCTGGAGTTCGCGACGCCCGATGGGACGACACGCGGCTGGCGGGCGACGTTGGAGCGCTATCGTGCAAAATACCCCACGCGGGAGGCGATGGGGACGCTCAACTTCGAACGGTTGTGCGTCAAACAGACGGCCCCGGACGCCGCAGAGGTCTCAGGCCGATACCGCCTTGACCGAAAGAACGATGTACTGACCGGGCGGTTCACCCTGCAAATGCGGCGGATCGGCGGCGAGTGGGTCATCGTACGCGACGACACCGTAGGTGACCCTTCGTGACGCCGGTCGACTACGGTTGCGAAGTCGTCGGCGTCTTTTCGGCTTGCGACGCTTCCCCGTCCTCTGCCGATTCGGAGGACGGCCGGATCAATCCATGCGCCAGGAGGCGGGCGACGGTCTCACGGGCCAGGGAATCGATGAGTTTCTCGAAGGAAACGTCGGAATCACCCGCCGTCAGACTCGTGGCGTAGTACGCCATTCGCCTGGTGGCCACGTCGTAGAGCCGCAATTCGTGCCGGATGCGCGGGAGATCGACGTAATATCCGCCGTAGCTGCGTACGGTCGTACGCGTTTGCGAACGTCCGTAGCCCAAGCGTGGGTGATAGCGGAATGATCGCCCCGAGAGATAGTCGTGGGTGTCGATGACCGTCTCCCGAGGGACGTATTGCCGCTCTTGCGAGAACTGGGTCTCCTCGATCATGAGGACGGCGTCGATGCCGTGCTCCTTCATGAGCGCGAAAATCTCGTCCTCTTTCCATTCGCGAGTCGGGAGCAGGATGTCCAGTGACCCGACCACGACGGTCTGCAGGTCGGCGAACTTCTCTCGAAAGATCGTCTCGGTTGCGGTTCGCTGGGCGAGATCGGAGTCCAGCGCGCTGATGAGAATACGGTCAAAGGTCTTGTCCCGGAAATCGGGGTCGACGACATCGTGCAGCTCGGTCGTGACGGGCGTGCAGCCCGAGGCCAGCGACCAGACCAGGGCACAAAAGGAAATCAGCGTCGACGTTTGTGTCCGCAAGATATTCATGGCCTGCTACTTCAATCCTTCGCCGGCAGCGTTGTGGCGGCGGGCTTCATCCAACCCGGCGGGTCGTAGTCCATTTCGTAGGCGGGAGGCGCGCCGCCGGGGCCTTTCAGATAATGTTCCATCCACTGCATCATGCGCAGATGATAATCCAGCCGCGCGCCGTACTTGCGATTCCCGTGTCCCTCGCCGGGATACCACACTAATCGCACCGGGGTTTGCCCCACGGCCTTGAGGTAACGATAAAGCAGCAGCGATTGACTGGGGTGTACGCGGGTGTCGTTCTTGCCGTGCAGGATGAGGATCGGCGTTCGGGCCTTCTGGACGTAATAAACGGGGCTGCGCTCGAGAAAGTAGTGCCACAAGTCGTCCCAGGGGCGCTGGCGGACGTGGACCATGAAATCCTCGTTGGGAATATCCGTCGTTCCCTTCTTGGAAATGCTGTCACTGATCCCGACGAACATGACGCTCGCCGCGAAGCGCTCGGAGTGCGCCGTCGCGCACCAAGCTGCCGCATACCCGCCGTAGGACCCGCCCGTGACCCCCACGCGCTTCTCGTCGACCAGCCCAAGGTTCGTTAAGTGGTCCACGCCATCGAGGAGGTCGTTGAACTCCCCGCCCGCCTCGTCCGCCTGGCCGAGTTTGGCAAAACCCGTTCCCATGCCGGTGCTTCCGCGATAATTGGGGTAAAACACCGCAAAGCCTCGCGCGGCGGCGACCTGTCCGGGACGAGAATAATTCGTCATCCAGCCGTTCCGCTCATGGGCCTCCGGGCCGCCGTGGACGTACAGGATTAAGGGGTATCGCTGCCCCGCTTTTTCATCGAGCGGGCGAACCAGCACGCCCTGAATCTCCAGGCCATCGCGCGACGAATATTTCACAATCTCCTGCGGCGCGAGTCGGTAACCCGCCAGCCAGGGATTGCTGTCGGTCAGGCGGTGCGGTGACTCCTCGCC
Source organism: Phycisphaerae bacterium (assembly GCA_035275405.1). Classification (NCBI taxonomy): domain Bacteria; kingdom Pseudomonadati; phylum Planctomycetota; class Phycisphaerae; species Phycisphaerae bacterium. The sequence continues at coordinate 55,269 of DATEMU010000015.1, forward strand.
ATGTTTCATGGTGAAGACCTCCGGCGGATGTTTCGCCGAATTACCGATGAAGGTGGCATGGAGGCCGTCCTTGGACAGCGTGAAGTCCGTCAGGATGTTCTCGCCCACGGGCAGGATCAACTTCCGCTCCGACAGGTCCTTCTTTACCTTGCCGAATGTGGTTTGGGTCCCCTCGTCCGCGAGAAACATGACATAGTCCGCATCCTGCCAGGCAACGGCCGTGACATGCCCCGTGTAGTCGGGGGTCAAGTTCAATAACGCTCCACCGTCGGCCGGCGCGACCATCAGGCAACCTTCCGCCGGATCGTACATGTCCACGGCGGACATCATCGCCAGATGTGTGCCGGTCGGGTTCCATGCGACCGAGCCAAGCTTGCCGGGGTTGTCCAACTTCGCGAGCACCTTCCCGTCGGCGGAATCGACGATCCAGACTTTGCTTTTCATGTATTGGTCGTCGATGAGGGATGTCGGCGCGATGACCACGGCGAGCCTGCCGTCCACGGGGCTCCAATGAACCGTCGTTACGGAACCGTCGAGTTCCAGTTTTCGCGGCTCGTCTTTTTCGGCGTCCGGCGTAGCGATCCACACGCGTTTGAATAGCAACTCCTCTTCGAAGACCTCCGCGGAGAATCCCTTGTCCTTGAGATCTTTTTTTGTTTGCGGCGTTTCCTCCTCCGCGAGGAAGGCGACCTGCTTGCCGTCCGGGCTCCACGAGTAGCTGCTGATCTCGGTCGGGTGGGAGAGGATGCGGCGCGCTTCGCCTCCGTCAACGGGGATGGCGTAAAGGCAGGGTTGTTGGTCTCCCGCTCGTTCGGCGAGGAAGGAAATGGACCGACCGTCGGGCGTCCAGGCGACGTGGTCGATTTTCACTTCGCCGGTAATGAAGGGACGGGATCGCGCGGAGTCGAGGTCCAGGACGTGCAATTCGGTCCAGGGCGGGCCGTCTTCATAGGCGGAGCCGTCAGGTCGTTCCGCCCACGGATCCCGAGGTACCTGAAGGGTATAGGCCACATGGCGGCCGTCCGGGGAAATGTGCGCCGTCGCGGCGGATCGCAGACGCGCAACATCCCAGGGGGTGAGGATGTCGCTTGCCCATGCCGCCCCGGGGGGCGTGGAAAAGGCGGCAAACACCAGCAAGAGCAATCGTCGGGGCCGGCGTCCTCGTCGCAAGTACAGCATGGGCGTCATGTCACTGGATCCTCCAAATTTCGCGCCGGTGAACGGTAAGGCGTAGGTTGGAGGTCGGTCAAGACGGCCGGCCGCGGGGGCTTGGCGGCGTAGGTCCTCGGGGCTAGAATGGTCCGGTCGAACAAGTGGGCTGCTCGAATCTGGGGGCGGGAGTTAGAGGATATGGCGGAACCGGCAACGCGGCTGAAAGTAAGTGACGATCGGGGAGTCTCGGTCATTGAATTCTCCGACCGAAAGATTCTCGACGAGCTTTGCATCCACGAGATACAGGAAGAGCTGTCGGGTCTGGTGGACACCAAATCAACCGGCAACCTTTTGCTCTGCTTCAAGAATGTCGAGCATCTCTCCAGTGCCGCCCTGGGCATGTTGATCACTCTGAAAAAGAAAGTTGAAGAAAAACAGGGCAAGCTCAAGCTCAGCGACATCAACCCCCAGATCTACGAGGTGTTTAAGATCACCCGGCTGAACAAGATCTTCGACATCCATCCGTCGATCGATAAGGCGAGGGCCAGCTTTTAGGCCCCCGGGGTGGGGCGGCCGCGCGGCGCATTCGCGCGGGCGACGAGTCGGAGCGAAGAAAGGGGCAGACGGCGGTTTCTTAAAAAGCCGCGACGCACCGGATGGAAGAGCAGTTTGACGGATTTCAAGGAAATCACCGTTCCGAACGATCTGGCCGCCGCCAAACATCCGGAGGAGTTGATTCTGAAGGAAGCCGCCGCGTGCGGCTACGGCGAAAACGCGTCCTTCGCGATCAAGCTGGCGCTGGAGGAAGCCATGACCAACGCCTTTCGACATGGCAACAAGTGCGATCCGACCAAGCACATCATCGTGCGTTACTGTGTGACGAATGAGCGGATCGAAATCGAAGTCTGCGACGAAGGCGAAGGGTTCTGCCCCGGCGAAGTCCCCGACCCGACGCAGCCGGGCTTTATCGAGCGGCCCCACGGCCGTGGGATCATGCTGATGAGGGCCTACCTGGACGAAGTCGAATTCGGTAGCTCGGGAAACTCCGTGCGCCTGGTGAAATTCAACAAATGACTCTTCCATCCTCCGGTACAACTTCCGCGGCAAGAAGCGACCAGCCCTTTGACTTGCGCGTTGAGCAGTCCGGCCATGAAGCCGTCGTGCGGCTCACCGGCTCGTGTACGATGGTCGTCGCGGGCCAATTAGGAGAGTGCCTGCTTCGCCTGGCGTCGGAGTCCGTCCGCGTCATCATCATCGACATGTCCGGCTTGGATTTTATTGAATCAACAGGGTTGGGAGGAATCGTGGCAGGGTACCTTCGGCTCCGACGCAGCCAGGGTGAGCTTCGGATCGTCGCCCCAGCGCCGGCCATACGCCAGCTTCTCGAACTGACCCGCTTGACCCAGCTTTTCACTGTTCACGCGAACATCGAATCCGCCAGGAAGGCCCCCCCGGCGAGCCGTTGAGGGACTTTCTTTAGGGGACTGCCCTCGATGCCTATGGCGAAGGTCCGCATGGAACACCCAGCCGATCCAGCAATGGAGTTCCGCAGTCCGATGATTCTCATGATAGCCGAGCGACCGGCCGAAATTCTTGAAGCCGAATAATTCGAGGACATATAATTGTATTAGGGCCTCCGGACCGGCAGCCGATTTGAAAGGCAAATGGGGTTTCAGGCGTCATAATACTCATGAAACTCACGGTTCGATCAGGTCGGGGTCGGCGCTCCGCGGGGGGGCGGTTTCGAGGAATGATTATGAGCCCAATGGCGACCGTGGCCTGCGACGCGGACCGTCCTTGTGCGATGGAACGAGTTGGAGGATCCATGTACGTTAAAACTGGTGGTCTTCGCCGGTGGTCGTCGTGCGCGTTGATTGCGGCTTTCATGGGGGCCGTCGCGCCGGTAAGGGCTGAGCCGCACGAACCGCGATTGGCGACGGCCGATGCCAAGGAGCTTTGGCGTAAGGGGTCCGACCAGGTCCTTGCCGGAGACTTTGGCAGCGCGATCAGCACCTTGGAAAAAGTGCAGTCGCTCGAGCCCGGACACGAAGAAGTGGCGTCGGCGATTTCCTGGATGCGCGAAGCCCAGGACCTGGCGGATAGCCGCGAGCGGCTCCGCGCGGCGACGTTTGAATATTACGTCGCGAAGGCAAAAAAGTCGGTCAAGGAAGCGAAGGAAGCCGCCCTGCGGCCTCCGTCGGACGACAACGAGAAGTCCGCGAAGGACGACGTCTCCGCGAAAGATGGGGAGGACCAAGAGGCCGCCTCATTAACCGGGCACGAGGAGGAGTCCCTGCCCAAGGAGGATGAGGACAGCGAGAGCTTTAAGTGGAGCCGGGCCCTCGGCTACGCCTTGTCCGCCATGGCCAATTCCGGGGACGAGGATGAATTCCGGAAGGAGCCGTGGCTCGATGAGATTATTACCCACACGTTGTCCGAGATCGATCGGCACAAGAGCAAGAACGAGTGGCCGGATGCGGCGGCGCTTTATAGCTATCTGAGCAGTCTCTACCCGAAGCGCAAGGCCTACGAGGAAGGCTTTGAATTCTGTCGAAAGCGGGCGCACCTGGATTACGTTTACGGCCCGAAGAGCAACTGGCGGTCGGATCTCCGGGACGTGTCGTCCAGTGTCATCCCGCAAATCCTGGAGCGGATGGAAAGCGATTACGTCGAGGAAGTGGACTTTAAGAAGGCCTGCGCCGACGGGCTGGACCACCTGCTGATTCTGGGCCAGGCGCGTTCGATCGCGAAGACGTTTCCGACCTTGAGCGATCAGGACCTCGTCAATCATTTCACCGCCCGGATCAACGGGTTATTGAAGAACCGTGTCAATGGAAGGGCATCCCTCGCGCCGCGGCACGTGATGGAAGTATTCCGCCGCGTCGTGGAGGCCAACAACGAAAGCCTGCGCCTGCCGGAATCTGTCCTGGTCGATGAATTTGTCACCGGCATGTTCGAGCCGCTCGATGAGTTCACGTCCGTGATCTGGCCGGCGGAGGTCGAGGAGTTCAACAAGCACACCCGTGGGGAGTTTGTCGGCGTCGGCATTCAGATTACCCAGGACATCGGCAAACACATTCGCGTCGAATCGCCGCTGGAGGATTCGCCGGCCTATCGCGCCGGCATCAAGCCGGGCGACATGATTACCGCCGTGGACGGCAAGAGCACGCTGGACATGTCCATTAACCAGGCCGTCAGTGAAATCACCGGCGAGCCGGGCACCAAAGTGACGTTGACCGTTAAGGACGCCGTCAGTGAGGAGATTCGCGACGTAGTCCTGGTCCGCGAGCAGATTAAGCTGCGAACGGTTCGCGGCCATCTGCGCGACAATGCCAAGCCGACCGGTTGGGACTACGTCATCGATTCAGAAACCAACATTGGCTACGTTCGCGTCAGCGGCTTCATGGACAAGACGGTCGAAGATCTCGACCGCGCCTTGAAGCAGATGAGGGCGGACGGCGTTCGCGGGCTGATCCTGGATCTTCGCTTCAATCCCGGCGGTCTGTTGACCTCGGCCAAGGACATGTGCGAGCTGTTCATCGGCGAGGGGGAGCCCATCGTGAAGACGAGGGGCCGAAATCGGCAGCAAAACATGGAGATCAATTCCCGCGGCCGCCGGCGCTTCGGCGACCTGCCGCTCATCGTTCTGGTGAATGAATACAGCGCCAGCGCCAGCGAAATCGTCGCCGGGGCGGTCTCCGGCCTCAAGGAAGCGTGTATCGTGGGAACCCGGACCTTCGGAAAGGGGAGCGTGCAAAACCTCATTCCCATCGCCGACAATCGGGCGTATCTCAAACTGACAACGGCCCACTATTACCTTCGCGACAAGGACCGGCCGGGAGATGGCTGGTATCTCCTGCACAAGAAGCCGGACGCCGACACATGGGGCGTCGAACCCGACGTCGTGGTCAAGGTGATCCCGATGGAGAACAGCAAGATCGTTCGCCTGCGGCGCGAGCGCGACCTGCTCAAAGGCCGGGACCAGGCGTCGATCCCCAAGGATGTCCTGGAACGCCGCCCAACGAGTGAACCGGCTGAAGACCTTCCGAAGGACGAGGACCCCGACGTCGATCCGCAAATCGCCGCTGCGGTCAACATGATGCGGATCAAGCTCCTGTCCAACCAGCCCTGGGCGTTGACGCCGCGGCAATACCGCGCCGTGTCGCGCTCTAATGACAAGATGAAAGAACCCCTCGACCGGTAGGGATCTACCTCAATCGATTGGTGGGGTGGCACGGTCTGGCAGCAGCCAGGCCGTGGTGCCGCTCGGCTATCCGAGAAGGTAGGACACCGCGTCCACCAGATCGTGGATGTGGCGGCCGACCATCCACATCGGCAGGATCATGAGTCCCACTCCGAGCAGCACGAGACCGGCCCCCATGGGCGATGGAAGCTGTGCGACCGACTGAAGCCGGGCATGCAGGGTATGTCCGATCAGGGGGACCAGATCGCGGGCCGTTTCGTTCTGCGCGTCAAAGTGCAAAGTGACATTTCGAAGCAGGGAGAACTTGCGGACTTCGATGGAAAGACACCCGGAATCGGCGTGCCACACGCGGCCGTCCCAATGGCCGCTGAGTCCCAGTTGCCGAAGGGCGATCGTCAGGAGCTTCACGCACCGGGGTTCGGCGACGTTGTAAACAACGAAGCCGGCGTGGGTCCGTGGCAGCATGTACCAGAACGCCGTGACGGCCATCAAAAGACCCGCCACCAGCGGAACGTAAAGTTGCCCCCGGATGAAATCGGGGACGGGCCAAAGCAAGACCGGGATCAAAACGCTGGTCAGTGCGAGAAAATCCGAGCGACTGGTGACGATCCAGGGGCGGGAGTGGCTGTTGACCAGGCCGAGTATCAGGAAATAGAGGGCGATCGGCGCAACATTTCCGACAAGCATCAGGACATCCAGGACCTGGTAGCTGTCGGCAAACATGCGAAACCCCACTCTTCGAGCAATCCGACCACGCGGCAGCCGCCGGGAATGCGGCTCGGCAACGGCCTATGGGTCCGGTGCGGGCCGGTCCACATGCTGGCCCACGTCCGCGACCTTGCGATACCCCAGGTATTTTATAACCTCCAAGACCTCAGTCCAACTGGGAAATGGTCGTTTATTAGCCCGTTTGTATTCGTCCATGGCCAGGACGAACTCGAATTGCTCGTCGTTCAGCTCCCCTTCTTCGGCGCTGCGGCGGGAATCGGAGCGCCGCCGGCCGGGGCCGCGACGACGTTCCAGACCGCTCCGCCGGTCGATGGGGGTGTTGCGACGTTCATCCCTTTTTCGTCGTTCGGGATTGGGGGGAGTATCAGTCGAGGCGAGTGGGGCGGGTGTCGGGTTGTTCATGACGCAATCGCCTCGTTTCTGAGATGTCTTGGGTGGCGGCCGCTTCGCGGGAAGCCAGCGCCCCGGGGGGCCCTCGAATCGGTTATCGGCTAATAGTCGCTCGCACCTTCGAAATCTTCTTCTTCGTCTTCCTCCTCGTCTTCATCGTCGTCTTCGTCGTCGTCAAATTCGTCGTCCTCGTCCTCCTCCTCCTCCTCCACGTCGTCGTCGGCATCCTCCAGTTCATCATCGCTTTCCACATCGCTGTCGGTGCCTTCTTCCTCCTCGCGGGCCGCCAGGAGTTCCGACGCATCGACAAATCGATCCGCGGGAACCAGCACGGCAACGCCGCAGTTTTGGGCGAGTTCCCGGGTGTTCTCCAGGCGGGCCGGTATGAGCTGATCTTCCAGGAAGCCGATGCACTCTCGCGCTTCGCTGACGGACTTCGCGAACATGACTTCGACGTATTTGGTGCCGTCAACCCAGTGAAGAACATTGCCGGAACCCATTGTTTCATCCTTCATTTGCATCCACTCCTGACACTTCGCTCGGCGGCAATCATCGAGCGGATTCCACGCCTCTTCCACCGCGCGCTTGAACTCCGGCAGCGCCTGCGGACCAACAGTAGCCTACCGCACCGCCGCGGGCCTCGGAAAGAGGCGGCCCCCTTTGCTCCGGAGATGATCTCGCGAACCGCGCGAAATCGATGCACAACAGTAAATCATTCTCTAAGGGTACGACACGGGATGTCAAGCAGGGCCGGAGCAGGTCCGGCGAGGCTTGTATCCTGGCAATAATCGTCGCTTCCGGGAGAGCCGGATTATTCGTGCCCCGCCCTTTCGCGCGTAGAAATCCACGTCCCTAAAAAACCGGCCCCCGGAGAGTAAGTCCGGGGGCCGATTGAAGATATGAAAGAACCGGTGGGCGGAAGCAAGCCCGCCGTTGAGCGCTGGATTACCGCTCGGGAAGCACGGGCACCGTCTCCGGGCAGGCGTCCGTATCCGGGGTTCCCGTCGGCCTCATAAACCCAATGAACCCGCCGCCGGAAACGCCGGAGTTCAACGAATACTCCGCATCGAGGGCCTTGTCGATCCGCTTCTTGACGTCGGTCAAGTGCGCCAGCGTCGTGGCGTCGACCTCTCGCTCCTTCATCGTCTTGTCAATTTTCTTGGACAGCCGATCGACGCAGAGCCGGGAGATCGCCGCTGCGTCCGCGGGGACGATTCGGCCCGGCTGCGACAGCACGAGATTGAGCATCATGTTCAAATGCGTCCGCTGAAGATTGCGCCGGAAGCTGTTCACGAACGGCTTCTTTTCGCTCCCTTCGCGATCGTTGTCGGCCAGCTCCGACCAGATCGCGTCGTTCAGGCCGCTGAGGTGTTCGTACAGCGTGTACACTTCCTCGTCGTCATCAAACTTCACCTGATTGTCGTGAATCCGCCCGATGGTGAACGGGTTCATCAGCGTCAGCAGGCAGTAGTACTGCGCGCTGGAAACAAAGTCGTGGATATTAAAGTCCACGCGAAAATCAAAATCGTCCGAGTCCCAGTGCCAGAACCGGCCCGGGGCCAGGTGTGCCAGCAGCTTCGGATCGATCCGGTACGCGTCTTCGCTAAAGACGTAATCGCACACGAATTTCATGGCCTCGCGCTGCTTGGCCGCTGACACCACCTCAATAGGCGCTCGCTCGTCCGGATCGCCCCGGTGATCGCGGCGCAGCACCTGCCCACCAACAAACCGCGCGACATATTCCGTCACATTGGCCCGTTCGGCGAGGATGCGGCGGAAGGCGTTGCGCAACCGCGTGTACGACTGGCCATCTTTGATGGCCCATTTCTGAATGTCGGCCAGCAGACCGTCGGCCAGCTTAACCTGCCGCTCGGCGTAATCGGTGATGTCGCGGCCCATGTCAAAGCGGTTGGAATACGGGTCCGGCGAGAGGAACCACATCGTGTCCTCATCCGTCGCGTAGTCCAGCCCGGCCTCCGAACAGCGTGTGGCGATGGACGCCAGCATTTCATCCTCGCCCTTGTCGCCGGCGCCGACGGGGCGATAGCCGTATTCAATCGCCCAATAGTCATACGGGCCGATCGAGCGCGTGGTGAACGAGCCCTGCTTCTGGCCGCGGGGGCTGATGATCGGCGGGTTGTAATCCATGACCGACCCGACGCTCGCGTCGCCGGGAAGATCGTGGTCTTCAATCTCCTTCATGGGCAGCCAGGTCGACGCCTTGAAGTTGTGGCGCAGCCCGAGGCAGTGCCCGACCTCGTGCATGACGATTTCCTTGATGAGCTGGCCGATGAACTCCTCGTTGTCGCGGCCCAGTCCCTGAGCTTCGAGAGCGACCCGCGCGAACTGCACCTGCTTGGCCATGCCCGAGGCGCACTCGCACATCGGCCGGCCGTTGCGATACATGTGCTTCATCAGATTGCGGCGAAACTCTGCGTCGGGATCGTCGCGCAGTGTTACAGCGGGCAGGAGGTTCTGCCACGGCGAGCGGTATCGCCATTCGGGATGGGCGTTGAAGAAGGACTCGACGATCGGGTCGTACGGCGTCCACGATTCTTCGCCGCCCGTGAATTGCGCGTAGTCGGAGACGTAAAAGCGAACCATCGAATCGTCGAACACGATGTCCGCGTCAAAAATCTGCCCCGTCAGCGGGTGATCGCGCGACGGGCCCATGGCAAAGCCCACGCCGGTGACGATCCAGCGGAAGAAATTGTAACGCACGTCCTCGGGGTCAAGGTCTTTTGTCTCCCGGTCATAGTCTTCCTGTTGCTTCACCTCGATGGCGTCCAGGAAGCCGCACTTCTCGAAGCCCTTGTTCCACTCCAGGATTCCCTCCTTCACCCAGCGCCGATACTTAAGCGGCACCGTCTTTTCGATGTACCAGATGATCGGGTTCTTCGGGGCGGAGAGTTTGGCGGTCGGGTCGCGCTTTTCCAGATGCCAGCGGTTGATGTAGCGGTTAAATAGCGTCCGCGCGTTGTGCTCCTTGGTCCAGTCCTTCCGCACCGTCATGAAGTACCCGATGCGATCGTCTGCCAGCCGCGGTTTGTACGCCTGGCTGGATTCGGGGATCTTCGAGATGCTGTAGTGGAAGAGATTGCGTCGGCCCGAACCGCCGCCGCCGCGGCCGCTCCGCATCAAAGCCAGATCAACGGTCAATTCGACGTTCTGCGGAAAGGCCTTGTACTTGGCCCACTTGGAAAGCTGGCTGTTGACGGTGCCCAGGCCCCACTCGCCGATCCCTGCGAAGTCGGCCTTGAACAGCCCGTCCAGGTCGATGATGGAATCGCCATCTTTCATGGTGACGATCGAAACGGTGCGAAGGATGTCGTCGCCGCCGTAGCTGCGCTTGATCACGTCGGACAAAGGCTGGTCGCCCGAACCCTCGACATAGCGCGGATCAACCCGCATCAAGACGAGGGACTTGTCCATCCGATCGAAGTACGCCAGAAAATGGTCAATCTGGAAGCCCGTGGCGATGGGCCCGCCGGCCATGCTGGTCGCGACGAGAAATTTCTGGCCGATGAGGCTGGCGGGGATCTGCGCCCGCAGGGAGTCCGTCTTCTTGTTGTACCACAGCGGGAAGAAAGGCGACTCGGCCGTCGGGACTTCCGTGTAGTCCTTCATGACTTCGTCAAACGGCGGGAAATCGGGCTTGGGCTTGTCCGCGGTCGGCCGCGCCGCCTTGCCCTTTGGGGCCTCGTCGCCTTCGGGCTCGCCCGGATCGGCAATCGCCAAAGCAGCGACCAGGAAGGACGCCATGAATGCTGGAATCAAGGAACTCAGACGGATGTTCGACTTGTGCGACATTTCGTGTCTCCAAAAATACCAAAAATGTGAGTTTGAGCCCCGCTACCCATGATAGGCAGCGACGATCGTATTAGTTCTTACTCTTGGGGTGACGGAAGGTTCCGATCCTCCAGTAAATTGAGCGTACTGCGGGCCGATTCTTCACGGGACCGTCAAGACCCTCAGCGCGGAAACGCTGGAATCGGATTGGTATCGGCGGAGGGCGAATCGGGCAGTTAGGGAGAATCCGGCGAGAATCGCCCACTTCTTTGCCGAGAATCGGCCTGATTTATTCGATTTCACAGCTTGTCAACAGTACTGGAAATGCGGAAAGACTGCGGTCAGGCAGATTCCCGCGCAAGCCGATCGGTCAATTATGCGCAAATCTTGCGGGATAAGTGGTTTACGCGGCCTGAATGACACTCCTGACGAGGCCTGTCGTCTCACCGCAGAGTCACACGAATCCCCTCGAAAGTCCTTGACGCGGCCGGATCACTGAAAAATAGCCCAATTTGACAGCGCCAGGGGTGCGTGCTAGGTTCCCTCGCCCTGAACAGGGGTGCGGGGCGTGTAAGACTCGATCTTTGAGGGCCTTGGCGGCGGAGCCGATATACCGTCGTGCTCAAGGGTTCCTTATTGCTGCAAGGTCGAACGCTTTCTTTCCGGCAGCGGGAAAGGGGTTTGCCCCATTAAGGGCTATATGGCGAAGAAGTCCAGTACTGCGGCGAAGAAGGCGAAGACCGCCCCGGATGGCGGCGGCCGTTCGCTCGTCATCGTCGAATCCCCGGCCAAGGCCAAGACCATCAATAAATATCTTGGCAACCGCTACGTGGTGAAGGCCTGTAAAGGACACGTCCGCGACCTCCCCGCCCATCGCTACGGCATCGACCCCGGTCGCAATTTCGAACCTTCGTATGAGATCCTCCCGAGCCACCAGAAAACCGTAAACGAGCTAAGGCAACTCGCTGACGATTCGGACACGGTTTATCTCGCGACCGACTTGGACCGCGAAGGGGAAGCAATCGCCTGGCACCTCGCGACGGCCCTGGAGCTGCCCCCGAAGAAGATCCAGCGTGTCATTTTCAACGAGATCACCAAGAGCGCCATCACCGAGGCATTCAACCACCCGCATTCGATCGACATGGACAAAGTGAACGCGCAGCAGGCGCGGCGCATCCTCGATCGCGTGGTGGGCTACGAATTATCCCCACTTCTGTGGAAGAAGATTGCCAAAGGCCTTTCCGCCGGTCGCGTGCAATCCGTGGCGATGCGCCTGATCGTCGAGCGCGAAAAGGCGATCCGCGAGTTTCAGCCGGAGGAATTTTGGGCGCTCAACCCGGTCTTCACCGGCGACCCTGCCAAGGCATCCACTCTCGAAAAGGAATGGGCCGCATTATCCGAGAAGTCCGGCGGTTCTGACGGGGCTTCCGTCGAAGAGAAGACAAACTGGCTCGGCCAGCGCGGCTGTTTTCGGGCCGAACTCGTGGAGTTGCCCGAGGGGACCACCTTTCGCCCGACGGGCCAGGTGGAGAAAAAGAAGGACGGGAAGTTCACATTCCAAAGCGCGGTGGATGCGGCGACGAAGGCCGCGGAGCTGCTGGGATGTCGCGTGAAAGAGGCCAAGCGCGAGGCTCGCAAGGAATACCCGCAATACCATCAGGAAACCATCACGCTATCGGGTGCAATCGATCACACTCGCGCGCCGAAGTTCGTCATCAAGGGCCTGGAGACAAAACGGCGCACGACAAAGCCCTACGGCCCCTTCACGACGGCCGCCCTGCAACAGGCCGCGGCGAATCAGATTCGCTTTTCGACCACGAAGACAATGAAGACGGCGCAGGCCCTCTATGAAGGCGTTGACCTCAAGGACGGCCAGGGCCCCGTCGGTCTCATCACCTACATGCGAACCGACTCGACAAATCTCTCCGCGGATTCGATTCACGCCGTCCGGCAATACATCGAAACCTCGTATGGCCCGAAATACCTGCCCGATAATCCAAATCGCTACGGCAGCGCCGCGGGGGCCCAGGAGGCGCACGAAGCCATCCGTCCGACCGACGTGACCCGTACCCCGGAATGGATGCGCGGTCACCTGAATGACGACCAGCTCAAACTGTATACATTGATATGGAAGCGGTTCGTGGCCTGCCAGATGGCCCCCGCCGAATGGGACACCACGTCCGTGCAGATCACCGCGCCGACCGCACAGGGGACTGCGGTCATGAAGGCGTCCGGTCGCGTGCTGGTGTTCGAAGGATTCTACAAGGTAATGGGCGTGCCGGAGGGCGATCCCATCCTCCCGGCACTCAAGGAGGGTCAGACCGTCGCGCCGCTGGAACTGACTCCGGCGCAGAAGTACACCAGCCCGCCGCCGCGATTCAGCGAAGCCTCCCTGGTGAAGGAACTGGAAGCCCAGGGCATCGGCCGCCCCAGCACCTACGCCTCGATCATCGACACCATCCAATCGCGGGGCTACGTCGAACAGCTCGACCGCCGCTTCCACCCCACGGCCCGCGGCGAGATCGTCACCACCAAGCTGATCGAGCATTTCCCCAAAGTGATGGACGTGCAGTTCACCAACTTCATGGAAGGCGAGCTGGACAAGATCGAAGAGGCGCACCTCGACTGGGTCCACGTCCTCCACGAGTTCTACGACCCCTTCAAGGAAGCCCTGGCCAGGGCCCACGAAGACATGGACGCCGTCCGCGCCGAGCCCAGCGAATACACCTGCGATCAGTGCGGCAAGCCGATGGTCTATCGCCTCGGCAAGAACGGTCGCTTCCTCTCCTGCACGGGCTATCCCGAGTGCATGAATACCAAGAACGTAGACCGCGAAGGCAAAATGATCGAGCCGGTCATCGGGGCCGAGCCGTGCGAGCTCTGCGGCAAGCAGATGACAATGCGGATGAGCAAGCGCGGTCCGTTTCTGGGTTGCACCGGCTATCCGGACTGCACCAACACCAAGCCGTGCGACGAGCGCGGCGTGGCGCTGAAGAAGGTAAAGGCCGAGGACGTCCACCAGGAATGTCCCGAGTGCAAAGCCCCGATGGGCGTCAAGTTCGCCCGCGGCCGGTCATTCCTCGGCTGCTCGCGCTATCCGGAGTGCAAGGCGACCGCGCCGATGCCCGAGGGCGTCTATGTCGAGAAGCCCAAGCCGGAGCAGGCGGGCGCGCGCTGCGACAAGTGCGGACGGGCGATGGTCATCCGCAAGAGCCGCCGGGGGCCGTTCCTGTCCTGCTCGGGCTTCCCGCGCTGCCGCAACGCCATGCCGATGGAAAAGCTGGAGCACCTCCGCGAGCGCGAAGCGGCGGGAGAGATCCCCGACGCCCCGGTCGAAGTCGCCGGCGCCAACGGCCGCGCCAAGAGCGGAAAGGTCCGCGGCAAAGTCAAACGGCTCTCCAAAGAAGAAATCGCCGCGCTGGGCTCCCCGCCGTCAGGCTTCGCCTGGACGCTGACGGGCCGGCCGGTCGTGGAGAAATGGCCGAAAGATGCCCTCAAATGCTTTTCATGCAGCGGCGAAATGACGCTCCGCAACGGTCGCTTCGGCCCGTTCTACAGTTGCGCGAAGTGCAAAGCCGTCGCCAACCTCCGCGGCGACGCCAAGAAAAAGGCCGAGGAGGTCATGCCCTCCGAGCCGAAGGTCAAGCCGATCGAGACCGACGTCAAATGTCCGGAGTGCAACTCGAAAATGCTCCTCCGCATGGGCCGCACCGGCCGCTTCCTCGCGTGCAGCGCCTATCCCAAGTGCAAGAAAACGATGGAAGCCCCGCCCGGCCTCCTCCGCGAAGTCGGCGCCGAACTCGCCGGCGTGTAGCGTCCGCCGTCCCGGCGGACGTCCGTAGCGTCACTCCCGGCGCGCCGGGATCGGTGACGACGTGTGGCACGGACTATCAGCCGGTGTAATGTGTAACGTCCGGCCCCCGTGTCGGACGCTGTGGCACCGGCTAATAGCCGGTCTAAGGAAGGGCGAGGCTCCCGCCCGAGCTTCCCTAGCGTCACTCCCGGCGCGCCGGGATGGGTGACGACGTGTGGCACGGACTATCATCGCGAGGGTGATACAATCGTGTGGGTATGGATCGGCTCCCACGGAGAATTCGACAGGCGGTTCGGCTGATCCGGCTTGCCATCTGAGGTAGATGCGGCCGGGAAATACGTAGCTGTCCCATTCGGTCTACGTAGCGCCTGAACGCTCGTGATTTCTTGCAGGCATAGCCCAGAGTCTTGGGGGTGCGAAATGTGACTATGAGACCACCGCCCCCTCACGATAATGATACCGAGGCGCCATGGCGCGACATTGTCGTTCTGCTAACCTGCGTATTGTTTTGTCTCGGCGGAGCGATCCCTACGATGTTGGCTATTGGTCGCTTGTATTTGGCGATTTTTTCTTTGGTTCCGGACGAACCACTTCCGGGCCACCATGTATTTGGGGTCGTGACGACTTTCCTGGGCTCGCTTGCCCTGGGTGGGTACGCTGGTATCTGTACTTGGCTTCTATGCGGGCGCTTTGTGTTTCGATTTTCGCGATCGGAAGTGGTGCGCTGCCAGCATGCCGGACCGCGCATCCCCGTCTTGTCGGCAATCGATGATTGGTTGATAAAGATCATTTATGGGAATTGATTTCGATCATTCCGAACGAGAACCGCAGGGGACATGCTTCCTGACACTTCTTTCGATTCATTCGCCGGGCAGCAGCTGAACGTTCTGAATCTCCTTGCCGCTTCTTTCGCAAATGAATTGGATAAGATCGGAGGCTTGGTTGCTTAGAGTTCTGATGACCCTGTCATGAGTCGACCAGGTCAACCCGTCTCGAAACCGGACGACAAAATGTGGCGTATCGATAATTCTGCCGCTTAGGGCTCGAATCTGAGCGACTGAATAAACGTCTGTCACTTCGCTATAAGCAAATTCGTGCTTTCGCAATCCAAAGGCGGATTGAATGCGAATCGTATTCATCCCAAACGCGGCAATTGTCGTCAGGCCCCAAAGGACCAGCGCTGCAACGATGAGAAGAGTTCCGGCAACGAATGGGACGGTAAAGCGCCGAGGAAATCGAGCGCCTGATCTCAAATCGCGGTACCGCTCCAGGTCTTTGTAGCGGTCCCCCAGCAGCCAACGGAAACCGAGCGCGACAGGCGGCCATGACGCGAGAATACCAAGAAATAGAGCTGGCAAGAACCAGAAAACAAGGATCGGCTCCGCGGTGAAGCGAACATCCGACCCTGGAACACGGTACCAGCTCGCCATTGCGAGCAATACTGCATTCCATCCGAAGGTCAGCAAAGTCGCAATTACAAAATAACTGGTTATTTCTGCTAACCAGAAGCGATGTACCTTGGGCTTAAGGTCTTCGATCTGGCGCGCGATCTCCTCGGCGGTTAGAGAGAGCCGGAAGCATCTCATCAGCCAACCAAGCACGAGAGCGGCCCCAATCGCACCGCTAAGTGCCGGGACCCAGACGTTCATGTTCGAAGACATTCCGAAAATCGTAGTCGCCGACGCCCTCGAGTCCAAGACTGCATGGGGCAGCCACCTACCCATTCCGTCGATTGGCTGCTCCCCATTATTGACCCCTCGCTAGGCTTCGTCGTCGTCGCATCTACAAAAAATCCTTCCACCCGGACTTGCCTTCTCCCGAAACCTGTGTTATATTAGGTACTAGTTAGGTATCGCCGAATCGCCGCGCGCCGTCCGCTCCGCCCGCCCGCCCAGGAGGCTCCGCGCCCATGAGTTGGCAAATCAAAAATTTCAACTTTATCAGGCGAATTCAGCCACCTTGTTTTTTTCCCACGCGCCCGACCCCTCATTCCCTCAATCCCTCAATCCCCCGTTTTCACCCTTTCTCACCTTTTCTCGGCTTTTTTCGGCCAAAAAAAATCTCTGCGCTCTCTCCTGTTCACCTGTCACCTGCTCGCCTGGTCTGCAGCCCGCTCCTCAAGCCTCAAGCCTCAGGTCTCAAGCCTATTGCCGTTCCGCCTCGTTCCGCCTGGTTCAACCAACAAAAAACGGCCCCCGCCCGATCGGTCGCCGTGGCGACCGTGGCGAGTTCTGGGTTCCTCGTTTCCGATTCCCTGTTCCCTGTTCCCTTCTCTCTTCGCCGTCCGGCCTCGTCGTTCCATTATTTTCCACTATTTTCCGGCCCAAAAAACATGCGTCTCGGTGTCTCTGTGCCTCTGTGGTGAATCTTCCCCTTTCCGCTCCCGTTCGGTACGATCATCGACGCCCGCTGAGTCGACTGTTGGCCCGTTGAAGGAACTCATCCCATGTCGCGAACCAGTATTGCCCGCCTTCTTGTCATCGCTTTGTTCTCATCCGCCGCCGTCCCCGTGTACGCGAAGCCTCGCGACAAGACCGTCACCGCCGAAGGCCGGGCGAGCGGGGACAATGCCAACGCCATGGAACAGGCCCGGCTCGATGCCCTCCGCCGGGCCGTACGCGAGGCCTGCGGCGAATTCATCAACGCCCAGACCGTGGCCAAGAATTACGCGGCCGTCTATGACCGCGTCATGGGCTCCGCCGCGGGCTATGTGACCGAGTCCGAGGTCCTCTCGCGCCGCGTCGAAGACGGCGTCAGCATCTGCTCCGTCCGCGCGACCGTCTCCACGGAGTCCTTCGAGAGCGAATGGACGCGGTTGGCGCACACGCTGGAGCGCGAGGATAACCCGCGCTGCATCGTGATCGTGATCGAGGACGATGATTCCGACGATCAGAACCCGCCCAAAACCGGCGGCGTCGTGCAGAGCGCCCTGGAGAACTTCTTTCTCTCCAAGGGCGTGCAGCTCATGGACAAAAGTGCGACCGACGACATCCGCAAGCGGGATGTGACGCTGGCCGATATGAACAACAACCCTGACAAGCTCGCCGCCATGGCCGCCTCCTTCAAGGCCGATGTCCTGGTCACTGGAAACGCCCAGGCTCGCCGGTCGGGTGCCAGCGAAATGGCCGGTCAGACCATCTATCGCTGGCAGGCGACGCTCAACGTCAAGGCGTATCACGCCGACAGCGCCCAGATGCTGTCGTCAAACACCTATGCCACAACCAAGGCCGGCCCTCATGACATGGGCGGCGGGGACGAGGCGCTCAAGGCCTGCGTCGACCAGCACGGCGCGGCGATCCTCCGCGACATCGCCAGTGCATGGTCCAAGCGACAATTCGTCCGGCGATCGATCCAGTTGACGCTGGAGGATTGTTCGCGCAAGGACTATCTCGCCTTCGAAAAGGCGCTGGGCCAGATCGACGGAGTGCAGGGCGTTCGACTGCGTGAGTTGGTCAATAACGTGTGCCAGGTGGAAGTGGACTGGTCCTACGACATCGCCACAATGGCCGGCCGCATCGACGATCTCACGTTCGACGGCAAGTCGCTCGAAATCACCGAGCAGACCCACGACCGCCTGACAGCCAAGCTCGTGAAATAGGGGGGCGTCGCCGCTCTCCGGGCCCGACGAGCATGTCGGCGAAACTTCAGCCGCGCGGGCCGAAATGTCATGCCCATTCCGTTCGCCGGCTTAAATGGGTTCGAGCGCCTTCACCCGCACGACGATCGTGTACGCACGACTGCCTGTGCAGCCCCCCGTATCCATGGCCGTTATGGTGAAGTTGTAGGTTCCCCCGGACGTGCTCGTCCCCGACAGAACGCCGGTCGGCGACAGGGTCAGACCCGCAGGAAGCGCGCCGGCGGTTACGACAAAGTTGTAGTCGCCGGTCCCACCGCTGGCGGTGATCGTCTTGCTGTACGTCCGATTGACAACGGTCGAGGACAAAGTCGTCGGGGTCAGCGTGACAATGGGCGCCTCACAGGCGTCCAGGACCAGGTTGTTGTTGCAGTCGTTCAGGCGGCCCGGCCGAAAGGCCAGTCCCGTCGGTGAGATCAGCGGCGGATCAGCGCGGACGAACGAGCGGAGGTACAGCCCCGAGACCGTGTATTCCTGAACCCGGATCGTCCCGGTGCTGCGGACCGCGTACACATTGCCATCCGGACCGACGCGTACGCCCCAAGCCCCTTCCATCGTTGGACCGTTGTTGAACTGACCGAGCGACGCGCCGGTCGCGCCGTTGTAGCGTAGCAGCCGCGAATTCGAGAAACTGGCCACAACCAGATCGCCGTTGGGCAGGAAGGTCAGACCGCGCGGCCCGGACAGACTCCCGCTGCCCGCCGTGACGAACGTGCCAACCAGCGCGCCGGTTGCCCCGTTGTACTGGATCACGGTGTGGTTGCCGCTGGTGACGAAGAGATTGCCGTTCGGACCGAAGGTCAGGCCGTAGGGCTGGCTCAGACCGCCCAGGCCGGCGGTCACAAAGGTCCCGACGAGCGCCCCGGTCGCGCCGTTGTACTGAATGACGCTGGAGGTCAGGCGGCTGGCGACGAAGAGATTTCCATTGGGACCGAAGACGAGCGAGGCGGGACCGTCCAGGCCGCCGCTGCCCGAAGCGACGAAGATTGATGTCGCGCCGGTATCGACATTGATCCGCACGATGCGGTCGTTGGTGTAGCTGGCCACGTAAAGCTGGCGATCCGCGCCAAATACGCAGTCATGCGGATCGACGACGACGCCGGCCGCGAGGTTTTGGATGGGATAGCCGCTGGTAGCGAAATACTCACGAACGTAGTCGGACTGCGCGGCGACGTACAGATTTTCGCCCCGGCCCATGTCGAGCCAGTCGGTCACGCCGTTGTTGTCGCAATCCTGGCAGACGTCGGGGACATTGTTGCGGTCCAGGTCTGCGAAACCGCCGGCGGGGCGAACGTCGAGAAAGTCGGGCACCGTATTATTGTTGCAATCCGCCTGGCATTCGTCGGGCGTGTTGTTGCCATCCTGGTCGATAATGGGGTCGAGGTCACATTCGTAGGGATCGGGCACGCCGTTGAAATTGCAGTCCGGCTCGCAGGAGTCGGGGATGCCGTTGCCATTGACGTCCGCCGCGCCGCCGATGATCTCGATGGGGTCCAGAATGGTGTTGGAATTGCAGTCCTGGCACTCGTCGGGGATGCCGTCCGAATTTACGTCGTCGCTCGTGAGATCGGCAATGTCGGTAGCGTCGGCCACGTTGTTGCCGTTGCAGTCGTACTCGAAGCACCCGCCGAACTGGAAATCCGCCTCGATCACGTCCTCGACTTCCCGGTGCATCCACATGTCAATATTGAGCACGCCGCCGGGGTGCGTGTGGCAATAGCTCATGATGGTGCCGCGCGAAGGGACGCCATTGCCGCAGTCATCGATGGTCGGCGAATAGCCGTCATGAGTATGAAAAGTCCCCGCGTTGTGCCCCATCTCGTGCGTGGTGACGATGACGTCCCAGTTGTCCAGATCGGGCGGGCCCACCGACGGAGGAAACGTGCCGTTCAAAAACGCGCTGATGCCGTAGGTTCGGCCCGCGCTGCAAGTCCCCCCGACGTACGCGATACCGGCATAGCTCGTGGCGCGACTGCCACTGTACAGGTGGACAAAATTGTAGAGGTCGGGGTTCTCGTTATTGATCCAATAATCCGCGAAACCGCTGAGATCCGTGGCCGCGAAGGGCGCGCCGCCCGCCGGCCACAGCCGGACAAAATCGAGCCGGAGGCGGAGGTTCAGATCGCGCTCATAGATGTCGGCCGTCGCCGCGGCAAGCTGAACGGCGTACGCTCCGGCCGCGGCGCTGTCGGGAAATAGCTGAACGAACGCCTGATCGGCATCGATCGCCAGCTTGGCCATCCGGGCGCCCTGGTCGGTCACGGTTCCGCCGCGGGGCGCTGCCCCCTTGTGCCGTCGATTGTGCGAGAGTTCGACGCCGCAGGCGATGCCCGCCCCCGGCTCATCCTGTACCTTCGGGGCCCGGTGGATCGTCAGCGCGCCGGGCGCAATTCGGCCCGCCGTGTCGCGGGCGGTCGCGATGAAAAACCGCTCGCCGCTCCGATCGATGTAGCCGTTGCCCGTGCCATTGGCGCAAAGCGCGAGGAACACGTGCGTCTCGCGCTCGTTCTCAATCTGACCGCGGAAGATGACTACGTCCGGGACGGGCAAAGGCGTCTCGCCCTGCGGCGTCGCCTCGACCAATCGAAAAGAGGGTCCGATCACGCTGAATCGCTCGACCGCCAGTTGCGCGATCTGACCGTTTGGCATCGGCCAGGCGAGCCGTCGTATCGGTGGGCCGGACTTCAGATCGCCGAAGTTCGCGGCATCGATTTCGATTCGCTGGACGTTCGTGTCCACGGCGGAAGTGCGAAAAGAGGCGTCGCGCGGCTCCGCGGCCGAGTCATCGGCTGCGAGAAAAAGCGGAATTGCTGCTGTCAGGACGACTAGAAACCGGCGGGGTCCATTCGCTGTGATGTAACGCATCTATCTCCTCCAAGGGAATAAGCGGCTTGGCCGTGTATGCTCGCCCTCATTGTAACAAAAAGCGAACCCTGAGTGTCGATTTGTTTCTTGAATCCAGCAGCCTTCCCATCGGGGTAATCGACCGGTGTGTGCGGAGCGGCAGTCGCCGCGTCCGCCCGCACGATTCGACAAGTCCTTCGGCTTTTCTGCTATAACTTCGCATTGGAGGCCCCGCCGAATGTCCCTGGATGCCGATCGATTGCGACTCGCCAAGCTGATGGACGGCGGCTGCCGGTTCATCTTCGCCCCCACGCACGAGGAGGATGAGGTTCTTTCCCTGGTCCGCGATTACGCCGTTCGCAACCCGGTCGACCTCTGGGTTTGGACGGTCGTGGACGGTCTTCGCGACGGTCTGGTTTCCGATCAGCCACCCATCGCCGACACAACGAGTGCGGCCGCCGCCCTGTACTACCTCCGGCGGAGTGGCAAGAAGGGGATTGCCGTGATGCTGGACATGCTGTCGTACCTGCGCGACGAGCGGACGCTCCGCGTGGTCCGCGACCTTCTGCCCACGCTGGCGAAGACCGAGAGCACGCTGATCCTGATCGATCATCAGGACGAACTGCCGCCGGTGCTGGCGGCGGACGCCATTCGATTCGAGATTGCCTTACCCAATGAGAATCAGGTTGAGTCGGTCGTCAAGGAAACCTTGCAGCGACACCATCGCATAAAGCCGATCCTCGTCGATGTGAAGCGGTCCCAATATCAGGCGATTATTCGCAACCTGCGTGGACTCTCACGGCGGCGCATTGCTCGAATCATCGAGGAGACAATCACCGACGACCGGCGGTTTGAGGCGGCGGACCTGCATACGGTCCTGGCCCGCAAGCGCGAGGCGATTTCGGCGGGCGGGTTGCTGGTGTTTGTCGAAACGCCGGTCGATATGAGCGAGGTCGCGGGGATGCGGCGGCTGAAGCGCTGGCTCAAGCAGCGGCAGAGCGTGATGGCGGTCGATGACGGTCTCTCCGGGCTCGCGCCGCCTCGTGGGGTGCTGCTCCTCGGCGTGCAAGGGGCGGGCAAGAGCTTTTGCGCGAAGGCGATCGCCACAGCGTGGCAGCGACCGCTCTTGCGGGTGGATGTCGGGGCGTTGTACGACAAGTACATCGGCGAATCGGAGCGGCGGCTGCGCGACGCGCTGCATCAGGCGGAGGCGATGGCGCCGATCATCCTCTGGATCGACGAGATCGAGAAGGGCTTCGCGTCGGCCGCGAGCCGCAGCACGGACGGCGGCCTGTCGCAGCGGATGTTCGGCGAGCTGCTCACGTGGATGCAGGAGCACCGCGCCCCGGTCTTCGTCGTGGCGACGGCCAACGACATCGAGGCCCTGCCACCCGAGCTCCTTCGCAAGGGACGATTCGACGAGATATTTTTCGTGGACCTGCCGGACGAGGAGACGCGTCGGGAACTGTGGGACATCCACCTGCGAAAGAGGCGGCGCGACCCGGCGGCATACGACGTCGCAGGATTGGTGACGGCCTCGCAGGGCTATAGCGGGGCGGAAATCGAGCAGGCGACAATCGCGGCGATGTACAACGCCGTGGATGCCAAGCGCGAACTGACGAATGACGACCTGTTGCGGGCTTTGAAGGAGTCACCGCCCCTGTCGGCGACGCTGGCGGAACGCGTAGCGGCGCTGCGTGCGTGGGCAGTGGGGCGGTGCGTTCCGGCGGACGAGGCGTAGGTATTTCGAGGGGGCGCGATGATCGTTCTCGATTCCACCCGCACGGTCATGCAGCAGGCCAAGCTCGTTAGTATTGACGAGACGGCCATCGAGCGTTGGGCGCGCGAGATTTCTCCGGTAGCACTGAAGCCAAGTGGCCACGAGTTGATCGGCCAGCTTTCAGGCTCACAAGAGGGGCTGGCCAATCTGGTCCTGCTGGTCGATGCCCTCAATTTCTGCTTCTGGTCGTCAAATCCCCTGCGATTTGAGTGGCGGGGCAAGACCTACGAGCGCTACGAGGCGATGTTTGTTTCCCTGATGCTCGCGGCGCGATATGAGCCGCGGTGGGGGGATGCCGAGTACTGGGTGAGCGTCCCCAGCGAAGAATTGCGCGACACACTCAGCGGCAAAGGCGAGCTGCTTCTCCTCGATGAACGCGAGCAAATCGTCCGCGAGACCGGTCGCGTACTCCTTGAGCGCTTTGACGGTCAGTTCATAAACGCCATCGAATCCGTCTCCGGCAAGGCGTGGCCGCTGGCCGTGCTGCTGATGACCGAGTTCGATTCGTTTCGCGACGTGGCCCGCTATCACGGACAGACCGTGTACTTAATGAAACGGGCACAGATCTGTCCGCTCGATATCGCCGCCTGCTGGCAGGCCCACGGCTTTCACGGTCTCTCCGGTCTCGAGGAGCTGACCGCGTTCGCGGATTACCGCGTTCCGCAGGCGCTGAGACATCTGGGGATTCTGCAGCTAGAATCGCACTTGGCCGAATTGATCGATCGCGAGGAGGAAATCGAGGCGGGGAGCGATGGGGAGATTGAGATTCGAGCCGCGACGATCCGGGCGGTCGATAGAATGAAGAATGCCCTTGAGTCCACCGGAAAACGAGTCGCCGCGTGGGAAATTGACTGGTATTTGTGGGCCTTGGGGCGCGGCGGCGCGGTGGAAGTGAAACATCATCGAACACGAACTGTATACTACTGATTGAGACATAACCCGTTATGGAGACCTGGATGCGACGAAGTTTGTTGGTCATGGCAATGGCGTGGGCGGCCGCCCCGGGCTGCGCGAGGCCGCATGTCGATGTGCCCATCGTAAGCTCGGTTGACGGCTTTGAGAAAGTCGAGGGCTACGAAAATACGACGCAACGGATCAAGAGGGACCCGATTGCGTACCTGAATGAATGCCTCGCCGAGACGCAGAAATTGAAGTCGTTCACGACGCACTTCCAGCGACAGGAACGGTTGGGACTGATCCCACAACTGAAGGAGCAGGAGAATATCCGGGCCGAGTTTCGCGATGATCCCTTCAGCGTGAGGTTCACCTGGATGGATGAAGACAGCGAGTACCAGCAATGTGTCTTCGTGAAGGGCAGAAACGACGACAAGGTGCTGCTGGTCCCCCGAAAAGGCCTCCTCGGCCAGCCGCCGGCCGTGCAAAAGTATCCTGCCCAATTCGCCGTGGTCTTCCAGAAGGCGCGGAACCCCATCACCGATTTCGGCCCCCGGAGGATGATGGAGCGAATCCTTGACCGTATTGAGAAAGCCAGGAAGCACGGCGAGGTGGCGATCAAGCTGGTCGGGGCGGCGGAGATCGGCCCCCGAAAGGAGCCGTGTTTTCACCTGGAACTGCGCTATCCACCCAAGGATCAATTCCCCTGCAAGCTTCAGGACCTCTACATCAGCACCAAGACGCGCCTTCCCGTGGCGACGTATCTATGGCTGCCCGCAAAAGAAGAGCGGACTGAGGCTTCTCTGGACGGCATGTATGCCTATAACAGCCTCAACGATGACGTGGACCACCGCGATAACGTCTTTGTGCTCGACTGCGTGAAAAAGGGAAAATCCGGTACGGGCGGTGTAAAAACGGCGAAGACGAGCGCGGTCGATGCAGGCGCGGCCTCTCCACGGGCGGCAGCCGAAACGGGGCCGGGACAGTGATCGCGTCGCGCCTACACTTGGGAATTTCGATGATCTGCTGCGCGTGGTGCATCGCCGGCTGCGACCCGGTCGCGCGAGAAAAAGCGCGACGGTCGGCGACGTCCAAGGCCGCGGAGGTCCGCGAGGCCACGACGCAAAAAGCGGAGGAGGTCAGGGAGGCTGTCGAGCCCTACATCGACAGGGCCAAGTACGCGACGACGCAGGCCTATGAGAAGGCCAAGCAGCGGGCCCGTGAACTGGCCGAGGACGCGCGGCCCTATGTCGACCGGGCCAAGTCGGCCACGACACAGGCGGCGCAGAAAGTGAAGTCGGCCGCCACGCAGGCTGCCGAGAGAGTCCGCGAGGCGGCCAGCCGGCCCGCGGAGAGCCGGTAATGCGCCGGCCAAATCGGCGAGATCAACTTTATTTAAGCAAGACCGTCGCAGCCGGCGGAGTCTTGCGCGCCTAGGCTCTAATATGAAGCAGGCATCAACATCTCATCCTATTACCAAAGACGTGCGGGACCGGGTGCTGCAGGAGATCGCCTCCCCCAAGGGCCGCGAACTGGTTGCTACGCTGGTTTGCGTGGGCGACGACATTGCCAACGCGATCGAAAAGCTCACCTATGAGTACAAGTACCGATGCGTGGTCGATGATGAGATGGGCCCGGCCAATTCTGATTCGGCGTTGGACCTCTCCGCCAATCTCGAACAGTCGCTCTTGGAAGCGCGGCGGGCGCTGGAGGATGCGACGGGCGGGGAGACGACTTCGCGTTAGCGAATTCCACATTACTCGCTCGCGCAGAAAAACGGGCCGCACCAATACGCGGCCACCCAGCCTTCGCACAAAACTCGGCCCGCATGAGCGTTTGAACGGCGTGGTTTGACGCAGGCTTTTCTGTGGCGGCCCCGTCGGCGCCGGCTGCACCCGATCTTGTACGATCGATTCGTCGGATTTAGGATACACCTTATCATCGCCGGGTCGTGCATTCACGTGCGGCCGTATCGCGCTTTGAGCCCTCACGGCGAGTGCACCTCCAGCCAGTTCGGGAGAAAAAACCATGCGACTCATCAATCGAAGAGGTTGGAACGCAATCGGTGCGCGCCTGGCGGCGGCCTGCGGGCTCGGTGTGGCGACTTGGGCAACAATGCCACTGCAAGCGCAGGACGGTCTGCTCGCGCTGACGACGTCGAATACCCTGCACCGCATCAGCAGCGCCGCGCCGGGGACGAGTCTGTCCAATGTGACGATCACCGGACTGCAAGCATTCGAGGCAATCGTTGCGATTGACTTCCGGCCGGCGACGGGACAGTTGTACGGTCTGGGCAGCAGCGACCGGCTTTATGTGATCAATCGGACAACGGGCGCAGCGACACAGGTCGGTTCTGGTACGTTTACGACGCCGCTAAGCGGGTCCGACTTCGGCATGGACTTCAATCCCGTAACCGACACGATTCGCGTTGTTAGTGACGTCCGTCAGAACCTCCGTATCAATTCGGTGACGGCGCAGGTGACGGTAGATTCGTCGCTAAATGTGTTCGGGATGCCCATTGAAATGCCCGAGGTCGTCGGCGTGGCCTATTCCAACCCATTTGTTATCCTCGGCGGAACGTTCACGACGCTCTATGGCCTCGATGCGGACTTGGACCACTTGGTCCGCATCGGCTCGGCGGGTGGGACGCCGACGTCGCCGAATACAGGTCAGGTGACTGACATTGGTGCCTTGGGCACGATCGTCGGACCGGGCGTCTGCGGCTTTGATATTGCCCCATCGGGAATCGCCTATGCGACTTTCTACAACGCCG
The DNA here is from genome assembly GCA_035275405.1 of Phycisphaerae bacterium. Taxonomy (NCBI): domain Bacteria; kingdom Pseudomonadati; phylum Planctomycetota; class Phycisphaerae; species Phycisphaerae bacterium. The sequence goes on from DATEMU010000015.1 coordinate 81,272, forward strand.
GATCGATGATCTCCGGACTTTATACGATCAACCTTTCGACGGGAGCCGTTGGATTGACCGGCGCGCTGCCCGGCGGGGCCATTCGCGGATTGGCGGCAATTCCCCGGCCGCGTATGTCCATCAGTAATGTGAACGTGACCGAGGGAGACGCCGGCTTGTCCAACGCGGTGTTCAATGTCACGCTCTCCGACACGTCATTGACCGCGGTGACCGCGAACTTCGCAACGGCGGACGGCACGGCTTCGGCGGCAAGCGACTACGCACAGAAGAACGGGAGCCTGACTTTCAGTCCCGGTCAGACAGCCAAGACGGTCACGATCAACGTTGTAGGCGATACGGAGATCGAGGCGAATGAGACCTTTCGCGTGGTTTTGTCCAATGTGGTTGGCGGCATAGGCGCGGATTTGGAAAGCGTCGCCACGATTAATAGCGATGATCCGGACGGCGACGCCGACGGGGTGCGCGATGCGGTGGACAACTGTCCGACAACGGCGAACCCCGATCAGGCGGATTCGGATGGCGATGGGTTGGGCGATGCATGCGAATCAGACCCGCCACCTGACGGCGCCACCTGCGGGACCTGCGCACAAGGCGTCTTGCCGGCCGCTTTGGTGAGCCTGTCCCTGATGATGTGGGGGCGCCGGCGGCGAAATTGACGCCGCTTTTCCGCAACGGTCCGACCTCGTACAATAGACTCTCCTCGCGTGGCGGTTGATTGAGATACACCTCTGACCGTCGATCACGGAACTCTTCTTTCTGGGAGGTTCGACATGAGTGGGAACATCGGCATCGGTGGAATCCTGCGCGCTGGACGTGCAACCGAAACGAGATGGACGCCGAGATTCTGTTGGCTGATTTGCGCATTGGTCGTCCCCTCGCTCCCGTCGGCAGCCCGTGCCCAGCGCGGGGCGCCATGTCAGTTGAGCTGTACGCCCAACATCTCCGTGGATGCCGATCCGGGCGAATGTTCCAAGATCGTCAATTATCCGCCACCCGGGGTGTCAGGCGTCTGTGGCACGATCACCTGCTCGCCGTCCTCCGGCTCTTCGTTTCCGCTAGGCCTGACGACGATAACGTGTTCGGCGATGGCCGGTCCGATGTGCACGTTTACTATTACCGTCAACGACGTGGAACTGCCCGTCCTGACCTGCCCGGCCAATCTCAGTTTGAGCGCCGAGGTCGACGCCAATTGCCAGGCCCCGGTCCCCAATGCATTGGCCCTCGTGATGCTGACGGATAATTGTCCCGGTCGGTCCGTGTCACAAGACCCCGCCGTCGGCGAGATGGTGGACGGTGGGGTTCATCCGATCACCGTCATGGCAATGGACGCGAGCGGCAACACGTCGCAGTGCGTGATTGACTTCGAGGCGACCGGCCCCGACCGCGACGGGGACGGGCTGATCGACTGTGCCGACGGCTGCCCGGACGATGCCGGAAAAACCGAGCCTGGGACGTGCGGATGCGGTGTGACGGACACGGATGCCAACAGCAATGGCACGGCGGACTGCCTCGATCCGCCGGCCAACATGGAAATGATGACGTGCGGCGCCTGCGCGCAGGGCGTTTTGCCGGCCGCGTTGTTGAGCATGTCGCTTATGTATTTGGGCCGGCGGCGGCGAAGTTGACGCGGGCTTTTCCGGTGCGCCCGACCTGTTAGAATGAACCCACCTCGCATGGCGGTTTCGTGAAACACACATCCGACCGCCGATTACGATTCTGGAACGGACTCCGCTTTCTTGGAGGTTCGCCATGATCGGGATGGTCGGAGTCGGACAAATTCCGCGCGGTGTTGATGCATCGAGTTCGAGACGGACGTCGCGACGAGTAGGGGTGCTCTGCACGGTCACGTGTCTTTGGCCCACGGTCACGGCACGCGCCGATTTCACGGAAAACTTTGACGGCGTGTCGCCGCCGGCGCTACCTGCCGGTTGGACGGCAACAGATCCTCTGGATTCAAATCCGTCATGGGCGACGACGATGATGACCAGCGACTCGGCGCCCAATAACGCATTCGTCAACGATGCCAGCATGGTCAGCGAACAGCGGCTCGACACCCCTCCGATCCCCATCGCCACGCCCACCGCCGTGCTCACGTTTCGAAATAATTACAATTTGGACTCAGGTCGTCACGGCGGTGTGCTGGAGATCTCCATCGACGGCGGGGCTTTTCAGGACATCCTGACCGCCGGGGGCAGTTTTGTCGGTGGCGGTTACAACGATTTCATCTTCGCCGCGCTCGCGAATCCCATCGACATGCGGGATGCGTGGTCGGGCAACTCGAGCGGATACATCACCACGACGGTCAACCTGCCGTCCGCGGCCGCCGGCAAACACATCGTCCTTCGCTTTCGTTTTGGAAGTGACAACGACACGGGCGTCGTCGGCTGGCACATCGACTCGATCAATATTCAATCGCAGGATCGGGATAGCGACTTCGTGATCGACAGCGTCGACAACTGCCCGGATACGGCCAATCCCGGCCAAGATGACGCGGATGGTGACGGCAAGGGCGACGGGTGCGACAACTGTTCCAGCGAGTTCAACGCCGACCAAGGTGATGGGGATGGCGATGGCAAAGGCGATGTCTGCGACGACTGCCCAAGTGCCTTCAACGCGGATCAGGCCGACTCGGACGGCGACGGCGTGGGCGACGTTTGCGAACCTGCCCCGCCTCCTGGCGACGCCTGCGGGACCTGCGCCCAAGGTGTCTTGCCGGCCGCGTTGCTCAGCCTTTCCCTGATGATGTGGGGACGGCGGCGCAGAACTTGACGCGGGCTTTCCCGCGACGCCCGACTTGTTAGAATGAACCCTTCTCGCTTGGCGGTCTCGTGGGACACACATCCGACCGCTGCTTACGACTCTGGAACGGACTCCGCTTTCTTGGAGGTTCGCCATGATTGGAATGTGCTGGAATAGTCAGAATTCGCGCGATATTACTGCATCGAGATTGCGGTGGACGTCGAGAGTTGCATGGGCGTTCTGCACGGCCGCATCCCTCTGGCCAACGGCCTCGGCTCGCGCCGATTTCACGGAGAACTTCGATGGTGCGACGCCGCCGACTCCGCCGCCCGGCTGGACGGCGACGAATGTCGCCGGGCCGGCGCCGGTCTGGGTGACGACGGCGACCGACAGCGACGCCGGGCCCAACAATATCTTCGTCGACAATCCCGGCGTCATCAGCGACAAACGGCTCGATACTCCGTCGATTCCAATCGCCACGAACACAGCCACACTCACGTTTCGGCATCGGTTCGCTTTGTCGAGTCCGGAAGACGGCGGCGTGCTGGAGATCTCCATCAATGGCGGGGCGTTTCTGGACATTCTCGCCGCCGGGGGCAGCTTTGATCCTGGCGGCGTTGGTTATGTAGGCACCCTCTCCGGCAATGGTCCCTTGACCGGAAAAGCGGCGTGGACGAACTCCACGGGGGGGCTGTACGTCACGACGATCGTCAACCTGCCGGTCGCCGCCGCCGGAAAAAACATCGTCCTCCGCTTCCGCATGGGAAGCAGCAGCGCTGCCGCCGGTCTGGGCTGGCACATCGACTCCCTCGAAATCAAATCGCAGGACGGGGATAGCGACGGAGCGGCCAACAATGTCGACAACTGTCTGACCACGCCGAACCCGGACCAGGACAATCCCGATGGAGACAATTTGGGTAGCGCGTGCGACAACTGCCTGGACGCGGCCAACAACGACCAGGCCGATGCGGACGGGGACGGCAAGGGGGATGCCTGTGACAACTGCGTGGACGTGTTCAACGTGGACCAGGCGGACGCGGATGCCGACGGCGTGGGCGACGCGTGCGATACGGCCCCCCCGGCGGATGCCGCCTGCGGGACGTGCGCTCCGGGTGTTTTCCCGCTAGGGCTTCTCACCCTGGCCCTGATGCCAGGCGTGACGTTTCGGCGCCTCCGCACACGGGTTGGTCAGATGATTCATGGTGTGCGACCGGAAGAATCCATTGCCGCTGGGAGGAATTGCAAATGACTCCGTACAAAACAAGTCCATCGAGTTTGATGTCATGGATTCTTGTCGCAGCGGTGATGATCTCCGGGCGCTCGGCGATGGGCGCGCCGCCCGTCATTGTGCCGGCGGTTGAGCCCAACAACACGCCGGGCACGGCGCAGGTGCTGGTCTTGGGATCTCAAGGAGGTCTCATCGTCCAAGGCGCAATCACGCCGACAGGCGATTTCGACTACTATAGGCTGAATAATATTCCATCCGGGGCCAAGGCATGGATCAAAGTAGATACCGGCGGCACCAACCTTTTGAGCCGAGATTCCGTGGTCACGTTGTTTGCAGCGGACGGAACTACTGTTATCGAAGACGACGACGATGATGGACAAGGCACCGATTGCGATTCAACCGAAGAAACCGAGCTTTCATCGGCCATCGCGGGGCGAACGTTAACGGCCGGTGGAACTTATTTTCTTCGCGTCAGGCAGTTCAACAACATGAACCCCATCGGCTCCTACCTGCTTTTTGTCGTCGTCACGACGGCGTCTTCGCCTGAAACCGAGGCGAATAATACCGTCCCAACCGCCGACGGCATCACCACATTCTCCATGCCCGTCGGTGCCCGATCGGCCGCCATCGGCATCGCGGCCGATGTTGATTTCTATTCGGTGCAGGCCCAGTCGGGGAACGTACTGTTCCTGGCCGTCGATACCGACCCGCCGCGAACCGGAGCTGAGACCGACGTAGTGCTGAAGCTCTTCGACACCGACGGGACGGCAGAGCTGCTGTCGGTCGACCAGCCCACTGGATCTGAAGGCGCCGAGTCCGCCTGCTTTGCAATCCCGATGACCGGGACCTATTTCGCGCGAGTCAGCCATTTCGCCGCGGCCGGTACCGGCAACTATGCGATCATGACGGCTGCCTTCGGCCAGCCGGATGCTGACGGCGATGGGGTCATCGATAGTCAGGACAACTGCCCCTCGTTCGCCGACCAAACCCAAAAGAACATCGACGGTGACCAATTCGGCGACGGTTGTGACAACTGCCCGTCGTCTGCAAATAACAATCAAGCGGATCTCGATGGCGATGGTCGGGGCGACGTCTGCGATAAATGCCCGACGTTCGCCAACAGCGATCAAGCGGATGCCGACGGCGATGGTAAAGGAGATGTCTGCGACAACTGCCCGGCGCTCTTCAACGCCGACCAGAACGATGCCGACGGCGACGGCAAAGGCGACGAGTGCGACAACTGCCCGGCGGTTTTCAACGCCGATCAAGGGGATTCAAACGGAGACGGCATAGGCGACGTCTGTGGAGACGCGCCCGGCGGCCAGCCCGCGCCGTGCGGAGTTTGCGCGCAGGGTGTCCTGCCGGGTATGCTGTTGAGTCTGTCGCTGATGATGTGGGGGCGGCGCTCCAGAATGCCTTCACGCACGTCTGAGGTGGTTCCCAAATAAAAGGGCTCCCGATCGATCGAAGCGCGATTATTATCGTAACTTCCGCGTCACGGCCGGCCGTAATATCCTCTTTGCGGTGCGTGTACGCGGGTATAATTATTGACAGTTTCCGGAGGAGGTCATGTCCAGGCAATCGAGTCCCTGCTTCTCACGCTTCGCGTTCGTCGTTTGTACCTTGTGCACGGCGGCGGGCGCCGTCCCCGCGGCCCGCGCCGTGGATTACAGCGAAAATTTTAATAGTGTGGTTGCTCCCGCACTACCGCTAGGATGGACGACCAGTCACTCCGACAGCGGCGTCGATTGGGTAACCGAACAAACAGGCCCCAGCGAAAATAACGCCTTTGGCAACGATGCTACCGACTTCGGCACAAGCACCCTAACGAGCCCTTCGGTGGCATTGAGCTCGGACTTCGTTCAAATTCGATTTCAACAGCACTATGACCTTGAAGCCCCGCCGGCTTCTCAACTGGCGCAGGACGGTGGTGTCATGGAAATCGCCGTTTCCGGATTCACCGGCGGCGCCTTCATCGACGTCGCGGCCATCGGTACCTTCGTGACCGGCGGATACGACCACCTCGTCGGCTCAGAAGGCGGCAATCCCCTGGTGGGTCGCGACTGCTGGTCGGGCGATTCCGGCGGGTTTATTGACACCATAGTCAATCTCCCCGCAGGGACCGCCGGGAACAACATTCAACTCCGCTGGATCCTCGGCACCGACGAAACGAATGATCGCAGCGGCTGGCGAATCGACCGCGTGCGCATATTCGATGGCTGCGGCGCCCTCGTGTGCCCGGATGTCAATGTCAACAACGATACCGGCGAGTGCGGCGCCGTCGTGGATTTTGAGATAAGCACCCTCAACTGCGGGACGGTTACTGCCGTGCCGGCGTCCGGCTCCTTTTTCCCCGTCGGCACGACGACGGTCGCCGTAAGCACGACCGCCGGGTCCTCATGCACCTTTGATGTGACGGTCAACGACGCCGATGTCGACCCCGATCTCGATGGCCTGGGGAGTGCTTGTGATACCTGCCCCGATGATTTCAACCCCGATCAAGCCGACGGGGATGGCGATGGAAGCGCCGATGCGTGTGACAACTGCCCGGCGATTGTCAATGCAAACCAGGCGGATTTGGATGGCGACGGAGTGGGGGATGAATGTGACAATTGCCCGGAGTTCCCCAATCGGGCCCAGGCGGATACCGACGGTGATGGCATCGGCAACGGTTGCGACCTATGCCCCCTGGTCGAGATCGACGACGGACCGGATGAAGATGGCGATGGCAGGGGCGACATCTGCGACAACTGCCCGACGATTGCAAACAACAATCAGTCCAACCCCGACCGCGACATGTTCGGCAGTGCGTGCGACAACTGCCCAACGGTCGCGAACAGCAGCCAGTCCGACGTCGACGGTGACGGGACGGGCGACGCCTGCGACAACTGCCCGTTGGTATTCAACGTCGATCAGGCGGATGCGAATGGCGACGGGTTTGGTGACGTGTGTCAGCCAATTCCCCCGATTTCTCTACCGATTCCGTGCGGCGTTTGCGCGCAGGGAGTCCTGCCGGGCATGGTGCTGAGCCTGTCGCTATTGATGTTGGGACGACGGCGGATTCGTCGTCTCCCTCCGTGAAAAAGAGTTCCATCCGTCGCGAGCCAGCCGCAACCACCCGGCACAGGGGTGTATGCCGGATTGACCCGATTCCCCTATAATGTGAATGGTCTTCGAATCGATTGGGCGTCGCTAAAGCCAGCATCGATTTCCTAGGCCCTGCCTAACGGAGCGGCGATGCCCACGGCGAAAGTTGCGATCCTCAGAACCAGACCTTCTACCGTCCTTGCGGATTACCACCGGCTGCTAAACCTCGCCGGCTATCAGTCCGTCGTGGACAAGTCCGCCGACACCGCACTCAAGGTCAATATCAGCTGGCACTTTTTCTTTCCCGGAAGCTCGACCGTGCCGTGGCAGCTCGAGGGCGTTATCCGGGCGATGAAGGCCGACGGGTACAAGCCGGAGCTGATGCACGCCTGCCACAATCGTACGGTCGTAATCGACGCGCATCTGGGCGAGCGGGAGAACAAGCAGGTCAACGTGGTTCAGGCCCACGGTCTGCGTAACATCCACCTGTACGAGGGCGAGCCATGGATCAACGTCCGCGAGGCCGTGGGCGATCTTGCGGACAGATTCCTCGTGCTCAACAAGGTGTATCCCGACGGATTCGCCATCCCCAAACGCTTCATCGGTGAGAACATCATCCACCTTCCGACGGTCAAGACGCACATCTTCACAACGACGACCGGGGCGATGAAGAACGCCTTCGGCGGCCTGTTGAACGAGCACCGGCACTGGACGCACGAGGTGATCCACGAGACGCTCGTCGATCTGCTCATGATCCAGAAAAAGATTCACCGTGGCGTTTTCGCGGTGATGGATGGGACGTTTGCGGGCGATGGCCCGGGTCCGCGGTGCATGACGCCGCACGTCAAGAATGTGATCCTGGCCAGCGACGATCAAGTGGCGATCGATGCCGTCGCCGCCAAGTTGATGGGTCTCGATCCGATGGCGATCAAGTTCATCCGCATCGCCCATGACATGGGGCTGGGCTGCGGCGATCCGTCGAAGATTGAAATCGTCGGCGATGTCGATGCGGCGGCCGAGAATTGGCATTTTGACGGGCCATTCAAAAACATGACCTTCGCCTCGAAGATGCAGCACAAGATTTACTGGGGGCGGCTCAAGACGATGCTGGAGTGGTCGCTGAAGACGTGGATGGCCCCCTGGTCGTACATCGCCAGCGTGATCTATCACGACAGCTTCTGGTATCCCACGCGGGCGAAAAAGCACATGGCGGCTGTACTGGAAAGTGATTGGGGGAGGCTCTTTCAGAATTGGGAAAAACTGACACCCGATGCGCAGGGCTTTCCGACCGTCGGCGATCAGCCCGCGGAATTGAAGCTCCTGGGAGCATCGGCGTTTCGCCAATCGATCAAAATTCTCGGCACGTGCATCCGCGAGGCGCCGGAGTTTCGATTCAAGAAGCAGACGCACGGATTGGGGTAATCGGACATGCTCGTTTACCTCATGCGACATGGAATCGCGTCGCCCCGCGGCGAGTTGGGGATTGATGACGCCGCTCGTGCCCTGACCCCGGAGGGAGCGGACAAAGTGCGGCGAATTTGCTCCGCGCTGCGGCGGCTCAAGGTCGAATTCGACGAGATCTGGACGAGTTCCCTGATTCGGGCCAAACAGACGGCGGAGATCGTGGCCAGTGTGTGGGGCCTGGGTCAAGAGGTCCGCATCGTCCCCGCGCTTGAACCGGGCGGAGACCTGCGGGCACTCATCGATATGTTGAGATGCGAATCGGCAGCGCGGGGGGTATTGCTCACGGGTCACGAACCGGACATGGGCGAGCTGGCCGGCATGCTCATCAGCGGGCGATCGGATGCAACGATTCGTTTCAAAAAAGGAGGGGTGGGGTGCATCGAGTTGAACGAAACGCCCAAGGGGGGTACTGGAGAGTTGCTTTGGCTCTTGACCCCCAAACAGCTGTGCAAAATTGCTTAGTGGTGGAAGGGGCGAATCGCGGTCCAACCGGCCATTTCCGCAGGGATGTGAACAACCTGTGATTTATGGTGTTTCCGCATGTCCAAGCCTGTGAATTGTCGTTCCCTTCGGTAGTTCAGGACGCTCTTAACACAATCTTGACCTGACTTTTCAGTGCAGCGTCCTTATACTTGTGGCCAGTTTGATCGGCCGCAAGTTGATCGCCGATTAAAAAAGTTCGCTCGGGAGGTGGCCATCATGAACGAGGGCGAGGAACGAACTACGGCAGGCCTTTTGGCCGCGTACGTGCAAAAGCAGCTCAAGCGATTCGAGAAGAACCTTGCGGCCGCGCAAACCGCCGGCGAAGTCAACGCGGTTCACGACGTTCGTGTCGCCACACGCAGGCTGGCGGAGCCGCTGGGACTAATGGCCCGCGATTTGGGCCGAAAACAGGTCCAACACGAACGGCAACTACTGCGCAAGGCTCGGCGTGCCCTTCGCAAGGTACGAGATCTTGATGTACTTCAGAAGTCGCTGATGGAGAATCCTGCCGGCGGTGGTCTGGAGCCGACCGACCTCGCCCAAGTCGAAGGCATCCTTACCCAGCGGCGCGAGAAGGCGCTTTCCAGCGCCCGGCGGCAGTGGGCGCGACTGGATTCGGACAAGCTTACTCGCCGTGTGGGCAAGTTGGCGGAGGGCTACAGGGACCTGACGCGCGAAGGTCTGGATGAGGAATTAGCCCGTCGGGTGCGAGAGCTGTTTCTGCGACGGGCCGAGCGGCTGGTGGCGCGCGATCCACGGCGTCCCGAGACCGTCGACCTGCACCAAACACGCATCTGCGTGAAGCGGCTTCGCTATGCGGCGGAATTGATGCGCGACACCCAGGTTCATACGGATCAGGGCCTGATTGACAGCCTCGCCAAGATCCAGGAGCGGTTGGGGCATTGGAACGACGATCTGGTCGCCGCACGATTGATTGCCCGGATCGCATACAAAATGAGCTCGTTGGTGGAGCAGCCGGCGTGGTCGGCGCGGCTCCTGACTTACTCTGCGGAGCGGGCGAGGTCCGCCGAGGCGGGACGTTTGGCAATCCTGAACGAATGGCCGCAAGTGGATTTCGCGCTGCAACGCTCCGTGGCGCCGTCCGAGAGCGGCGTGACGTATGCATCGGCGGCAATTGAGACTCCCGTTTAGGGATCAATGTCGAAAGGACCAGGCCGCCTTGATCGAAGCGGATCAAACGACAGAATTGCAGGCTCCCGAACCTCCGGTTGACAGCGCTTCTCCCTGGGGGGACGAACTACCGCCTCCGCTGGGTAAAACGCACGATGAAGATGAGGCCTTCCTGTCGCGCCGGCCGTCCGAGATGGTCCGGAAGCCGCCTCCCGTGAAGTTTGGTGCGATCGACGTCGGCACCAACAGTATTCACCTGGTCATGGTGGAGGTCTCGCCGGAAGGGGACTTTCGCATCCTGGGCCGCGACAAGGAAATGGTCCAATTGGGGCGCGGCGGCTTCGTCGAGCATGTTCTCACCGAGCGGGCGATGGAGGACGGACTCGCCTGCTTGACGCGGTTCGCCAAGCTGGCGCGGCTCAAGGGGGTGGGGCGGTTGCGGGCAGTGGCCACCAGCGCGGTGCGCGAGGCCCGCAACGGCGGCGATTTCGTCCAGCGTGTGCGCCGCGCCCTGGGGCTGGAACTGCATGTGCTGAGCACCGAGGAGGAGGCTCGCCTCATCTATCTCGCCGTACGCCACGCGGTCAACCTTGGCAACGACGACCATCTGGTGGTCGACGTCGGTGGGGGGAGCGTTGAGGTCATTGTCGGAAATGCGAACCGCCCCGAAGTGTTGTTCAGCGCGAAGCTGGGGGCGCTACGATTGTCGGAGCTCTACCTTAAGAAAGACCCGCCGGCCGTCGAGGAGATCAAGGCCCTGCGTCGGCATGTCGAATCGGCGCTGGCGGCCCTGGAAAACAGGGTCGGTCGGCGGAAGTTCGATCGTTGCCTGGCGACCTCCGGCACGTTCGAGCACCTTGCGGAGATTTGCACGCGGCGTCGGGGCGAGGAGCAGTCGGACACGGACGTACTCCGGGTCAGCCGCGCCGAGATCAAGACGCTTCTCTCGGATCTCATCGGGACGCGCCGTGATGAGCTGCTGAAGGTGCCGGGGATGGAGGCGCGGCGCGTTTCGACGATTCTCCCTGCTGCGACCACGCTCATGGCCCTGGCTCGAATGTTCGACATTTCGCAATTCGAGTATTGCGACATGGCACTTCGCGAGGGAATCATCATCGACCACATTGCCAGCCGCCGGGCGCATTTTCTCGCCCGGGCGACGTGGCCGGATCCGCGAACGCGCAGCGTCGTGCAACTGGCCGAGCGGTGCGGTTACAACCGGGCCCATGCCGAGCAGGTGCAGCAACTGGCCTTGTCGCTGTTCGGTCAATTGGCGGCGCTTCACCATCTCGACGATCGCTATCGGGATCTGCTGAGCTACGCGTGCCTGCTCCACGATGTCGGCTACATGATCAGCCACAAAGGGCACCACAAGCACTCCTACTATCTGATTCGCAATGGCGGCCTTCAGGGCTTCAGTGAACCGGAAATCGAGATCATCGCCAACATCGCGCGGTATCATCGCAAAGCCTGGCCGCGGAAATCACACTACAGTTACCAGCAGCTTGACCGCGAGGGTCGGGACGCCGTTTGCAAGCTGATCCCGATTATCCGTCTGGCGAATGCGCTGGACCGGACGCACTACAGCGTCGCCGACGCGCTCGATTGCCGGGTTAATGCCGATCGCGTGGAGGTGTTGGTACACAGCGGAAAGGACATGGAGCTGGAAATGTGGACGGCGCGACGGCAGTGCCCGCTGTTTGAGCGCGAATACGGAGTGCAGGTCGCCGTGAGCCTGGCATCGAACGTCAAGGAGCTGCAGACATGTCCGTAATGCTCGATGGATTGGCATCCCCCCATCGTTTTCCCGGCAAGCTGTTCATCGTCGAGGGCATCGACGGGTCGGGAAAGAGCACGCAAATTCACCTGCTGGAGCGCTGGCTCATGAGCATGGGCTATAGCGTGTTCTTCACGGAATGGAACTCCGCGGAACTGGTCAAAAAGACCACCAAGCGGGGCAAGAAAAAACGGATCCTGACGCCCACGACATTCAGCCTGCTTCATGCCACGGACTTCGCCCATCGCTTGGTCAGCAATATTCTCCCGCCTCTGAAGGCCGGGATGATCGTTCTCGCCGATCGTTACGTCTTCACCGCCTTTGCCCGCGATCATGTCCGCGGCTGCGATCGCGAATGGGTCCGCAAGGTGTATCGTTTCGCGCCCCGGCCGGACGTGGCGTTCTATTTCCGTGTGCCGATCGACATGGCGCTGCGGCGAATCACCATGGCCCGACCCACGCTCAAGGATTTTGAGGCGGGCATGGATCTCAATCTGCACACCGACCCGTTCGAGAGCTTCAAGCTGTTTCAGGGGCGAATTCTCGCCGAGTACGACCGCATGGCCCCTGAAAACGACTTCGAAGTCATCGATGCGTCGGGTAGCATCGCCGAGCAGCAGCGTCAGGTACGATCGGTCATTCTGTCGCATCTCGAACGCTACCACCGCAAACCGAGGATTGCATGAGCGAGCTTCAATTTTTTGGCAAGGGCTTGCCCTACGTCGAGAAAACCGATTATCCCGGCGTGCTCATCACTCTGGAAGGGACGGATGGCGTCGGCCGAACCACGCAACTGGTCAAGCTGCGCGAGTGGCTGGAGGTGCAGGGGTACGGCGTCATCGAGACGGGCTGGACGCGCAGCCCCTTGATTGGCCGGACCATCACACAGGCCAAGCAGGGGAGAGTTCTGAATCGGTTTACGTATTCCCTGCTCTACGCGGCGGATTTCGCAGATCGACTGGAGAAGGAGATTCTCCCGGCGCTGAGGAGTGGTTTCGTCGTTCTGGCGGATCGCTATGTTTTCACGGCGCTGGCTCGCGACGTCGTCCGTGGCGTGGAACGCGAATGGGTGCGCGACTTGTTCGGATTTGCGCCGATCCCGCATCTTGTCCTCTATCTGAAAATCGATGTTGCAACGCTCATACGCCGGGTCATCCCCCGGGGAGTCGTCGACTATTTTGAGTCAGGAATGGACCTGGCGCTCGGCGATGACCCCTACGATTGCTTCAAGCAGTATCAAACCCTTCTGATACGCGAATATAACAAGCTCGCTATGGAATTCGGTTTTCACGTCGTCAACGCGGCCATGAAACCGGAGAAAATCGAGGCAAAGTTACGCGACATCGTGACGACTTTCTTCGCCGGTCGAAAGTTCCTGGATTGGCCTGGCCAGCGAAAAGCAAACGTAAACGAGCAACCTCCCGCCGGCGCGTCCGCTACGGCGCCTCCACCCCTCATCGTCCCCGAGGCGGAGCCCCAAACGGCGGCTCGATAACAGCAGCTTTGCTCTTTCACCGTTTGCTTGATTCTGGGCACAACGCCGCGTTATCAGCCCACTCCGGCAAAGCTCCTATTCTTAATCGATATTAACTCCAGGGTCGGCAATACCGAGGCCCGTTGATCGTTCAGTCCTTGGAGCGCGCCCACGAAGGCTCGGGACGCGCAGGCGTGAGATTCTGTTGGAGAGGTGCAACATGCTGCGAGGACGAAACAAATTGATTCAGCGGTGCGGAGGGATCCCGGCACTGGGAGTGTTGGCGGCGATCGGATGTCAGGGTCTTTTACTTCCGGGCGTTCCTTCCGATGAGCCGACTCCAGGCGCCTCTGTCCTTCCGTCTGGCCTTACTTTGGACATTTCCGAATTCCCGGACGACGACGTCGCGCCGGATACAGCCAAATCCGCCGCCGAAGACCGGGTGTTTCCAAGTGAACACGCCCGGGTTTGTCATGCGGCCGGCGCGATCCTGCACGGGTTTCATCGGCTTCTCGATCGCGGTCTGTTACTGGCCGCCGCGATAAATGATGACCTCGTCGCCCCGACCAATCCTCACTTGGAAGGATCGTTCGAAGTTTCTGATCGGGTGGTCCAGTACAAAGCCGATTTCTCGGCATTCGACATCGATGGCGACGGAACCGCCGACGGCTCGGGGCAGTTCGACACCGAACCGGTGGCCATTCGACTCTGGGTTCTGGCCGACGACGGTACGCCCTCGCGCTGGCTTTGCGGGTTGATTACAACGCGCGCCACGCCGGACAATGCCGGCGCGGGCCAGGTCTTTTTGCAGCCGGGCGTGGTGCATCCGTTGGTCAACCCGGATTTCAAAGTCCACGCTCAGTGGGACCGGACGAATCCGATGCACAAGTGGAACGAGGCGTACACGGTGGGGCGGCTCCGCGTTAACGTCGACGCTTCGGCCGGCCATCATCGCGTCGATGTGGAGACGCTGGCCGAAAACACCGTTCAAAAGACGGTTCGCTCGACGACGACCATCGCCGATAGCGATTTCCTGTTCTCGGAATTGCGCTATGCCGGGCGGACGAACCGCGGCTCGCGCGTAGCGCTCGTCAACACGGAAGCCCTTGGAACTCCGAACGTTCTGGTCACCGGCCTCTGTGTCTCGCTTGAGCAATGCGAGCCGGTCCCTGGCGATCAATGCGGTTCGATTGACCCGTCGAACATGGACTTCCTCCCGGCCTCGAGCGGCGGCGCGACTGACTGGCCTGCGGATTTCCCGGACAACCCGACGTTTTAGCCACCATTTCAAATGGCGCTTCGCTTGATTTGCTCTCAAGGAGGAGTCCCTCCACTTGGCATGATTTACGACTTTCTACATCGTTTGTCGTACACGCAAAGACCCAATAAAAACTGGCCCATATATCGGTGGATGGCACACATCTTGCCTACAGGGAGGGGGACTACATTCTTTTTATGAGGCCTTTTGCAAGGTGCAATCATCGTAACAAATGGTAATCAAGGAAGTTGTGAATAGAAGTTGTGTGTCGCTGACTGACTAACAGGGTTGCGTTTTTGTGTGTGTTCGCACATAATGTCCGTGTATTTCTACACACAGCATGCATGGAACCCCAACGGTTCCAACCTCCGCTACACGGAATTTCAACGCGAGCGGCGTTCTCATGATCCGGCTTCGTTGGCATCACCTCTTCATCGTTTTCACGATTTGCATGGCGGGGATCATTCTCCTTTCACTGGAACTCCATCGCGAGTCGTTTCAGCGAGCGGGCAAGCTTCTGGAATCCGCGGCACGTCTGGACGAGAAACCGCGCTGGTTCAAACGAATCGAACAGGGCATTCTCGAACTGAGCGCCCCCGGCAACGACGTCTTTACCTCCCACGATGTGGCCTTCGAACGACGTCGCCTGGCGCAGGCCCTCGCGAGGTTGGACGAAGAGCTGAAGTCGGAAAGTGCCCGCGCTCTGGATGTCGGCTCGCTGCAAACGCGGATCGAGGCGATGGCGGGAGCGGCGCGGACCGTCTTCGATAACTTTGAGCAACTGGAGGCCCCGGGTGTCAGCGGGGAGCAGCAACGGACTCATCTGATGAAAGCGGCTCAGGCCATGTCGCGAATGGATCGAGAACAGCTTACCGCCGTTCGGGAGATCGGAATCCTCGCGGACCGCACCCGCGCCGAACAGCGGAACATCCTCGATGAACACGAGGAGAACTTTCAGGCGGGCATGGTGCGGGAACGATATTTCATCGCCGCGGGCGTCGTGTTTCTCTTCGGACTGCTCTGGATCGGCTATCGACTGCAAAAAACCAGCGAAGCCCTCGAAACCGAGCGGCGCCGGGTCCAGGAGGAACGTCGGGAGCGGCTGGCAGCGACGGGCGAGCTGTGCTCCAGCGTGGCGCATGGCATTCGCAATCCCTTGGCGGCGATTCAAAGTTCGGCCGAACTCACCCTTGAAATGGGCCGGCTCGATGAGGAATCGCGCCGGCGATTGGAAGATATTCTTTCCGAAGGCCAGCGTTTGGCCGACCGCGTGACCGGTCTGTTAGGGATCGCCCGGGTTCATGCTGAAGGATTCCAGCTACTCAATCTCCAGGACGTGGTGTCGACAGCGGTTCATGGGATCGAGCCGGAGATCAAACGGCAGGGGCTCCTCCTGCAGCGGTCATTACCCAAAGTGGCCATTTCGGTCCGCGGCGACCGGCTTCAACTCGAACAACTCGTGATCGAACTCGTGTCCAATGCGATGGAACATTCGCCGCCGGGTCAACCGATAGAGGTCCGCTGCGATCGGCCGGTTCACAATGGCACTGCAGAGATCACCGTCCAGGATGCCGGCGAAGGAGTGCCGGTGTCAGCGCGTGGGCGGCTTTTCGATCTGTTTTTTACGACCAAACCCCACGGGACGGGAATTGGTCTGGCCACGGTTCGGCGGATCGCGCGCCTGCATGGCGGCGATGTCGTTCTGGCCGATTCGCCTCGCGGGGCGAAGTTTGTGGTATCGCTACCTACAACGGATGGAGATTTGTCAGCGGCGTAACGGTGTTCAACGGGTCGCTATGCGAAGGCGGCCCTACGGGATAGCTGGATGTCAGGTCAACTTTACGGAAGCATTCGGGGAGTATGAGCAATGCCAAGAATTATGATAGTTGAGGACGAGCGGGTGCTCGCGAAGAATTTTCGCGAAAAGCTTTCCGCCGCGGGTTACGAAGTCGCGATGGTCCATAGCGCGAAAGACGCCGAGGCGACGGTCGGCTCCTTCGCACCGGACGTGATCATTCTCGATCTTCGATTGCCGGACGGCGACGGGCTGCAACTGCTGCCCCGTCTCAAGGAGGATGAGCCCTCCATGCAGGTCATCGTCGTCACGGCCCACGGTAGCGAACGGGTCGCCGTTGAAGCCATGCGCGCAGGAGCCTACGAATACCTGACCAAGCCCGTCGACCTGGAGGAATTGTCCATCGTGGTCAGCCGCGCGCTGGACCACCAGCAGATGAGCGACAACCTCCGTTTTCTTCGGAATCGCGAGGAAGTGACCAGCGGACTGGACCGTATCATCGGGGAATCCGACGCCATTCGAAATTTGAAGGAAACGATCCGCCGCTTGACGCGCAGCGACGCCCTCCGCCTCCCGAATCCTCCGACCGTGCTGATCACGGGTGAGACCGGCACCGGCAAGGACCTGGTGGCGCGAGCGATTCACTATCACGGTCCACGCCGGTCACGACCCATGATCCACGTGAACTGTACAGCCCTGCCGCCGACGCTGTTTGAGTCCGAGCTCTTCGGGCACGCGCGCGGGGCCTTCACCAGCGCCGCGCAGGCCAAGCGGGGACTCTTCGAGGTCGCCCATGGCGGGACGATTTTCCTCGATGAGATCGGACATCTCGACGCGGAGACGCAGGCGAAGCTGCTTCTGGCTGTCGAGCAGCGGCAAATCCGGCCGGTCGGATCGACGGAAACCCGCTCCATCGACGTCCACGTCATTGCGGCGACCAATCGCGATCTGCACGGGGCCGTTGCGTCGGGTCAGTTCCGGGCGGACCTCTACCACCGGCTCCGCGTCGTGGAGATTCAGCTTGAGCCGCTGCGCAATCGAAAGCAGGATATCCTGCCGTTGGTGGCGTTTTTCTTGGCTGCTCATTGCCGTCGGTTCGGGCTCACCGCCAAGACGCTCTCCTCTGAAGCGATGAACCTCCTGACGCGTTACCAGTGGCCGGGCAATGTCCGCGAACTTAGCCACCTTATCGAAAGCACCGTCCTTCAAGTGGACGGCGACGTCATCGAATCCGGAGACCTGCGCCTGACCGGCCCGAGCCACGGAGGCGATATTCGCATCGACTTGCCCGGTGGAAGGACGGTGCGGGTAGATTTTGAAAAGGCCGAGCCCAAGCTCGATGAAATTGAGCAGATTCTCCTGACTTCGGCCTTTGAGTTTACGGGTCACAACCTGAGCCGAGCGGCTCGGATTCTGGGTATTACGCGCGAGGCGCTTCGGTATCGGCTCCACAAGCATGCGGACGCCGTGCCCCATGAGGAGTAGCGGGCGACAACTTGCCGTCCTGTTGGCGTGCGCGAGCTTCGGGCTTGCAAGTCCCAAGGTGCGCGCAACCGGCGCGGCAAGTCAAATCGTCAATGATCCGGCCTCCGACGCCGTGATTCGCCTCACAGACGACGATGCCGACGGGCCATGTGATCCCGAAACCCAGGGGATGCCCGACCTCGCGCAAATGAGGCTGGGGCGATTCGCGCCGAGCGCGCCCTCCGACGACCTTTTCAGCGGTGATTGGTCGTACAACGGTGAGTTCCTGCGCTTTGACATGGTGTTTTCCGGAGTCGTCAATCCGCCCGGTCCGCTGGGCTTCGACTGGGATTACCCCGAGTACGCACCGTTCAAATATGGTCCCAATCCCGTGTTTGGATGGATCGAGTTGGACGTCGACGTGGACGTGACCACGGGCGGTGAATTAGCCCATCCCGAATTCCGGTATCTGGGAAATGTCGCACGCTTCGGGGGCCGGCCTCAGGGTTCGCAATTCACGGATCGGATGGCGGAAAATCAGTCCGCCTTTGATCAAAATGTGCTGACGGCGCCGTACGTCGATCGCTGCGGCGAGGAGTTTCACCTCGCATTCGTCGCCGAAGATATCAACGCCATTACGATCCTTGAAGAAAGACCGGGCGGCGAGCCGGCAATTTTTGAAGACGGAGAAACCTGGCTCGTGGAAGGACGGCTCTTTCATCGCGCCCACGGGTTTGAGGAGTTCGCCTTCATGTGCCCGTACGCAGAAGGTGAATACATGCCGACCGTACAACTTCGCTTTTGCCACAATGCTCAAACCGACCGGACCACGATTTCCCTCGTCTATCCGCTGACGAACGCTGCGTGTGCGGCAATAGAAGGCCCCTCCACGCCGGTCGAGGAGATCGACGGTTGCACCGACAACCAGCATTCGATGGAGGAGGCCTTGAGTGATCTCAAATTCTCCGCCACCTACGCTACATATCTGGACCGGTTGAACCCCGAGTTTCAGCTCCTGGCCGAGTGGGAATTCAAATCGGTGGCCAACCACCTTTCCCCGGCCGCGTGGCGAATCCAGGTCCTGGTAGGGACCGCCTATGGAGCACCGCAGCCAGACAATGCTTATTTCGTCTGGACCGATGTGTGGCCGAATCCTCGCTTGGGCGATTTCGACGGCAATGGTACCGTGGATGGACTCGACTCGGCCTCCTTCTACGACTATCTCGGGACCCACGACGGCCTACCGGGGACCGACGATGACCTCGATCCCTTTAACGGCCGGATCACGCTAAGCAGTTTTGCGTCAAATTTCTCGCTTTTTGATACGAACCACGACGGGCTCGTGCATCCCGCGGACCTCTCCATTCGAGGGGATATGGACCTCGATGGGGACCTCGATTTTTGGGATGTCGACGATTTTGCGCAGGCTCTCATCGATCCAGTCGCCTACCAGGAGGACCACGAGGGGGCCGACCCCGAGGCTCGGGGGGACATGAATGCCGATTTTCGGTTGGACGGGGCGGATATCGCGGTATTTACGGATACGCTCCTCGATCCAGGAGGTGTGCGAAGCCCTAACCCCTTCCCCTAGCGAGGGATGTACCTCGTAGGAAATATCGAAGATTGGCAGTAGGTAATATCTTTACCCCCTAGTTTTTTGGACGAGGGATCGGTTAGGATAGCTCACAGATTCGGAGCCTACGTACACACGGCCGTGGCTGGGTGTCAAACGGCATGGAGAATCGTACACACAGGCCATGCGGCGGCACGCCGCGTCGGGGCCTGACGCTGATTGAGTTGTTACTCGTGATCAGCGTTTTAGGCCTGCTTTCTGCCATCCTGATCCCTGCGCTGAGTTCCGGGCGCCACGCCGCGATGGATCTGAAATGTCGATCGGGCTTGCGCACGATTACGACGAGCTTTATGGACTTTGCGAGCGAAAGCGGCGCGGGTCGGCGCGGCGACAGCGACCAATTTGCCGCGGGACAATTCCGGCTTGAGGATTTCCAGGAGTCCATTTATCAGGTCGACGAATTCTGGAATGACCCGACAGAAGACCGCGTCACGATCGACTCTCGCACGCTCCCGTTGGCCTGCCCGGCGAGCCCGGCGACGCTGGAGCGCCGCTCGGGCGTCCCCTGCAGCCGCGGCGCGGTTGGTCCCCGAAAAAATATCAGCGTCGGCTTTAATCGCCGGCTCGATACGACGACGCGATTCATCGACGACCGCGCGTTCCCGCAGAACGCGTACGTGACCGAAAAAATTCTCAATTACGCCGATGTCCCCCTCGTCTTTGACGTCGATGGCGAGAAATCGGCCGCCAACAATGTCATTCCCTATTACAGCGCGCCGCCGCTGGCGCGCCAGGACATCCCCGACATCTATTCGTCGGGACGATACTGGATCCCCTCCTTCCGTCATCGCGGCAGCATGAATGTCGCCTTCATCGGTGGCCACGTCCTCTCCTCGCGCCAGCCCACGCAGGAGCCATGGTGGCGCTGGGACTATGAACCCGAGATGTGACGCCCGATTCCCTGCGAATTGCCTAATCCGTTGAGGGACGGCTCGTCGGTTGTGGATCGCTCTCTTCATCCGCGGAGGGCTGAGTCGTCGTCGGCTCTGGTTGGGGTGGTTCGGGGAAGTTTCCGATTTCCGATGGTCGCGCCAGCCTCACCCTAATGTCGATGCGCTGCCAGCGGCGTTTGAGGGTAATGGTGACCTCTTCTCCGGCCGCACGATCGCTCAGCTTTCGCTGCAAACTCAGAAGATCGCCCACGTGCTGGCCTTCGAGCGCGATGATGATATCGCCGGGTTGCAGGTCTGCTTGCGCCGCGGGGGAGGGATCGGCGACGGCCTCGATCCGGACGCCGCGGGCCTGCGGAAACAGCTCCTCCAGAAACGGAATTGCGTCCTCCTCGTCCGGCCCCAGGAGGACGCCGATCTTGCCCGGTTCGATGACCTCGCCCGCCGTCAGGCGGGCAAGCACGGCATCCACCTTGTCCTTGTAGATCGCAAAGCCGATCCCGCTATCGTACCAGCCGACGCCTTCGATTTGACCCCCGGCGCCGGCCATGGGCACGATCAGTCCGAGCACTCGCCCTTCGATGTCGATCAGCGGGCCGCCGTAATTGACAGGGGATGTCTTGGCGTCGGTTTGCATGGCCAGGCCATTGCGGCGGGCCACCGCGCTGACAATGCCCAGGGAAACCGACGGCACCTCTCCGCCCAGCGCCCGACCGCACGCGATGGCGTATTGGCCGACCCGGACGTCCGTGCGCGCCGCCCACTGCGCCGCGGGAAGGTCTGTCGCGTCGATTTTCACGAGCGCCAGGCGGCGGATGAAATCGCGGGCGAGTAGCTTGGCGACGAAGCGGCGACCGTCCGAGAGCGTGACTGTGATCACGGTCGGCTCGCGAGCGAAATTGAAGCTGCTGGTCAGGATGAGACCGTCGGAGGAGAGTATGATTCCCGTGGTAGGCCCGTCAGCGAGCCGAAACCGCTCCTCCATCCGTCCGCGCCCGCCTTCTCGAACCGGCTGTGCACCGCCGACGGTCTCCAGGGTAACCACGAATGGGGCGACGGTTTCCACGGCGCTGCGAATGGCCTGTCCCAGATCGCGAGCGTGTTCGACGGCATCGGGCGACGCGTGAATCGCGGCACCTGCTAGTCCCACCAGGGCGTGCATGAAGGTCGCGCTCATGGCTCTGCTCCGACGGTGACGTTCAGCGTAATCAACTGCGCGCCGCGCTTGATGGTCAGGGGTACGGACTGGCCGGGCACCAATTCGCGAATGACCTCCTCATAGCTTTCAGCCGAGGAGATTCGCCGGCCGTCAATAGCGAGTATCAAGTCGTCGGCCCGCACACCCGCGGTTTCGGCGGGCGAGCCGGGGCGAACGCGATCCACGAAGGCGGAGACGTGGCGATAACCGAGTTTGGCAAGCTTGATCCCAATATAGGGCTTTTGGCCTTCCACGCTGGCAGGTCGATCGGGGCTGGTCCCCGCTGGGCGGGATGCCACCTCGCCACCGAGGAAGGCCGTGAGTTCTTCGGCGGGAAGCGCGAAGTTGATTCGCGTGAACGTGTTTTCCGCCTCGACGATCTTGCCTACCAGGCCGACGAAGTTCCCGCTCAAGTCCAGGAGTGGACCACCCGCCGCTCCGGGATTGGCCGTGATGGCGTCGAATATCAGCAGGGGGCCGGCGTAATCGAACTGTTGCGCGAGTCGGCGCGTGGCGACGGGGCCGTGAAAGCTGAGTATCCCGCGGTTCATCGACACGGCCTCGCGGCCTTCGGCGATCTTGAACCAATTCCCGAGGGCGACGACGGCGTCTCCAATCTGAAGGTGCTTGGAAGCGTGCGGGGCAAGAAATGGCAAGTCGCCGCCGTCAATCTTGAGGAGTGCGAGCTGCCGGTTCTCGTCCGACCGCACCAGCTTTCCGTCGAGTCGCCGACCGTCCGCCAGGATGACCTGCACCTTGCCCGTGCTGACCATGAGCGACAAGGCCGTAACGATACGTCCGTCCGGCGAGACCAGGACGCCCGTGCCGTAGCCGTGCTCACGGCCTGCGCCCGGTCCATAAAGCTTCACGACCGCGGCGCTGGCGCGATCAAAAACTGATGTTAGCGGGTGCTCCGACGAGCGGGTGGATAGACCCGGCGAATGGCCGACGGCGACGGTCGAAGCAATGGTGACCAAGGTGACGCCGATGGCGAACACCAAAGCCAGAATGATCTGGTAACGCCGCGTCATTGCGGTTTTTCCTGTATCTGGATCACCTCAAACTGATCCTCCGCGAACGGGGTGTCGTCCAGGAGTGTCCAGCGGCGATAGGGCAGCTTCAGCGCGCCGGTCGAAGACCGGCCCTGGCGGACCCGCCGATAGTCGTCGTACTCGTAACGGACTCGCTTTCCACTGGTCGCGTGGTTGAATTCGACGGCCAGCAAGCGGCCATTGGCATCATCGAAAGCGGCCGTGAATGAAAAATCCGTGCCGATCTTGTCTTCGATCACGACCGCGATATTCCCGCGAATTTCGTCCCCACCCACCACTTTGCAGTCCCGGTCGGGCTTGTCCGCCGCCGCTTGCAGGAGCCGCCAGCGTATCGCCTCTTCGATCGCGTCGGGTGGGGCAGTCGGCTCGATTTGAACTTTGGCAGGCCGCTGGTGGGTGAATGCAAAGGCCGCTCCCGCATCACCCGGTTTGGAAACGAGAAACCTCTTCCCGCGATAGACGAGGATCTGAATATCGTCGAGACCGTCGGCCCCGCCCATCGCCCGGGCATACGACTTCAAGGCCTTGCGTACCGCCTCGCGATTGGCGCTTCGGGTGACGGCAGTCTCGGCATAGGGATCGAAGCGGTTTGCGGCGGGACTTTGCCGTCCTCGCGTCAGATCAGGAAGCGGCAGGGCATCCAAACGAAACCGGACCTTTTCGGTTTTTTCGAGACGGCGGTAGATCATCTCCACGGGCCAATCGGCGGGAAACGTTCCCAGGAGCGAAAGGAAATGATTAGCGCTTTGGATATCGACGCCGGCGAACCGCACCAGTCGATCTCCGTTTCGGATTCCGGCGCGATACGCGACCGAGCCATCCTCGACCTGGTCAATGACGATTCCACCGTCCGCATCGGCGGCGATGAACCCGGCTGATCCGTGGGCCGGTGAGAGCCCGGCGCGAAGGGCCGGAAGAAAGCGTCGAATCTGGTTGATGGTGATGGCAAACCCGACTCCGACGTTGACCCGCCCGCGCTCCTCGATGGCGACGCGCCCGTTGATGCCGACGAGACGGCCGTTCAGGTCAAAGAGCGGGCCGCCGGAGTTGCCGGGGTTGATCGACGTATCGACCTGAATGCAATCGGAATAGGTCAGCGCGCCACGGGTCCCTGCCTGGTATCGGTGCAATCCCGAAACGATGCCGAGCGTCGCGGTGGGTGTGTAATCGTCGGCCAGGCCAAATGGATTGCCGAGGGCGACGCAGGGATCGCCAATGCGAAGGTCGTTGGCGTCGCCGAACTCCACCGCGGTGAACGACTCTCGCTTGGTGAAGCGAAAAACGGCGACATCTCCTCCGGGGTCCATGCCAAGGACTTCGATCTCTCGAAGTTTGCCATCGTGCAATCCCACGTCGCCCAGACGTTGGGGAAGCATCGGCGCGACGACGTGAAAGTTGGTCAGCCCGTACCCCTCGGCATCGATAATGACTCCCGACCCGCCGCCGATATGGTTGTCCTTTGTAAACAGGCTGGCGACGGAAGGCGAAAGTCGCTGGATAAGTTCAATACGGGCGGCCTCGGCCGCGCGAACCGAGGGCGCGGGAGATGCGGCGGCGCCCGAAGCAAACAGCAAATGAAAAAGTGCAAAGAGTGAAGCGACCCGGAGCGCGCATGGACTCCCGTATTCGCAATTCGTTATTCGCCATTCGCATTTGCGGTGCATTCGCTTTAGTCGGCCGGTCCCGCCGAGGCGCGGATCAACCGCGCATCAGCCCAATCGCCGTGATCCGCCAGATCGAGTTCCGGCCCGGCGAGACATTCCAGAGTCAGTTCGCGTACCCCGTGCACGTCGACGGCGATGGACTCAGATTCACGCGCGGTCATGACGTCGGATTTGTAAAGTACACGGTCATCGCCGCGCACTCGAAAGACGGCGGCCCCGCCGGCGGCGCTGTCATCAATGCCGATCGTTGAGAGGAACCGATCGAAACCACCATCAAGCTTGTACGACAAAATAGTGTCGGCGTGTACGCCGAGTCCCCTGGAGTGGCTCCGCCCGTTCAGGACAAGGGGGCCGCCGGTCACGCTTGTATCGCGGCGGGGCGGCCAGGAAACGTCGAACAGCGATCGTTGCGTTGTTGTGGATGGCTCCAGCTCGGAGACATAAACGACGCGGTCGCTCCGCAGGGCGATCGTCGAGACCGCGTCCCAGGGGAGACTTATTTGACCCAATGGTCCGGCATCGATCGCAATCGACGTGTGGTCCGCGGAACGGATTTGCCCGACGATTCGGTTACGCCCGGCCAGGTTCAGCGTGGCGGAACCGGTTTTGGAAGGAGGCCTGACGCCCCCGAGCACCACGCCGAACGCCTTATCCAGTGATGCGACCTGCAGCTTGTCACCGAATCGAAACGTCCATCGATCAGGTTCGAGGCGCTCGAGCGCGCCCGGCAGAACGACGGCCTTGGACCCCTGCGGCACCACGAGCAGATCGCGGCCCGCAGCGCGCTGCGCTAGCCGGGAATCAAATTCCGCCTCGGCGGCGCCATGGTTAGGCCGGCCGAATCGGATACCCGCCAATGCGTCCAGTCTCAGTACCAGCGGCTCTTTAAGGCCGACATCGACGCGCAGGTCCCGGCCGGACTCGTCCTCGGGTTTTAGCAGGACGCCTTCCAGCACTCCACCATCGGTGAGGTAAAAAGTGCAGAACGTCCCTGCGGAGCGCGCATTCGGTTCCTGGGGAGTCGAATTCAGCATAACGCGTTCCAGGTTCGACAGGGGAATCTCCCCGCTTCCCTTGGGTGTGTGGTACCGTAACACGTCAGTCTGGATCGAATCGATCTGGATATCGAGTTGGGCGCCCTCGACCGTCAGGACTTGCGCGGCCGGTTGCGTGGCGGCCGCCGGTCGGTCCGCCGCCATCACGAGTAATAGCGTCGTGCAGAGGCCGATCACTTTGCGGGTGCGTCCTTGGCCAGTTGCTGGTAATACTGTTCGAGCAATTCCCGGTATTGGCTCGGAAAGCGGCGCTGGAGAGTCTGCAGAATCTCCTCGCGCTCGCGCGGCGGCATCTTTCCCCAGGCCTCGCCGGGAGACGCACGGACCTTGCGGAGTTCGCCGACCTGCGATTGGCCGCCGGGTGTGGTCGAGCGCGTCGCCCCGCCGGGCTTGTTACCGCCCTGGGGCGCTCCACCGCCTTTCTTTCCGCCGCCCTTGCCCTTCGATTTTTCCTGATTCTCCGCCTCATCGATCATGGCGGTCAACAATTCTACGGCCTCCTTTTGGCGCACGGTAACAGGCTCATGTGTTTCGCCCAGGTGGATTCGCCGTCTCGCGTAGTTGAGCAGGTCGCGAACATCGCCCATGCCGCCGGGACTCCGCCGCGATAGTTCGGTGACGATTTGCGTCGCCGTGACGCGAAGGCGATCCGGCGCGGCGGGGTAGCGGGCGAGCAATTCCGTCAGCGCCGTCAGCGCATCCTCGTATTGGAGGGCATGGACTCGGCAATAGCCGAGCATGAAAAGGAAATGGTCGTGCTGCAGCGTGTAACGGTCCACGGGATCGTGCGCCTCGCGAACGCGATCGAGTATCTCCAAAGCATGGTCCATCTGCTCCAGTTCGATCAGCGCGGTGGCGGCCAGCGAGGCAGAGGCGACGGCCAGGTAGGGGTCCTCGTCCTTGGAAAGGGCGTCAAAGATGTCGGCCGCCTTGTCGGGCTTTTCGGAGGCCAAGAGGTCGAGGCCGATCTTGAATGGCTCCGATAGGACGGCCAGCGAGTTATTGATGAAATCGCCGCGCCCGTCGGCGAGGGCCGAATCACGCGACTTCACCACAAAGTCCCGCGCCTTCGCGTCGTAGGCGTCGGAGGCTCCAACGTGACTCAGAAACGCCGCGATGACTTCCTCGGGCGGCACGACCGGCGCCACAGCCGGCCGCGACTCGGGCAAGGGCCCGATGGACTTGACGGGCGGTGACTCCGGCGCCGCGAAAGCCGGACTGACGGCCGCTAGGGCCAATACGGTGGACATGCGGAGCCGGTCTCGAATCATCATACTCATCATAGCATCGAAAAAACGCCCTTGCGGGCATCACTGCGGCTTGGTGAGGCTTTCGTGCATCGCCTTGGCCATGTCGTGGACCTGTTTTTGGCGTTGGGCGAGCTTTTCGAGACGGACCTCCAACTCATGGTGGTCGCCACCCTCGCGGGCCCGGTCCTTTTCGGCCTGAAGAGTCGCCTGATTTACTCGAAGCTGGCAGGCCCGCAAAAGCTTTAGTTCCGCCGAACCCGGAAGAAGCGGCGACGGTCCCTGCTCCGGGTCTTCCGCATCGCCACTGGGGGCGTCGTTCTCGGCCTGTTTTTTTTCGATGGCTTCCAGCAATTCCCTGAGCATCTGCGCAATCGCTTCCTGCGTCTGGCGAACCGGCTCGCCGGCATCTGCCGCGGCCAGCCGATCGGAGACATCCTTGGCGTCATCGCGGACCTGCTCGACGATCTGCGGGAAAACAACAGTCGTCCCCTCCTCCTTGAGGATGTACAGCGCCTTGTCGGCCTCCTCCGAGACCCAATTTTCCTTTTGCGACAGTTCGACCAGTTCGAGTTGGTCGCTGCGCGACCAATTATCGCGGCCGACTTCTGCCAGCCGAACGGTCGCCTTGTTGCACTCGAGTTGCCGCGTCAACATCGCCCGGAATCGGCTCTCCAGCGCGGCGAGCAATTGTTCCTGTTGCTCCTTTCGAAGTTGTTGTAGTTTTTCCTCCAACGCCTGGCGGGCCTGCTGAAGCTTCTCAAGTGCCTTAGATTGCTTTTCGGCGGCGCTTTTGGGGTCCTGGGCGTCCAGTTTCTCCGCCGCCTGCTCCTGCGAGGGAACGGCCTCCTGAACGTCTTGTGAGCCCGGCGAATCTTCCTGCGGCGGGCTGTCTTGCGCTCCGCTGTCTTTCGGGTCTTCACTCTTGTCCGGAGGTTTGCCTTCGCTCTTTTGGGTCGCTGCCTTCGGCGGCCCCTTCATCTGCTTGAGCAGATTCTTGGTCTTTTCCGTCGTTGCCTTCTGGCACTTTGATTGCTCATCGAGTTTCGGTGCCGATTCACCGCGGGGCGACTCCGTCGGTTGCGACGCGGGCTGCGTCGTCGGCGGAAGCTGGCCGCGCTCGCGGGCTGCGGCTTCGGCATCCTGCTTCTCTTTCGATTGCTCCTTGATGATGTCGTCGAGGTTCTTTTGAATGGCCTCCAGACGGTTGATCTCCTCCTTGCGATCTTCCAGTTTCTCCGGGTCTTCCAGCAGCATCTTCAGCAGGACTTGCAGGTCGGCCGCGATTTCCTTTTGACCGTCCACCGCGTCGGAGAACTGGTTGGACTTGAGCTTCTCGGAAATCTCCTCCATCTTCTGCCGGATCAAGAGGCTCCGCGAAGTCCCGAGCGTCTGGATGAGCTGGGCGGCCTTCTCCGGTTCCGCCTTTTTTAGCGCCTGGCTGATCAAGAACATGCGGTCTTCCAGTCGCGACACACGATCGCGGACGATCGCTTGCTGGTCGGAGAGGGAGCCCGAGGGTTCCACGGCGTCCGCGGGGGCTGTCGTCGTTTGATCGGCTGTTACCCACGTGCACGAACTCAGCAGCAGCGCGACGCACCACAACCCCCGTCGTGCCGCGTTGGAGTCGTAGTCATGGCGATTTGAAACCGGCGGCCTCATATTCAGTCTTTCGGTTGACTCGCGGGCGGCTCCCCGAACATGCGCTCGATTTCGCGTTGCAGTTGCTCCTGGGTCTCGCGATTGAGATTCCCCTGCAGGCGGATAATGTCCCGCAATGCCGCGACCGCCTCGCCGTAGCCTTCCCATTTTAGCATGTTCGCCAGCACCGCGTACATGGATTGTACGAGCCGCCGCTGTTGTTGTTGCACTTCGTCCGCCCGATCCGCCGTGTACGCGGCCTGGAGCCGCTCGATCCCCTCCGCTGCGGCAGGCACATCCGTCTCGATCAGCCGCCGCAGCGGCCGAATGACGCCGCCATCCAGCCGGCGACGCACGGATGAAGACGCAAGCTGGTTGATCTCCAGTTCGGACAGGACCTGTTCGAATTGCCGGGCAATGGTCCGTAAGCGGCCAATCTGTTGCCGCTGGGCCCGCTCCTCGGGGCCCAGCCGCGCGACTAATTCCGTCGAGGTCGGCGCCGCGGCGGTGGGTTGGCTGAGGTCCTGCAGGCGCTTCTCGATCTGTTCCTGGCTCTTGATCACCTGTTCGAATTCCCGCCGCCACTCCATCTCCCGGCGGGAGAGTTCCGCGAGCAGCTCCTCCGGTGTCACAATCCGGAAGCGGTATGCCTGGGATTCCCCCAGGCCTACCTGGGCCGCCGCCCTGGAGGGCTCCGCCGCGGGCGTCTTCCCAGGACGGGCCCCGTCCTCGGCGCTCGTTTGATAGTCCCGTGCCTGAAGTTGAAGCGTCAGTTGGTCGCCGGCCTTCGCGCCCAGCGTCGAGACGGGCAGCACGTCTTTTCGAGAATACCGGGCCTGTTTCGGTTCGAGGTCGGCAAGCGGCTGGTTCGTCATCGCCGGTTGCAGCGTCGCGTTCGAAGCGGTCTGTTTCTCAACCCGGTGCAAGAGGGACGCATCGCGCAAGGCCAGATTGTCTTCACACTCCATGTCCAAATTGAGAATGGCCTCCGGTGTCAACATGTCGCCCGCCCCTGGCAACAGGAGGCGTGCCTTGGGCGGAGGGTCATTCTGGAGGACAAAGGAATACGTGACGGGGTTCAGATCGGTCAGCCCCTCGGCATCCACCAGGTCGAAATAATAGGTGCCGCTTCGGGTGGGAAGGAACTCCGCGCGAAGGCGGCGATGGGATTCGATCGCAGCCTCCGTGACAACGCCGTTGGCAGTCCGCAGCGCGGCCTTGACGACGGGTTTGCCGACGGTGGCGGAGAGCGATAATCGACAACCGCGCAGAATATCGGCCGACGTCTGTCCGGTCGCCAGGGTAAATCGAGGCAGCTCCGTGTACGCCGGGGGAATGATCTCGATGTGCACTTCCTTAACGGAGGGACGCTCGACGGACTCGATGTCATACCACTGGGTTTTTTCGTCCACGCCGAATCGCCAGATGGAAAAGCGTACCCGCATCGACTGTTGGAGCGGGCCGTAATCGAGGACGAATCGATTCTCGCCATGCTGAATCATGTCCCGCAAGGGGCCTCTCGTTCCGGTGACCTCAAACTCGGCGCGAAGACCGCGCGGGATTTCGTCCTCCGCTCGGGCCACGAGCATCAGATTATCCCCCGTCGGCCAGCGGAGTTTTCCATCTCTAAATCCCTCCAGAGTCAGCACGATCCGCGACGGCCAGGGCAGGTCCTGCAATCCGAAATTGCGCGCCAGGTACGTCGCGACGGTGTCGGGCATCGCCAGCGTGGCAGCGACGGAGATCAGCAGCGCGGCCAATCCAACAAGCAGAAGCCGCGAGTGTCGCGCCTGGTGCAGGACTTCGCGCGTCTTCAGCGTCGCCATTCGATTCGCCGCTTCCGATACGACAGCGCCGACCAGCGCCGGTGAATCGCTGTCCGGCCGAAGGGGCGGACCGGTGAGGAACGACACCGCGGAGACCAGGCGATCGTCCAGCGCGGGGAAGCGTCGTTCCAGAAGTGCCGCGACATCCGTGGCCCGAATGCGCATGAAGAGGCTGCTGCCGACCGCCGTCCAGAGCTGATACGCTGCAATTCCAACGACGACCACAACGAGCACGGCACGCGGTCCGATGCCCAACAGCAACAGCCGGTCCAATCCAAAGTGAACCGTGACGACACCGAGGAGGGTCGCCAATGTGCGACAAAAGCCCTGCACAACGGCTCGGCGCTTGAGCGTACGTCCCAAACGATCAAGCGGCGCGATCAGGGACCGTCGCGCGTTCGGCGGGCCAATTTGAATCGAAGCTTGCGACATGCTTGGGACTTACAGTAGTTTTGCTCTCTTACGAAGCATCCACTCGAC
The DNA here is from genome assembly GCA_035275405.1 of Phycisphaerae bacterium. Taxonomy (NCBI): domain Bacteria; kingdom Pseudomonadati; phylum Planctomycetota; class Phycisphaerae; species Phycisphaerae bacterium. The sequence continues at coordinate 111,858 of DATEMU010000015.1, forward strand.
GCTGAGAATGCCGACAATCGCCAGCAGGACGTAGCCATTGTCCCAAAGCGGCCGCGGCCGCTCGCGGGTCACAAAGCTGCGGCTGCTGTCGGGAATTAACTCCGCCAGGCGATCCGCCTCGTCAATATCAAAGTATTTCCCGCCGGAGGCCTCCGCTAATCGCTGCAGTGCCCTCCGATTCAACGCCGTATCCCGCATCTCGATGTCGGAAGGCCGGACCGAGATCTCCTTCTGGACCGGCCGTTCCTCGTGGGCGGGTCGCGTCGTACCGCTGGCGGGCAAGCGCAGGCTCAATCGATACTGACCCGAAGCAGAGGGCGCCCAGCGGCCTTGATAATAGCCCTCCCGGTCGGGGATTGGCGTCAAAACAATGAGGCGCAGTGTGTCCCCGTCGAGTGATTCGAGGTCGGCATTCGAACCCGAGGTGCGTTCGACATTTAATTCGAGTTCGGGCGCGGTCAAGGGGTTGAACGACTCGTCCAGTGCGCGAACGCTGATCGCGACGGACTCCCCCAGCTCGTATTGTTCCTTCGGCGTAATAATCAGGCCGCGTGTTCGCCCGCCCAGCAATTTGCCCTCCACGAGGAAGCGCAGCGACTGGATCCAAAACCGATTGAAGTACTTCTCGTCGTCCCGCCGCCACCGCCAGGTCGAATTGAGGCCCAGGAACATGCTGCGACCGGCGCCTGCCAGTTGCGTGGCCATGAGGACAGGCGGTCCGAAAGCGTTCACCATGCGCGGGTTGGAATGGCGCATCAGCACCGTCGCCAGCGGCTTTTCGCGACGCACGGGAAAGTGCCAATAGACGCCGGGCAGCGCCGACCAGATCATGCGGTTTTCTGCAGATTGATCCGATTGCCGCAGGATTGGATCGCCCAGCGCCGTCTCCGGAATAAGCGGCGGCCACGCGCGAACCTGATATTGCCCCAGTTCATTCAGAATAATCTCGGCATCGGGTTCCGGTGCGACCGGAAGCAGCTCCAGGATCGCCTGCGACTTGGGGGAACGGAAGAATCGCCCCGCATACTTATTTCCCGCCGCGTAAAGAAGGCCGCCTCCGTGGTCCGTGACAAACGAGGCCACGAGGCTCGCCCACACCGGCTCGAATTCCTCGGGATCCGGATCGATCAGCAGAATGGCGTCGTATTGAAAGAGGTCTTCTTGCTTGGTGGGTAGCTCGGTGATGATCGTGTCGCCGTCGCGAACCGCGCCGACATCAGCCGATTGGAGCCAGGTGGAAACATCGACCGTCGCGTCACGCTCCAGCATCCGCGTCAGAAACCGATAGTCGTACGTGGGGGACCCGGCGATGACCAGCACGCGCATTTGATCGTCGAGGATTTGCACAGCGGAGAGGATTTCGCGTTCATTGTCGGCGGCGATCGCCTCGTTCGATAGCGCGACGGCGCGGGCGACATAGGTCACCTCGCCGGGCGCAGCGACCTTGCGCTCGAACGACAGGGGGGGGACGATTCCGTCGGCCCCCGGCGGCACCGAACGCGTCGCCACCACTTTCGCGGGATCGGGAGAATCGACCCGCCGCTCCAGCAATTCCACCTGAATCGGCTGATCGCCCGTATTCTGCGCGGTGAGCTTGACGGTGACGCTGAAGGGATCGTTCTTAAATGCCGTGCGGGGCGCGCTGACCTCGGTCACCGCGACGTTGATCGGTTCCGCGGGATCGCCCACGCCCACGGCGTACAAGGGGACCCCCCGCTGTCGGAGCATTCGGGAGACGACCTCGGGCGGCTCACCGCGGTTGAAACCGCCGTCGGAAAGAAGCACGACTGCCGCGACGGGCAATCCGCCCAATTGATCGATACCCGCGCGAATCGCCGCGGAGACATCCGTCGCCGGTCCCTCGGGACGAATGCGTACGGCGTCCGTGGAGGGAGCGGAGGTCGTCCCCGAATCGCGTTGATCGTCGCCGATCTGGTCGCTGAACGGGAGCATTTTGACCTTGTTTCGGGTAGACAACGCATTCAAAAGTCCTTGATCCCCGCGCGCGAGCAGGGTCTCCTCCAACGTCGCCCGAACGATGCCACTTTCAGTCGGCGCGGCGGCTATTCTTTTGATGCGCGCTGCATCCTCCGGCTGTCGATAGGAGTCGCGAATCGACATGCTCGCGGAGGCGTCTGCGAGGACGAGCGTGTACGCATCGAGCCGGCGATGGACGTAATTCACCAGCACCGGTTCGAGCCCAATGAACCCCAGCAGGCAAAGGACGGACACGCGGCACGCCACGAGCGCCCAGCGCAGGCGCGGCGTCACCAGCCCGCGGGCCTCGCGACGATACATCCAGGCGACAGCGTACAGCGCCACAACGGCCAGGGCGACGCCGACGAGTAGCGCGTTGCCACTGGACCAGCGCGCCAATTCCACGCGGGATTCAATCCGCTCGATGTGTGGGATTTGGGATAGGAGTGTTATCATTCGATTGACTTATCCCCTCGTCCCGAACCACCACGCCAGCGAATGTTCCAGCATCAGGATCACCAGCGCCGCCATCAGGATCGGCCACCACAACTCCGTCCGCGGGTCGAACGCCTGCGCGGTAAACGCGCCGATATCGCGTACATATTCGAATCCAGACGGACCGAACACCGCCTCCAGCTCCTCCCGGCTCGCCTGGGCAAGGTTGGATTCACGGGGGTCCGGGTTGACCGCGGCGAAGCGCGAAACGACATCGCCGGAGCTGCGGCGCAGGTCGAATTGATAAACGCCGCTCCTGGACGTCGCGGTGGTTTGCACGACCGCAAGGTGCGGGGCCGCACCCTGCGTCGGCGCGGGTTGGGTCGACGCCATCGTGGTCGTCGACGTCACCTCCAATGCGATCTCCGGCTCGACAGGGTAGGCGGGTGTCCGCAGCGCGGCGCGCGGCATAAATTGGGTAGGATCGATCGGGCAGGTCAGCGGTGCGCCCACAAGAGCATTACTCTCCGACAATGTCTGGCGCGCGGCGTATTGAACGATCTTGAGCATCAGCGGCAGGTAGCTGAAGCTCGCCGGCCAGTCGTTCCACTCCTGGTCCACGCTCGTCGTTACGAGAAGGCATCGCCCCTGTCCAAACGGCCGTTCGACGATGGCCGGCGAACGGTCGGCGTCGCTGAATTGCGCGAGAACGGTAACACCGCGATCCAGCGGCTCGCCCCGGGAATTTCCATTGGGCCTCGTCGTCGCAGCAATCTCCGGACGGGTACCGAGAAACGCATACACACGCACCTGTCGCAGCACACCCGCCAGCGGATCGACGAAATCGCGCAGGATTGGATGACCACTCTGCCAACTACCGAACGCAAACGGCTCGCCTCCGGCCGGCGCGGTCACGATATCGTTGACGGCGGCCGGGAGCAGCCCGCGGCCGCCGTTGTACAGCCGTTCGTTATAGAAGTCGGGATCGATCTGATCGCCCGCAAATATCACGAGCCCGCCGCCGGCCTGCACGAACAGTTCCAATTTTCGCTGCGCCCCGGCGGTGATGCGTGCGACGTTGGCGAGGATGACGACGTCGTGCGCCGACAGATCGACCACTTCCAGGTCGTGCTCTTCAATGACCGTCGGCTCGTTGCCGCTGGCCGCGCGGCCCGCCGGACGCAGTGCCGTTTGCAGGAGATAGGTCTCATCTCGAAGGTGATCGGTGTTCGGCTCGCCGTTCACAATGAGGACCGACACCGCGGGCACGACCTCGACCGCGCGGATGCGAATGTTGTCCAATGCGACGCCGTCGGCCGCCTTCAAGCCCCCGACCAACCGTGCCTCCAGATAGTCCGAGCCCTCCTGCCCAAACACCACTTCGACCGGCTCGCGGACCGTCTGGCCGGCCGGCAGGGTGGGGATTAGCACCGGCGGGAGCGTGTGCCGCGAAGTTCGCAGGCTGAACTCGACACGATCCAGGGAGCGATCGGAGAAGTTGGCAACGGCGACCTCGAATCGCGCCGGTACGCCGGCAACGACTTTCGCTTGTGCGCTGCTGACGTCCGTGATGGCAATGTTGATCGGCGGGGCGTCCATCGCGCCATCAATGAGCACATAAGGAACCGTTCGGCCGCGATCAGCCGGGGGACCCTCAGCGTCGCCGGAGATTGAGGTCTGGCTCGTCGGCGTGTCCCCCGTCGCGGGCCAATCGGATCGTTGAAAGTCACTGAGCACATAGATAGCGTGATTCGCCTGCGTCGGTGTGCGGCCGATTTGGTCGGCGATGGCTGAAAGGGCGTCCGGCATTCGCGACACGCCCTCCGTCGGCGAAAGGGCATCGACCTGCTCCATCACTTTGCGAACGTTGTCCTGCGAAAGGCTCGGCACCGAGACGACCGGTTGCCGTGGACGACTCGTGAGGACGAGCGTCAGACTGTCAGCGGGCGAATCCTCGGCGATGCGATCGGTCAGTTGGCCCGCGGCCTGTTTGAGACGCGAAAAGACCGGCTGGCCTCCCGCGCCGCCGCGAGGGCTGACATAGCGGGTGGAATAGGAGTCATCGATGACGACAATCCGTTCGGTCCTTCCGCCGAGGCCGCTTAACGCCCCCAACGCGCCGGAACGCAGAAACGGCCGCATGACCATGAACGCGATGAGCAGTACGGCGAGGCAACGCAACATCAGAAGGATGAGTTGTTCAAGGCGGATACGCCGGCGGTTTTTTCGGTACGCCGCCAGGAGAAAATCCATCGCCGCCCAGCGAACCCGCCGCAGCCGGCGCTTGGAAAGCAGGTGGATGAGGATTGGGCTGGCCACTGCGCCGGCGCCGACTGCCAGGGCGGGATTCAACAGGAATGCTGAGAGCCAGCTAAACATGGCGACACCGTTGCCTCATGCCCGCGCCTTTATGAGATGCGCTCGCTGCGCCAGATAGCGGCGCAAAGCGACGTCGAGCGGATCGGCCGTCGACAGCCCCACGTAATCAATCCGGCTGTTGGTGCAGGCGGTGCGGATACGCTCGATGAAGGCTCCCAGCACGGAGAGATACTCGCTGCGCAGCGACTGCGGATCGGCCGTCACGGCCAGATCCGGCGCCTCCAACCCCTCAAACAGCGTATTGTCCTGAAACGGAAACTCGCGTTCGTCGTGGTCGAGCACGTGCAGGACGATCACCTCGTGATTGCCGTGCCGCAGCATCTCGATCCCCTCGACGACTTCCTCCACGTCGGAAAGCAGGTCCGAAATGAGGATGGCGATGCTCCGCCGCGGCAATTGGCCTGCCAGTTTAGTGAACAAAGCCCGCGTCTGCGTAGGCCGTTCGAGCCTCGCTCGTTCGAGTTGGGCGAGGATTGCTTGCAAGTGCGCGTGATTGGACGAAGGCGGCAAGTGCGATCGTAGGTCGTCGTCGAAGAGCATCAGCCCGACGGCGTCCTGTTGGTGAATCAAAAGGTAGGCGAGCGAAGCCGCCACCGTCGCGGCATACTCAAACTTGGTCATACGCCCGGTCGAAGTCGCGTGCTCCGGATAGCGCATCGAGCTGGAGCAGTCGAGCAGCACGTGGGCACGAAGGTTGGTCTCCTCCTCGTACTGTTTCACGTAGTAGCGATCGGACTTTCCATAGACGCGCCAGTCGAGATGGCGCAGGTCGTCGCCCGGAACATATTCGCGATGCTCCGCAAACTCCACGGAATAACCGTGATAAGGGCTGCGGTGCATCCCGCCGATGAAACCCTCGACGACCTGCCGCGCGCGGAATTCCAAGCCGCCGATCTTGGCGAGCACCTCCGGTCGAAGGAATCGCTGTGCTGCATTGGGCATGGGTGGGAATAGCTAGGCGTTGATGACGTCCTTGATGCGCTCGTCGTCCGCGAGACCTCCGGCATGAGGCGGCGTCTGTTCCAACAGGTCGGTGATGATCCGATCGGTGGAATAACTCTCTGCCTGGGCCGCAAAGTTCGTGATGACGCGATGCCGCAGGATCGCCGGCGCAATCGCCCGCACATCCTCCGTGGACACGTGATGCCGCCCGCGAAGCACGGCCCGCGCCTTGGCCCCGAGCACGAGAAACTGAACCGCCCGCGGTCCGGCGCCCCACGCGACGTGCTTGCGCACAAATGCGGGGGCCTCCGGCTCCGCCGGTCGTGTCCGCCGGACCAGATCGAGGGCATGACGAATGATCGGTGGGGCGGCGGGCACGCGCCGTACTAGGCTCTGCAGGTGCAGGATCTGCTGCGCATCCAGGACCTGCTCAACGCGATGGTCTTGCTCGACCGTCGTCCGCGTCGCGATCTCATATTCCTCGTCGTACGACGGGTACCCGATGTAAATCTTGAACATGAACCGGTCCTGCTGCGCCTCGGGCAGGGGGTAGGTGCCTTCCTGTTCGATCGGATTCTGCGTCGCCAGGACGAAAAACGGCGGGGCGAGCCCGTGCCGGACGCCGCCGACCGTCACCTGCCGCTCCTGCATGGATTCCAGCATCGCCGCCTGGGTCTTGGGCGGCGTGCGGTTGATCTCATCGGCGAGGATGACGTTGGCGAAGATCGGCCCGGGCAGGAACTTGAACGCCCGCAGCCCGCTCGCCTTGTCCTCGGCGATGACCTCGGTGCCGGTGATGTCGCTGGGCATGAGATCGGGGGTGAACTGAATGCGGTTGAACGAGAGTGAAAGACACCTCGCGAGGCTGGAAATCATAAGCGTCTTGGCCAGTCCGGGTACGCCCTCAAGGATGCAATGCCCGCCTGCGAATAGCGCGACGAGCAATTCCTCCAGCACGGCATCCTGCCCGACAATAATCTTTCCCATCTCGGCACGGAGCCGGCTATAGGCATCGCGCAGCGTTTGCACGGCGGCAAGATCAGCATCGGGCGACATATCGGATTGCGTCATGTGTGTTCCTTTTTCAGGTGCAACATAGCGATGTATTTACGGGATTTCCGCCCGCCCCTCAGGCCCCAAGGCTCGGAAATAAGTACGCTGTCCCGAATTTCCCAGCGCTCAAGTCCCCCAGAGACAATAATTGACATTTGATTCACGTTGTATCTCTAGGCCGCCGTAAAGTATGCTTCCTCGGCCATCCGTAAAGTAAAAGCGGGCTGTGACTTCAAGGACGCTTGGGTCGAGTTCTGACTTATAAACAAGAAAATCGAGAAAAAGTGAATCGTCCTGTTTCCGATCTTCTAGCCAAGCTTCATAATCTTCGGTACAGGTCTCTTGTATTCGGAGGATAATGTTATCCAGTGTGTCAGAATGCGGCGGACCATCAAACTTGGGGTTCTGATTCGGCGCACTCGATTCTGGTAAATCATCGAGTTTTTGTCTCAGCCTTTGAAGGTTGTCAAAGCTCAACTCCTGGATCCTCAGAATTAGCCGATCAGCGTCGGGAATTGCGTCTTTTCCCATTCTTCAAACCATCAAACCTTACCGCTGCATGATCGGCAGGTTGTTGTACGGTAATTGCAGGATCAACAGCGCAATCGCCGTTCCGTATACCCGCCCAACGGAATCGCCCTCCCACGAGCCGTCCTCCCCCTGCGTAGCGAGCAGGTGATCGCGAATCCTTGGATAGTAGTTCTTCCATTCGTCTTCACCAGCCAGGTACATGACTTGCGCGAGATACAGGTGCGCGTAGTACCAGTGCCCCCATACGCCCGCCGTCGCCTGGCCGACGGCGATGTTCCGCTTACAGAACTTCAGCGCGTTTCGCGCCAGCGGGCTTTCGTACAGCCCCGCGTTGAACCAGCACGCCACCGCCGCCGCCGTGATCGGCGGGCGCGAACCGGTCATCCCGACGCGATACGCGATCCCCCCGTCCGGCTGAACCGAATCCTCCAGGTATTTCATCGCCCGATCGATCACCCGCTTCGGCACCGCGACGCCCGCGTTGCGGGTAGACCGCAAAGCCTGCACCTGCGTAACAGTGACCGAGCCTTCGTCGCCGTTCATGTCCGGCGTATAGAGCCATCCGCCCAGCCGACTCTGCGACTTGGCGGTCAGGTCCACGCCCCGCTGCAGGACCGAGCGAATCTGCTCCAGGCTCTGCGGGTCCTGTTCGGTCCCCATGACCTCCGCGAGAAAGAGCATGCCGAAACCGTGGCCGTACATCGATCGGGACTCCTCCTCGCCCGCCCGGCAGATGAGTCCATTTCGTTGCGATGACCGGAGCACGTAGTTCAGGCACTTGCGAAGCTGCGGCGCATACTTGCCCTCGGTCGGCGTGCTACCCGAACTCGCCAGCGCCAGCCCGGAGAGCGCCGTCATGGTGACGGGATACGTCCCCATCTGCCCCTGATCGCGGAACGACCCGTCCGCGCTCTGCCGCGAGACCAGGTATTTCAGCGCCTTCTGAATCGCGACCTCCGTCTCCTCCGTCACCATCGGCGGCCGACCGGAAGGCGGCGCCGCCGCGAGAGGCGAGACGGCGAATAGCGCAGCGCAAAAGCAGAACCACCCTCGCCCCAGTAGTGCTCGCTTGGACACGTCTATACGCATCAATTCTCCTCGCCCGTCGCTTCAGCCCCGCCGGGCTTCGTTTCCGCCGCCAAAACATAGTACCCATCGGGTCCGACCGCAACGATCCTTTCATTCAGGACGATGACGTCCGTAATGAGATTACTCCCGGACGGCAGATCGGTGGGCCGATGCTCGTTCAGCGAGAAGGACTCTTCCAGGAGCGACCGGTTGTTCCTCTTGTCGATCACCTGCACGTACGGCGAATTCATCACGTTCCCCGTCCGCACAAAGGCGCGAACCTGCTGAAGGTTGGCCGTCTCCTGGACCATGAAATACTCGATGAACGCCACGTAGTCCGGAGAGGCCCGCAGCATCCGCCGATTGACCGTCGACAGCCGCCCCAGATCGCGCCGCCACGGCTGCTGGCCCTCGCCCAATGGGAACGACGCCAGTACGTAGTGCGGCGGGTCGTCGGTCGTTTGCGTAAAGAGAAGCAATCGCCCGGCATCGACGGCGGACGCGGACTGAGCATCTCCCGACCCCGACGCCGCGTCCAGCGTAGCGTCCAGGGGCGGCATCCGCAGCCCCTCCGTATGGATGTCCTTCACCACGACGCCGCTCGCGGCATCCAGAATTGCAATGTGCGTACCCGCGTAGTAAACGCCGACCCGAGTCGACGTGAACGGAACAACCCCACCGACCAGGCCCCCCATGGGCGTATTCCAAAGCATCCGGCCGCTGGTAATGTCCTTGGCAATCACATGGTCCGACAGCGCGCGGCAGACTGAGCTTCCGACGATCGAGACATGCTGGACCGTGGGTTCTGCGGCATCGACCTCAGGCTCCTCCTCGCCGCGCCGACGGTTTAACCATTGAAAGACGTTATTCTGGCCTTGCCGGCTCCTTCGCGCCGTTTTGACGGAATCCGTCCGAGCCTCTTTCGCCGTATCGCTTTCTTTCACCGGTTCACGAGTCTCACCGCCGGCACCCGGCAACATTGAAAATTGCCGCTGGACGCGCCCGCCCACGGGATCGAGGACGGTCACAATGTCCCCGGCGGAATCGACCGCGACAATGAGTTGGCCGACGACGGCAAGCTGCGCGATTCGAGGCCCGACAAAGCGTCGCCGCCACGACGGCCCCGCGCAGGCCCGCGCCGCAACGCCGATCAGCGTGGATGAATCCGGAGCGATCACGAACATCCCTCCCACGCTGAGCACGCGCGGATTCGGGGGCGACTCATCCTCGGCGGTCACCGCGATCGGCGGCCAGAGGATTTGGCCCGTCGTCAAGCCGACCGCGAAAATTGAATCGTGCGCCGCCAGGACCGCGACGCGGTTCGAAATCGTCGCGGGCTGCGCGGTCTCCTCAAAAGCCCGGTCATTGGTAATCCAACCGCCTTGTCCATCGGGCGTGTCGTCGTCCACAGCCCAGAAGTAACGGTCCGGAACGTCCGCGGAATAACGCAGCCCCCTGATCTGTCGGGCCATGTAAATGGGAAACGTTTGCTCAAAGAGGTCGATCGGCCTCGCCGGATCGTGAAACGCCATGACGTCGGGCCGCAGCCCGGCCGGTACGGTCGTATCCGCGGCAAGCGTAAGTTTTGGTGTATCGCGCAGGACGTCGGGCAAATTGTTTTCCTGCGAAATCATCGACCGAGGGAGCAATTTCCGTATTTCGACGATCGCGTCGCTGATCGTCCGGCCGGCTGCGCCCACGACGTCGCGGCTCGCTTCTGGCAGCGGGCGCGCCAAGCCGAGTTCCTCCAACGCCGTAACAACGCGCAATGCCTCCCGAGGCGCAGCGGGGAGGTCCTCTCCCGGATTGGAGTAAACCACCGCGAGTCGAATCATCGCTTCGGCGGCCACATCGCTGCGCGGATTTCGTTCGGCGGCCCTTTCGAGATAGAAGTACCCTGATTCATAATCACCACCCGCGAGCGACCGGTGGCCGAGTTGCAAATCCAGCCATGCGGCATGGGGCATCATCGCGCCGACGTCCTCTCCGGACGGCCGCAAGTCCAGCACATCGGCCAGGGCGGCAAGCGCTGACCACTCGCCCCCTGCGAGATTCGACTCGATCAGCCGCCGCGTGTCCTCCGCCGCCTGCGTTCGGTCCGATGGACTCATCGCGCGCCACCAGCCGCACAATCGCTCGCGAAACAGCACCGCGGCCGTGGCCGAAAGTTGCGGCTCCAGGGCGACCGGCTCGTCGCCGACGGTCCGCACGAGTTCCAAAACGCGCCGAAACGCCTCGGCGGGCTTTTTCTGCTCGGCGAGCAGTTCACAAAGGGCCATTCCCGCGCGGATCAGGTCGCTCGGTTGTTGCGCGCTCCGCACGGCCTCGTCCAGCAGGCTCGCGCGACTCCGATCCGCCAGCCGACCCCGCAGTGGCCGTCCCGGCGCGCCGGGATCCGGAGTTCGGTTCGCCTCGTCGCCGGACTCGGCTGCAACCCTGAGCAGCACGGTCACGCGCTGCCGGGCGATTCTCGCCAGAAGCTCGGAGGTGGCCGATCCGGCGCCCTCCGCCGGTTGAGTGGTCGCGGACGATCGCACCTGGACTCTGGCCTCCGCGCGATCGAGAAGGTCGATGGCCTTGTCCCATTGTTTCTCGATCACCGCCAGCCACGCCAGCCGCAGCATCGCCCCCACGTCGTTTGGATCGCGCTGCAGCGACTGGTGGGCCATCAGCCGGGATTGATCGACATCCGGGAACTTGGTCACATCCGTTGCCGTGACGCTGTACAAACCGCCATCGATGGAAAGGAGATTCCCCAGGGCAAATCGCGTGGACAGTGGATCGCCGATCTCCTTGCCCGTCCGCACGTCGAGTCGCACGAGCCCGTCCTCGGTGGGCACAAACACCGCATCGCCCGCCCACGCGGGACGGCCGGTGGACGGCTTGCGATCGAACATCCACTCGACGTTGCCGGTCGCCACCTCGATGGCGATCACGTATTTCCCGGCGACGATGGCACGCCGGCTGTCCGCAGCGACCAGATAACGAAGCGTGCCGCGCGGATACGACCATTTCGCCTGTCCGTCTTCCTGGTTGTAGGCCACAAGATATTCGCTGTCGGGCGCCGCGACGAGCACCAGTCCTCCTGCGATGATCGCCGGCGAACTGAGCCATTCATCCGCCGGCGCAGCGGTCACGGAGAGCCCGCGCCGGGCGTCTGTCCAGAGTTGACGGCTGGCGCCGGCCCGTTCATAGCTCGTCAACCACCGCAGCGAGAGATCGTCCGCGTTGAGCGCCACCAGGAGGCCGGCGCCGGTGGGCACATAGACGGCGCCGTCGCACACTGTCGGCTGCAGCACCGCGTTGATGGGAAAGAGCCCGGAATATCCGGACCCCAGGAGCACGGACTTGATGAGCGATCCATCGGTACGGAACACCGCGAGAAAATAATCGTCTCCCAGTTGATAAGGAGCGATCAGACGCGGGCGGTCCGCGTTCTCGTGAGATCCTTCCGCATCCAGCGGCACCGGCACCGAATAAAAATGTGCCGCGCGAAGTTCGTCCGCCACCGGTCCCGATCGCCCCTTCGTCCAGACGGCACGGCCGGTATCGGCCTCGAACGCGCGGATCGAGTTGGGCTCCGGCACGACGCCCATTCCGAATTCGTCGGGCGAGATGATGCCCTGACGAGACGGAAAGACCTCTCCAGAGGTTCCGGATTGTTCGATCGTGAAAACCAATCCGTACGCCGTCGACACCGCGCCGCGATAGTCGTGCCAAAGCGTGCGAGTCGAAAGCTCATCCAGCTTGTCGCGATTGTCCGTTTCGGTGCCCACGCGCTGGCGAAACTGGCTGACCGCCGTGTCGCGCGCCCGCGAACGAGGAACGATCCGCCACATGAAATCAAAAGTCGCCAGATCGCGGGCGATCAATCCCTCGGGACAAGTGACAAACAGGAAGCGACCATCGCTCACCGCCTGCCAGACCGGCGGGCGTGACGTCGTCTTGATCAGCCGGCCGATACGACGCGATTGGATGCGTTCGCTTCCCGGCAGCCGGTCGTGCCAGGAGTCCTCCGGCGCAAATGCGGGATCAATCGCCGGCATTTGACCGCCACGGCTGGGCGGACCTCCGATGATGGGCCATGCCCCGGAGGCCTCGGGGCCGCGGGCCAGGGGTTCATCCGCGGACTTGAGAAACGCCTCCAGGGTCCGGACGCGCGAGGGGCCGTCCGTGGACACGGCTCCCGCAGCACTGGATTCCAGCTCCCTGAGTTGCGTGAGGGCCCGTTCCGCCGCTTCCTTTTGACCGGTCAGCGCGTACGCCACGCAGTACTTGGTCAGGATCTGCTCTTGCGGGATCGTATGGCGTGGCAGGGCGGAGAGCTTGTGCAGAATGTCCAACGCCTCGCCGGCCTGCCGACGATCGAGGAGCCACGCGGCCAGCAGATTCATGGCTTCCGGCGCCGGAGTCGTATAGGGAAACTTGCGTGCAATGTGGCGAAGCTCATCGAGCTGGTGCCCTTTGATCGCGCGCTCCAGTCGGTGCCGAACTTCGCCGTCGAAAAGCAGCCGATAGGTCGCCAGACCCTCCTCCGGCCACTGCCCGATTTGATCGAGCGCGCATCGGGAGGCGGAATAAAAGTGCTTGCCTTCATCCATGGACACCGTCTTGTCACCGTATTGGTCGATGACACGGGCCAGGGTGTCGGCGGCCAGCTTCCAATCTCCGCGCGCCGACGCCTCCTCCGCGCGCTTCAGCCAATTCTCCGCATCGCGGTCGCTGAGGGGCAGCAGCGCCGCCGCCATAACGCGCGGCTGACCGCGAAACACCTGCTGAAATCCAACGGCCCGCGGCGGTGTGAGCGCAAGCATGCCGAATGCGGCAAGAACTCCGCACCAAGCCGGCCAAACCTTCTTTACTGGCCACTGATTACTGTCCACTGACCACTTCCTTGTACGCTATCGTAGGGTGCGTCTCTTGGGTATACAATCGCCCCTCAAGTCTTATACGTAGTTTCGAGCCCCTCGTTTCCAAATGAAAACGCTATTTCTTGGATTATCCGAAGCCCTGCGGCTCCTATTTCCCGTTGCTCAAGGGTTGCCTCCGGGGCGGTCCACCGCTTGGAGTCGATCCGCATCCTGGATCGTCCCCCTGGGGCTCTTCATCGGCCTTATCTGGGCCGGTCTCTTCCGGATCACGTGGCGCGTTTATGGGGAGGCCGGAAATGTCCGTGTAATCCCGGCCCTCGCCATCGTGCTCATCGAGTGCCTGTTGACCGGGCCGTTCCTGGCGTTGGGCTTGGCGAGAACCGCGCACCTGCTCACCGGCATCAAACCCCTCGCCGCCACATCCGACGCCCGGGCGCCGCTGTCGCCGGTTGGGACGCTGGTGCTTTGCCTGACCGTCCTGTCGGAGTGGGTGCTGATCGCCAGTATTCGCGATGACGCGGCGTGGTGGCCGTCGCCGAAGGACTGGCGCAGCCATTTCAATTTCATGTACCCGGCCCCGATTTATCGTCCGTTGCTCCTGGCGCCGATCTGGGGACGTTGGGGATTGCTCCTGGCGGCTTCCGTGGGCCGGACCGCGCGCGGCGCGGACGAGGCGATTGTCGCGCTATGCGAATCCATGCGCCCGGCCCGGATGCTTCGCCACGCCATTGTCCCCGTCGCCCTTACGGCAATTTATTTTTCGCGCGAAGGAAACATCTTTATCGGTTTGATCATGGCCCTGATCGTTTTCGCGGCGACGTACATCGTCGCGGTGGTGATGGCCCAGCGCGGCGGCGGACAGTCCCGGCAGACGCTCTTCGCCGCCGGTCAGATCGCCCAGTTGGCGTTCCTTGCCGTATGCCGGGCGATGTGGCCCTTAATCTACGGATAACGTGGGATGTGGGAAGCCCGCTCCGGCATCCCACATCCGACATCTTCTTATTACCCCTCCAAGTAGGTGTAGCCCTTCAATCCCCGCTCGTAACGCCGCAGAAACTCCGCCGACTCATGAAAAGTGATCTGCTTGCGCCGCACGGCGTCTTCGACGGTCCGCCGAAGCCGCGCAACTAGGTGCTCGGCGGAGTATTGGACATAGGAGAGGACTTCTTCGACGGAATCGCCGTCCACGACGTGTTCGACGAAATACTGGCCGTCCGCTCCGATGGTCACGTGCACGGCGTTCGTGTCGCCGAAGAGGTTGTGCATGTCGCCCAGGATCTCCTGGTACGCCCCGGTCATGAAAATGCCGACGTAGTAGCTCTCGCCGGTAAACGAGTGTAACTCGATCGTCGATTTGATGTCCCGCAGATCGATAAACTTGTCGATCTTGCCGTCGCTGTCGCAGGTAATGTCGGCGAGGATCGCCCTCCGGGTCGGCTCCTCATTCAGGCGATGGATCGGCATGATGGGGAAAAGCTGGCCCACGGCCCAGCAGTCCGGCACGGATTGAAACGCGGAGAAGTTGCAGACATAGGTGTCGGCCAGTTGCGCCTCCAGCCCCTGGAGTTCGTCCGGGACGTATTCCTTTTCGCGCATGATCCGCTGAATCTTCCGGCAGGCCGACCAGAAGACCGTCTCCATCGTGGCACAATCGGCGAGGCTCACGTATCCCAGCTTGAAGAGGCTGAGCGTCTCATCCCGCAAGTGCAGGGCGTCGTGGTAGGCCTCCTGGAAGTTCTTCACGGAGATCGAATTGTGCATCTCCAGGAGGTTGTGCAGGACCTGGTGGGCGTCCTCCGGGAGCGACGGCGGCACGGCATTCTCCGCCAGTTCCGTCACGCCAAGGACATTAAAAATCAGCACCGAGTGGTGCGCCGTAATGGCCCGGCCGCATTCGGTCACAATCGTCGGGTGGGGCACCTCGGCGTTGTTACACGCCTCGCTGATCGCCGAGACCACATCGGAGACATACTCCGCCATCGTGTAATTTGCGCTGGAGGCGAAGTTGCTGGAGCTGCCATCGTAGTCCACGGCCATGCCGCCGCCCACGTCAAAATACCGCAGGCCGGCCCCTAGCTTGGTCAACTCCAGGTAAATCCGCGTACCCTCCGCCAGGGCCTCCTTGATGGACCGGATGTTGGTGATCTGGCTGCCGATGTGGAAGTGCGTCAGCACCAGACTGTCGAGCATCCCTTCGGAGCGAAGCAGCTCGACGCCGCGGAGCATTTCCGTGACCGTCAGGCCGAACTTGGACCGTGATCCCCCGGATTCCTGCCAGCGGCCCGAGCCTCGCGCCGCCAATTTCATCCGAAACCCGATCTTGGGCTGGACCTTCAGAATGCTGGCGCGATCCAGGATCCGCTGCAGCTCGCCGAACTCCTCGACCACGAGTACGATCGTCCGTCCCAGCTTGGTCGCCCACAGGGCCATATCGATGTATTCGTTGTCCTTGTAACCGTTGCAGATGACCAGCGGCTCGGGCGCCTCCAGAAGCGCCAAGACCGCGAGCAGCTCCGGCTTGGAGCCTGCCTCGAGGCCGTAGTTGTACGGCGCGCCATATTGAACGACTTCCTCGACGATATGGCGCTGCTGGTTGACTTTGATCGGGTACACGCCCATGTACGAGCCGGTGTAGTTGTTCTCTGCAAACGCCTTCTGAAACGCCTCGCACAACTGTTGGATCCGCGCGCGGAGAATATCCGAGAAGCGCAGCAGCATCGGCATCTCGATCCCGCGCTGTTGCAACTCGTCCACCAGCTCTTTCAGGTCGACCGTCGGACCTTCCGATCCCCGCGACGAGACCGTGACATGCCCGCGCTCGTTCACCGAGAAAAAACCCGAACCCCATTGGCGAACGTTGTAAAGGTCGAGCGAGTCCTCGACGGACCATTTGTGCAAAAGGTCCGTGCGCGAAGGCGCCATCTTGGTCAGGTTGGCCATGTCGTGTAATCCCCTGGGGTGATAATATTGTTCGTGGCTACGGGACGAATCCTCGCGCAATGCCGGCCCTTTCTTTCCCGGCGCGACGGGCTGGAATAAGTAATAAGAGCAGCTTTTCGGCGGCGAGTCAAGAAAAAACGCCTCGCCTCGCTCGTCCCCGCCCGCTGTCTTGACGCCTCCGCCGCCGGCGCTAGACTGTCCGTTCAGAGCGCCGGTCACCGGGTCCCACTTTGCGGAATCCCACCGGAGCCCCTTTCATGTCGGAGATCGCGCTTTAGCGGAAATGTTGACCCTTCACACCTACCTCGCCCGCGAACTGCTCAAGACCTTCGGCCTAACCTCCGTCGCGCTCACTCTCCTGGTCGTTATGGGAGGTGGCGTCGCCAATATCTTTCGCGGCGAGGGACTGGGCGCCGAGGATGTTTTCAAAGTCTTCCTCTTCCTTACCCCCGTGGCCATCACCCTTATCCTCCCGGTAGCGGCCCTTTTTAGTGCCGCCATTACCTACGGACGGGCCTCGGCGGACAACGAAATCACCGCTTGTAGAGCCGCCGGAATCAATATCCACAGGCTCCTGCTGTCAGCCGGATTGCTTGGTTTTCTTGTTACTGTTTTCACTTACGTTTCCTGGAACTTCATGATTCCGGGTCTGTCCCGGATGATCGAGGAGACCACCCGCCGCGAGCTGCCCGGCATTGTCATGGGCCAGTTTCAGAAGGCCCGACCGCTCTCTTTCGGCAAATACCGCATCACTGCCGGCCGCTGCGAAATCATGGAGAACCCGCCGCCCGGAATCGTCCTTCCGGATGACCACACATACCTTCTGCTCTCCAAAGTAAGCTTCCTGGAGATGGGTGACGAGGAGTACCTTCGTTATGGGACGGCGGACGCGACCATCATCGACTTCGACGGCAGCAGCGATACCCCGCGCGTGACCGTGGACCTGCAGGGCGTTCGGACCTTCGACGCCTCCCGACGGCAATATTATGACCTCGCGCACCAGGTCCTGGGCCCCTTTGACGTGCCCATGCCCATGCGTCGAAAAACCAAGTTCGAGAACCTGGCCCGCCTCATTCATTACCAACGCCATCCTGCCGAGAGCCCGGAGATCGAAGATCGCCTTTTCGGTATTCGCCGCGAGCTGATGAGCTTTTACGTCCAACAGGAAGCGATTGACCGTCTCGCCCAGGACGCCGTCATCCGGTGGAAAGGGCCCGGCGTGCAATACGAAATCACCGCCAAGCAATATGCCGTCGATCCCGACGACGGTCGGACCACGCTGCGCGACGTTCGTGTCGTGGAAGTTGAAGATCCGCCTGGGCGGGAGGGGGAAGGATTCAAGCAGGTCATGACGGCGGAGTCGGCCACGCTCGACCTGCGCAGTGCCATGGACAAGAACCGCCCACTGATCATGGTTGAGCTGATCGGCAACGTCGAAACCCGCTCAGTCGCTCCGGCTCGCCGGGACAACGACCGGGCCGTCCGAAAGACGAAGGAGTCACTCAAGCCTCTTGAGTACATGGATCAGCCGGGCCTCGTTGACCGCCTGGCGCGGTTTGACACCAAGTCGTTCCTCCAGGCGACCCCGATCGTCGGCCTCCCTCGAAAGCAGTACAAGCAGTGCGAACGATTTTGGCAGCGGCTGGACACCTTCCGCGCCGAAGTCACCGGCGAGATCCACTTCCGCGGTTCATACGCCCTGACGCCGGTGGCCGTCGTCCTGATGGGAGCCATCTTGGGGATCATCATCCGCGGCGGCCAGGTCCTTACGGCTTTCGGCATCAGTTGCGTGCCATCGCTTTTTGTCGTTCTCATCAGCATCGTGGGCCGCAACCTGGCCGACCGGCCCGATTATTCCACGGCGAGCCTCTTCGTCATGTGGGGTGGCACCGCGGTCATGTATCTCGCGACGGCCTTCGTCGCCTTTAAGGTACTGAAGCGTTGATAGGCGTGCAGCCATGATCAAAACCCTTGACCGTTACATCCTGCGGGCGTTCTTCACGAACTACCTGATCGCCCTGGCCGTCATGGTCGGTCTCTATGTCACGCTCGACCTCTTTGTGAACTTGGATGAGTTCACCTCGGTGCAGGGCGCGACCAAAGTGCAGGTCGTGGCCAAGATCATCGATTTCTACGGCTACAACCTCTTGCTCTACTTCGCCCAGCTCGCCGGCGTGATCCTCCTGGTCGCCGCCTGTTGCACCCTGGGGCGCTTCCATCGGACCAATGAACTCACCGCCATCCTCGCCTCCGGCACATCGCTCTACCGCGTGGCCACCCCCGTCCTGCTCGCGGCCCTGGCCATGAACGGACTTTGGTTCATCGACCAGGAGTTCCTGATCCCCCGTTTTGCCGACAAGCTGGCGCGCACTCACAAAGACGTCGAGGGGCGAAACTCGTTCGCCGTCTGGTTTCAGCCGGACCGCGACAACGCCCTGGTCTCCGCCTCGATGTTCCACCCCCGCGCCAAAGAGATGCGCGGAGTGATTGTCCTGAAACGCGACGAGGACGGCCGCATGACCGAGGTCATTCGCGCCGATCAGGCCCGTTGGGACGAGGAGCGGGAGGGTGAGGGCAAGTGGCGGCTGGAAAACGGATTGCGGATGATCTTCGAAGCACCTGCGACCGCGACTCGCGCCGGGACGACCGCAATGCCCCTTGTGGCCGGCGACGAGGAGCTGGGTGCGATCCCTGTCCGGGACTATGCGTCGGCCCTTACTCCCAAAGAACTCGCCCTCCAGCAGGCCTCGCTCTGGATCAACTTCCTTAGCCTCGCCGAAGTGGAGCAGCTCCAGACCCGTTTCGCGGAATCCGGGTCCGGTGAGTTCATCCGCATCAAACACCGCCGACTCACGACGGTCATTATCAACATGATCCTCCTTTGCCTGGGGATCCCTTTTTTCCTCAACCGCGAGCGGCCTTCCGTTATCGTTGCCGGCGGACAATGCCTCTTCACCTGCGGCCTGTGTTATGTGGTCGCCTTCCTTTGTCACAGCGTAAACATGTCCGGGCTGGGCTTGAGTCCCGCGCTGCCGGCGTGGCTGCCGGTTCTCTTGTTCGGACCCCTGGCCGTCTACCTACTCGACGCGATTAAGACCTGATGAACGCCGTCGTAGCGACCCACTTCGAAAACCGAAGGGGCCCGGCGTGTCTGCGCGTTATGGTCGCCGCCGCCACCTCGGCATTCGTCATTTGGATTGTGACCGGCGCGTATGGATGGAGAGGATATCCCGCTGAGCATGATGGGGGACGACTCGTCGCGGCCGTACTCGGGCTGCTGTGCCTCGTAATCCTCCTGACAATTGCATGGACCACGATTGCGCCGCAACCCCCCTCGCGGCGGACGCTGCTGATCGCGATAGTCTGCTGGAGCACGGCGCGGCTGGTCACGACTTCGCTTTTCCCCCTTGGCAGTGACGAGGCCTATCACTGGCTCTGGGCGGAGCATCTGGACCTGTGCTACTACGACCACCCCGCCATGGTCGCCTGGCTGGCTCGTCTCTTCGCCCCGTTCGGCGGCGAGGCCACGGCGCTGGTCCGGTTCAGCCCCATTGTCCTCGGGGCGCTTTTGCCCGCGGCAACGGCCTATCTGGCCTGGATGACGCTGCGGGATGTCGGCATTGCCGTGCGCAGTGGCTTATTCTTCATGCTCACCCCGCTCCTCTCCGGTAGCACGTTTCTGATGCCTGCGCTGCCGGTCATCTTCTTCTGGACACTGGCCGCGATTCAATTCTGGCGTGCCGCTGAATCCGGCCGACATCGAGACTGGCTACTCCTGGGTCTGGCCTTTGGTGCGGCCCTGAACTGCAACTTCACGACCCTTCTATTTCCCCTGTGCATTCTTACCTATCTATTGCTCACCCCGTTCCATCGAAGGCATCTGATCAAGCCCGGCCCCTACCTCGCACTTGCAGTAGCCGCAGCCTGCTTTCTCCCGGTCATCGTCTGGAACGCCGACCACGAGTGGCGAACTTTCGGCTTCAACTTCTTCCGCCGTCATCGCGACTTGGCCTTCCACGCCGATCAACTCGCCTTGTATTTGGGCCAATTGCTCCTCTTTGTCTCGCCGGTACTGGCTGTGGGCATTATCGTTGCAGGGTGCTCTTCTCTTTATTCCGCATTCCGAATTCCGCATTCCGAATTCGATCGGTCGCCGGGTCTGCGCTACCTCGCCATCATGGGCCTCGCCCCAATCTTCGCCTTCCTTGTCACCAGCGCCGCCCTCAAGGCTCGCGCTCACTACGCCGCCCCCGCCTTCATTCCGCTCATTGTCCTGTTCGTTTGGCAAGTTCATTGTGGTGTCCTGCGTCGATGGCTTCGTCCGGCGGCCATCGTCGGACTTGTCATGACCATCGGCTTCTGGTGGGTGCTCGTGCTGACGGCGATTGTTCCTTATTCGCCGATGCACATAGTCCTCACCAAGCTCGATCCGAAGAACCCGGACAAACCCACCGCTGAACTCTATGGCTGGCCCGCGCTCGGAAACTATCTCGACTCCTTTGGACAGCGCATGGACGCCCAGAGCCAGACCGTGGTCATTGCGCTTTCATACGCTCAGGCCTCGCTTGCCATGCACTACTCCCGCAACCTTGATTACGCCTTTAGTCTCGACGAAGGCAAGAGCCCTTACGGTCAACAATTTGAACAATGGGGACCACTCAAAGATATTCCCATTGGATGCGACGCTATCCTTTTCCGTGCGGGTCAAATTCCTGACGAAGTGACCTACCGTATCGACTTGGAGAAGCATTTCCAACGCGTCGAACGAGTGAACACCCGCCGAAAGTTTCTGGCGGAGTTATATTATTTTTCAATCTGGCGGGGCTACGGTTATCGTGGAGGCTATGGCAGATAGTCGGCCCTCATTGACGTCTCATGCCTTCCCGTCGAATATTGACCGCGTAGATCGTAATAACCCTTCGTCGGGCCGTCCGCCCGGCGCATAACCTCGGCGTCTGCCCATGTCTCTTGTCACTCTGCCCCGGACCGTCAAGACCTTTGCCCGGCTTCGCGTCATCGCCCAAGTCCTTTCCAAGCACGGCTTCGGTCATTTTGTCGATCGCCTGCAACTCGGCCGGTACATGCCGTCCCCGGCGTGGCTGAGACGCGAAAAGGAGGAGGAGCACGAGGTCGATCCGCTCGCCGCCATTGGCACACGGCTCGTTCGCGTTTGTGAAGAACTCGGGCCGACCTTCGTCAAGCTGGGGCAAATCGCTTCCACGCGCCCCGATATTCTGCCGCCGCAGATCCTCACCGCGCTCGAAAAGCTTCAGGACGATGTCGGCCCATTCCCCGCCGACCAGGCCCGCCGCATCTTCCTCGAAGACACCGGCGTGCCCGTCGAAAAAGCCTTCCGCCACTTCACGGAGCAACCCTTCGCCAGCGGCTCCATCGCCCAGGTCCACCGCGCGACCACCACCGACGGTCAGGAGGTCGTCGTCAAGATCAAGCGCCCCGGCATCGACCACGTCGTGCAACTTGACATCTACGTCCTCCAATGGATGGCGGAGCGGGCCGAGGCGCTGTTTCCGGAGATGCGGCCGTATCATCCCAGGACGATCATCGACGAATTCGCGGACACCGTTCGCCGTGAACTGGATTTCGTGAACGAGGCTTCGACGACGACGCGTTTCTACGAGGCCTTCAAGGACGATCCACACATCCAAACTCCTCAAGTTCGCTGGGACCTCACGGGCAACAGCGTCCTCACGATGGAGTTCATGGACGGAGTAAAACTGCGCGATGCCCTGGACGGCGATGAACCCATAGACAAAAAGGCCCTCGCCCGGCACCTGTCCGAGTGCTTCCTGCACCAGTATTTCGAAATGGGCCTGTTTCATGCCGACCCACACCCCGGCAACCTCTTAATCCGACCGCCGGACGGCATCGTGCTCTTCGATTTCGGCATGGTCGGCCAGATCGACGACGAACTCGTCGGCCGACTCGTGGTCGGCATCATCGCCACGGTCAACAAAGAAATCGACGTCCTGATCGACGTGCTTGCCGATCTGGGGGCGCTGGGTCGGGCCGTGGATCGGCCGGTGCTCGCTCGCGACCTGCGGCTGTGGCTGGAGAAGTATTACGGCCTGCCGCTTAAGCGCCTCGAACTCGGCACGATTCTCCGGGAGTTGATCGAGACGGTCCGCCGTAACGATGTCGTGCTCCCGCGCGACTTCGTGGCGATCTTCAAATCTCTGGCGACGGCGTGGGGCGTTGTGCTTCAGCTTGACCCCGAACTGGTGCTGCTCGACCTCCTCCAACCCAAGCTCTCCAAGTTGCTTCGCGAGCGCTTCAGCCCCAAGCGGCTCCTGCGGATTGCCGGTCTCTCCACCTGGCACCTCGCGTCGGTCCTGCGCGATGCCCCCCGGATGCTCCGCGACGTCATGCGTGGTATCGGACGTGGGCAATTCCAGATCAACATCAAGCACGAAAACCTCGACTACCTGGCCAGCGAACTCGACCGTTCCAGTAATCGTCTCGCGTTTTCGGTCCTCGTGGCCTCCACGATTATCGGCAGCACCATGCTTCTTTCCATGGAAGCCCAATTCACGGTCTTCGGTGTGCCGATTCGTTATCTGGGCTTCGTCGGCTACGCCATCACGTTCTTCATGGCGGCGTGGCTGCTGATCGCCATCCTGCGCAGCGGCAAGATGTCGTAAGAGGTGGGGCGGGCGTCCCTGCCCGCCGCGAAGCCGGATGCCGAAGAGCAAAATATCAAGAGATGATCCAAATCGTAGACGCGAAATCGCCGCCACTTAGCCGTGATTCCGCGCGGGTGCGCGCGCCGACTGTGCGATCTACCGCTGGTGCGAGAATCACTTCTCGCACCCAGGCCCCGCTGATGCCCGGCGCTGAGCGGAAGTCGCCCCTGCGTGCGATCGATTACGTCCTCGCCATCGCCCTGTTCCTCGCCGCCATCGCCGTCCGCTGGCCGCTCATCTCCCGCGGCGAGACGCTCCTGCACTCCGACGAGGCCATCGTCGGCCTCATGGCCCAGGACATCGCCGCCGGCGAGCGCTTCCCCATCTACTTCTACGGCCAGCGCTATATGGGCGCCCTCGAAGCCTACGTGATCGCCGCGATTTCGCCGTTAATCGACAATCCCATTACCGCGTTGCGCATGGGCCCCGCGCTCTTCTTCGCTGCCCTCGTAGCCGTTCAATACCTGATGCTCACCCGCTTGTTCGGTCGCCACGGCGGCCTTATCGGCGCCGCCACATTGCTGGTGGGCTCGCCGATGTTCGCCCAATGGTCCATCTCCGCCCGCGGCGGCTACATCGAAGTCCTCCTCTGGGGTTCTCTGCTGTTGTGGTCCTATTCTGAATGGTTCTCGCGCGGGGCTTTTACTCCCTCCGCTGGCGAAGGGGAAGGGGGGGGTGGGGTTGGCCATCCGACGGCTTGCAAGCTGATGTTCGGCCTCCTACTCGGCTCCGGCTTCTGGCTGAATCCGTCCATCGTCCTCTTCGCCGCCCCCATCGCCCTGCACTCTTTCCTGATACGAGCCGTGCCCCATCTCAAGAACGCCTCACCCGTGGCTTGCCGTTTGGCGGATCGCTTGGGAGTCGCGACGCTGCCGACGCTGGCCCTCGCCGCCATCCTCGCGATGAACTGCCTCTACGCCGTCTGGGTCGAAAACGGCCGCGTTCACCAAATGCTCCTGCTCAATCTCCTCCCCAAACCCGCCGCGGTCGCTGTCATTGCGTTTCTGTTTGCCGGTCTTGCGTACTACCTTCGCCGCTTGCTTTCAGTCGCGGTCCCGATTGCGCTCGCCCCAACGGGGCGAAGGATCGTTGCCGCGGGTGAAGCCGCCGATAGCGGCGCGACCCGTGGGAAGCGTTCCAATAGAAACACGCCCCGCCCCGAAGGGGCGGAGGAAATTCCGCGCACCGCGAAGATTCTCGCCGCCGCAGGCCCCTTGATCCTCGGCGCCCTTCTCGGCGCGGCCCCTGCCGCCCTGTACGCAGCCCGCACCGCGCTCGGCCTGCAACCGATGGAACCGTCGCTGCCCCTCGGCCTGCGACCCCTTTGGGAGACCGGCCCGACACTCTCCATCCTTTGGCACGGTCTGCCACTTCTCTTCGGGGCCGACGCCCGGCCGTTCCTGGAACTCGTCACCATCGGCCGCCCCACGCCGCTGACGAGTCTCGGACTTGTCGAATCCGCCGTCGTCTCCGCCGCAAACCTCGTCGTACTCGGCGGCGGCCTGACCTGCGCGATGGTCCTCGTAATTGCGTATCGACGTCCGCTCGCCAAGCTGCTCCGCGTGGATGTCGCGCCCGGCCCCGTTCCTCTTCTGGCCTTGTGTTTCGGCACCACCCTTGCCCTATTCCTCCTCGGCGGCTGCACCCACGACTTCAACACCATCCGCTACCTGATCCCGCTCTGGGCCATCCTGCCCGGCCTTCTCGCCGCGATCTTCGTAGCGTCCCCGCTCAGCGGGGGACGGCGGATTCGATTCGTGTTCGCTGCCCGCATGGCCCCACTCTGTCTCCTCGCCGCCTGGGCCGTCGGTCAGGCCGCGATGGCAGCACAGCTTGGCAGACCGCACCCGCTCCGAACGCTCTCCGATGCGTTGGTCGAAAAAAAGATCGATCATGCCGTCGCCGAAATCTTCGACGCCCATCTGCTTTCGTACCTAACCGGCCAGCGCTGTCGCGTCGCCGAATTCGACCCCTTCTGGTCGCGGTTGTCGCATTATGGAGAGCAGCCGCCCCCGGCTGCTTCCCCGGCCGCCGGAACCGGCGCCTCTCAAACGGTGGACTACATCGTCCGCACCTCGCCGATCCCCGCCGACTCCACGCCCTGGCAGTATCCCGGCCCGCCGCCTCCCGAAACGACCCATCCTCTCTGGCCGCGCCTGTGCGAGGCGATGGCCAAAGACCAGACGCTGTGCCTACTCCGCGAACCGCTCGTCGGCGGCTACGAGCGGATCCGGCTGGCCAAGCCGTTATCCAGCGGCCCCCGTCGCTGACGGCCGCTCCCGGTATCGCCCCGAACCGATACAATTATCTCTCCTGGGAGCAATATTCATGGCTTGGATCGACACCATCGCCGCCGACGACGCCCGCGGTCCGCTTAAGCAGCATTACGACGACGCGATTCGTCGGGCCGGACGCGTCTACAACATCGTCCGCCTCATGAGCCCCAACCCCGCCGTACTCAAGGCCTCGATGGACCTCTATCTCGCCTTGATGTATGGCCCATCTCCGCTCTCCCGCGCCCAGCGTGAACTCCTCGCCACCGTCGTCAGCCGCGCCAATCGGTGCCGATACTGAGTACAGGCCCACGCGAACGACCTCCGTGCCGAGGTCGCCAAGGATTGGCCTTCTCTTGTGGACGCGAGCGCCGTCCCGGCGCCCGAGGATCGCAAACTGGACGCCTTTGTCCACCAAATCGTCGACAATGGACATGCGGCCGCGCTCTCTGCGGCGGTTGTTCAGCTACTGAGGTTTGCCCAACAGGTAACCGAGTCCCCGGCTTCATGCACGGCCGACAATATCGCCGGCCTCCGCGCCGCCGGCTGGTCAGACGCCGCGATCCACGACGCCGTCCAGATCGCGTCCTATTTCAACTACATCAACCGCGTCGCGGACGCACTCGGCGTCGAGCCGGAGCCCGGCATTCCCCAATGGGGCCGCTCATAATTCATTGTCTGAGCATATCTCGGGCATATTAGAGGGAGCGCTGAGCAAGGATAAACAGCAGACGGCAAGAAGAGGCAGCGAAGCGGCCGCCTCCGTTAGGTTACGGCTCATGGCTTGTAAGTTCGGAGAATCCGCGCGCTGCCAGCCTTGATGTTGAATTTCAAGAGTTTCAGGCAATTTCAAGCACAAAAATTGACTGTCGGAGGATTTCGATCCGCTTGTGGAAAGAGAGGTAACGTATTCCGTTTGTTACGCCACCGCCACGAACTTGCGGATATTTCGGATCAAGTCATCCGCCGTCTGCGGCTTCGAGAGGTCAAAGGGAAGGAATGTCCCGTGATTGTGGTCACTGGCCAGGATGATGAGCCGATCGTACATGTAGTCATAGCCCATCTCCTGCGGCTGGTGACCGACGATGAAGACGTCGACGCCGAGCAGTTCCGCCAGCTTGTCGAGCTGCTCCTTCGATTGCCGCCGGCCCCAGACGAGGTTGAAGATGGTCTTGTTGTCCTTCAGGTCCTCCAGGCTCGGCGGTCGCTTGAACACCTCCAGGTCAAATTCGCCCATCTCCGCGGCATTCGGCAGGGAGTGCGACATCCAGATTCGGTTTTGCGTGACGATCGCCAGGGGAAACGACGCGATGAACTCGTTCATCGCCGTCAGCACCTCGCCGCCGCTCGAGTTTCCATACGCGCGAAGCACTGCGTCGTTGTAGTCCTGGATGACGAGCCGCCCGTTCTTGGCGATCTGGTAGCCCGTCAACTGGGCCAGCTCGTGGTTCGATTGGAGGAAATGAACCTGCTCCGGATACTGTACCTTGTACTCGGCCGCCATCAGAAGGACTTCGTGCGAGTGATCGATCTCGTCGCCGTGCTTTTCGGCGTGGACCATCTCGTGCAGGATGACGTGCCGCGCCGACACCCGATCGAGCATCGCGTACTTCTGCAGCTTTTCCAGATTCTTCTTGTGCCCATGGATGTCGCCGGTCATGACGGCTTGGCCGTACCCCGGCAGCCGGATGATCGCCCCCTCGCGGGCGGTTTCCTCCAGATTGAAGCGCGCAGCCTGGCGAAACGTCTCGATGGCATGCTGGGCATCGTATTGAATCGTCGCTGCGGGCACGGCTTCTCCGGGGTGGCGGCCGCCGTCTAGGCGGTCGACAATTTCGTCGGGCGGGCTCAAATCTCGGTACGGAGGCTCTGACCTTCGATCATCAGGCATGATAGAAGTGTGGACCGACAGGCGTCAAGATCGGCCGTCATTGGCCGCAAAGCGATTCTTCGGCGGTGCGGATCGCGGCCAGGAATTCGTCGGCATCGCCCGCCTCACGCAGCTCCGCCTGGAGCTTCTTCTCGATGAGCAGACGGCACAATCGTCCCAGATAAAGCAGGTGATCGACGGGCTGCGGGCAACATACGAGAAAAAAAAGATCGCTCAGACCGCCCCCGCGCTCGCCAAAGGGAATGGGCTGCACGGTGCGCGCCGCGGCGAGGAGCGGGCCCTCCGTATAGAACTGACGCGCCGGGTGGGGAATGGCCACGCCGTCCTGCAGCGCCGTCGGGCCCTGTGCTTCCCGCTCCGTCACTGCCTCGATCAGCGCCGGCGCATCGAGGTTCGGCTCCACAGCCTGTGTCAGCGCGACGAGTTCTCGAAGAACCGACGTCTTGGTCTTCGCAGGAATGTCGATGCCCACGGCCGCAGGCTGCAAGGCTGCGCAAATGAGCACGTCTCCCGTCGGGTGCGGGTGCTTGTCTTTCCGGCGGCGCTGCGGCAACGACGCCAGATTCTCTTCGATCCAGTTCCAAACTTCCCCCGTGCGGAATTGCCAATTCCCCTTGACCAGTTTTCCGGGTAGGACGCGTTGTTCAGCCATCCGTACCACTTCGCGCGTGGAGACGTGCAACGTTTCAGCCACCTGTTGCACGCTCATGAGCGAACGGGACATGAGGAGTTCTCGGGGGTGATCGGCGACAGGCCAGCTATTCTATCGTCAGCCGGGCCTTGGGTCCGGCAAGGGCGATGCGAACCGCCGCCTGGCCGGTCAGAAGACGTTCCAGAAGGCGGCCGATGAATTCGCCGCGCCAGCCGATTCGCAGGGGAGTGACCGCATCGGTTTCGGTAGGAGCCACATAAGAGCGGACCGTCGCGCGTAACTCTTCCTTGTTGCTGAGAAGCCCGTACGCCACGCCGTGGTGCTTGCAGTGATCGCGCAGGACCGCACTAAGCAGCGTGATAATGGCGTCTTCGTCGCGGTCCTGATCCTCGTCCTTGGCGGTAGGCCACAATTCCGGCGGTGAAGACTTGGCCGTCGAAATGGCGGCCGCCAGTTTTTCCAAATCCGCGTTGGAGAGGTTCATGCCGCGCAGCGTTCGCATCCGACTCGGATCGGTCCAGCCGCGGCGCGCCAGCTCCACGAGCAGGTGGTCGCGGAGCACGGTGCGCGGAGGGCGGTTGTAGCGTTTGGCCAGCCGTTCACGTTCGTCCAACAGGGCGTCCGCGACGGCCAGTTCCTGACGGTTCAGCCCCGCAAGGCCGCGCAGTCTTCGAAGCTGGCGAGGTCCGGCCGCCTCGAAGACGGCCGGTGCGCACATCGCCGAACATTCTTCGATCACCCACGCCCACCGCCCCCTCGTTTCCAGCCGCCCGCGCATGTGGTGATACATGGGCGGCAGATGGATGACATCCTCAACGGCGTAGGCAAGCTGTTCGTCGTTCAACGGGCGCCGCCGCCAGTCGGTCAGCGTCTGCGATTTGTGCAGCTTCGCACCGATCGTCTCGCGGGCCAGCCGCGATAGCGCCGTGGGATAGCCCAGGCCGATGAACCCGGCGGCCACTTGAAGGTCGATGACGGCCGACGGCGGACGGCCCAAAAACTTCCAGCAAAGTGTCAGGTCCTCGCTGCCGGCATGGACGATCGTTTCCACCGTTGGATCGGCGACCAATTCCCAGAAAGGCCGCGCATCCAGCCCCGCGAGGGGATCGATGATCGCCTGGAACTCATCGGTCGCGACCTGGATCAGGCAGACTTCCGGCTGATAGCTGTCCTCCCCGACGAATTCGGTGTCAAACGCAAAGCGACCCACGGCGGACACGCTCGCGCAAAGTTCGGCGAGGCCGGCCTGGGAAGTAATAACTCGATCATGAGGGCCGTCGGTCATGCCGAATGCGTCTTTCTGTGTCGTGGCGGTCCCTCGGCCGGTCCAATGGCCGACATGGATGCGAACCGGTCCCGAGTATATCGCAGAATGGACCAGGCGACAGAAATGAGAAGATCAGCGGCGACGCCGGGAACGGCGGACCATGAGCAACGAGCCGGCGATTAGCGAAATCGTCGCAGGCTCCGGGACGTAATGGTATTCCACTTCGATGAGTACCGACATCCGCAGCGTGGCCTGGGCGTTGTAGTCGCCGGCGTTGCTGTTGACCGTGAAGTCGGACTCGCCCGTGACGTTGAAGCCGTCGGGGAGGTTGCCCACTCCCGTGAAACTGGGGAAGCCCGGGTCCATGGCATTGAATCCGACCGATGCCAGCGGAACAATCCGCGGATTCTCGGGCAGGAAACTGAACATCTCGGTATCTGTTCCGACAAACGAAAAGGCCGGGCCGTTGTCCCACGCCGTCACGTTCTTTGTCGTTGGCGGGATCGTCTCGTCTGCGTTCAGGATGTCGCCCAGGACCGGTGTGAAAAACCCCGGTACGTCGACGTTGACGGTTTCGGTGGCGGACACCGTAATGAAGGAACCCGTGGCGGCCATGTTCTCCACTTTGATCAGCGCGTCATAGCTGGCGGTGACGCGGACGAGGGCGAAGCACAGTTGCCCCGTCGCGGGATTGAACTGCGGAATTTGGACGAGCTGCGTGGGAACCGCCGTCTGCATGACGGTGTAGGAGGCAACGGCTTTGCAGCCGCCACCGGCGCGGAGTTCGGCCGGCGATGACACAAGGGTCAACGACAGAATCACCGCCATCCCAATCGCGCTGGAAAACTGACTTCTCACCACTGCTCCGTCCATTTGCACAACAAGACCGCTCGCGTGGGGATTTGGCAGATCCCTATCCGCCTCGCGAACGGTCCATGCTCTTGGCGGACCATTTTACGCTACAGAATGTGGCAAAGTCAATCAGACGGGTCGCTTTCAGCTTCAAAAGCGGGGTGCGGCAGGAAAGTCGATTCAAGAGTCTGCACCTGTGCTTGGGTACACAAGTCCGCTACGATCACGGTTTAACTGCAGGTTATGGACCGAAAACGTGCGTGGTTCGACGTGATCACAGGTTGAGGAGATTCAATTTATGGATGGAGAGAGATATCCTTGCGGAACTCCGCGATCAGGCGCGGCGGCGCCTGGGGAGCCCAGGCAACAAGAGTTGCTTGGCGGGCGTCAGGTCGAACCGATCCGCCTGAAAGGCAACGAAAACCTCGCCGACCTTGTGGACCATTGTTACGCCGGAAGCGGCTTCAACGGCCGCCGCCTGGCCGAGGCGTGTCAACTCTATTCACGGATGCTCAAGGCCGGCGCGACCGTCGGAATGACCCTCAGCGGGGCGATGACGCCGATCGGCATGCAGGGCATCATCATTGATCTAATGCAGGCAGGTTATGTCGATTGGATTGTCTCCACCGGAGCGAACCTCTACCACGACCTGCACCGCGCGTTCGACTGCCCGGTCGCCCAGGGACATTGGGCGACAGACGACAACGAATTGGCGGATGTCGGCGTCGCGCGGATTTACGACACTTACATCGGCGAGGACAGTACGCTGATCGCCACGGACAAGGTCATACTCGACGCCGTCCGGCAGATGACGGGAAAAGGGTTTGTATCCACGGCGGAGTTTCATTGGGAGCTGGGACGAATTCTCGGCAAGATGGCCCCGCACCCCGAAAAGTCCATGTTGATCGCGGCCCAGCGCCTAGACGTGCCGGTCTATACCTCCAGCCCCGGCGACAGCTCCATCGGGATGAACCTCGTCGTGCCGCAGCTCTTCGGCGAGGCGGTGCGGCTGGACCCGGTCAAGGACGTCATCGAAACGGCGGCGCTCGTGCGGGCCGCGAAGGAAAATGGGGTGATCCACGTCGGCGGCGGCAGCCCGAAGAATTTTTACCTGCAAACGCAGCCGACGCTGCACCAGATCCTCGCGGACGAACACGGCGGGGGCCACGATTATTTCATCCAGCTCACGACGGACGCCCCGCACTGGGGCGGGCTGTCCGGCGCGACGCCCAGCGAAGCGCGAAGCTGGGGAAAGATCGCCGACGCGAACGTCAATAATGTGGTCGTCTATAGCTGCGCGAGCTTGACGCTGCCGATCCTGGCACAGTACGTCCTGATTCGCAGCCAGCCGCGCCCGCTGCGGCGCCTATATCAGACTATCGGTCCCGCCGTAGAGGCGCTACGGTCGCATGCCGCCAAAAACCCCGCGCTCAAGGACAGCGTGAAATAGCCGCCACGTTGGATAGAATTGGCGTTAATGGCCGAACTGGTCCCCGCACCCCTTCCTGATCTCATCAACCGCATGCGCCTGGAGTACGCGCGGCAGGGGGAGATTTTTCATCTGCCTCAGCGAAAATGGTGGACGCCAGACCCGAACGGGCCAAACCTTTCGGTGACATTTCACGGGCAGGCTGCGGGCACGCCGGTCGGGCCGGCGGCGGGGCCCCAGACGCAGATGGCCCAGAACCTCGTGCTCTCCTGGCTGGCGGGCTCGCGGATTCTCGAACTCAAGACGGTCCAGATCAACGACCGGCTGAAGATCGGCCGACCCTGCATCGACGCGACGACCATCGGCTACAACATCGAATGGTCGCAGGAGCTGCGGATCGCCGAGGCCCTGCGCGAGTACGTCGCCGGGGCGATGCTAGTCCACATGCTCATTCACGGCGGGATCATCCCCGATTCGCCGATCACGTCGCACGCGACCGAGACGATCTGGGATTTGAGCGTCGGGTACGACCTGGCGGGCATCTCGTCCGCGCCGGTGCGGTCATTTATCGATCAGATGAAGGATGCACGTAAGGAGGTCGAGCGACTGCGGGCCGAGATCCCGCGGGACTTGAGCCGATTGCGTGACTTGGACTACCCGACGCACCTGTCACAGAGTATCACGCTTTCCACGTTTCACGGCTGTCCGGCAGCAGAAATCGAGAAGATCTGCGAATTCCTCCTGCGCGATTTAGACTGCGATGTTGTAGTGAAGATGAACCCGCCGATGCTGGGCAAGGAGCGGCTGGAGCATCTGCTCTACGACGTGATGGGATACACCGAGCTGCGCGTGAACCAGGCGGCATACACGAATGGATTGCAATTTCAGGAAGGGGTCGAATTGTGCGGTCGGCTGGCGACGCTGGCGGCGTCTCGAAAGCGCGGATTCGGCGCAAAATTCTCCAATACGCTGGAGGTAGAGAACCACCGCACTTTTTTCACGCCGGACAGCAAGATTCAGTATCTTTCCGGCCAGCCGCTGCACGTCATTACGCTGATGCTTGCCGATGAGTTTCGCAAGGCGGTGGGGCCGGACTCGCCGTTTACGTTTAGTGCGGGAGTCGACCGCCAAAACTTCGCGAACATGATTGCCTGTGGGTTCTGTCCGGTTACGACTTGTACGGATTTGTTGAGGCCCGGTGGTTATGGCCGCTTGCCGCCGTATTTGACGGCGCTGGCGGGGGAGATGCGGCGCGTCGGAGCGAGAATGATCGATGAGTATGTCGTGCTTGCACGGCAAGCGGGAAATACGAATGACAAATTACCAATGGCGAAAGAAATCGCGGCAGCGCGAAATCTTTCGGTGATCGCGGAGGAGACGCAGAAGGATGCGCGGTACCACGCGGCGGCAAACCGCAAGGAGCCCAAGCGGATCGATTCGCACCTCGACACGTTCGACTGCATCACATGCGACAAGTGCCTGCCGGTCTGCCCGAACGCGGCAAACTTTCTGTATTCGTGCGAGCCGCAGCGGGTGACGTTCACCGACCTCGTCGTAGCGAACGGTCAGCTGAAGGCGGGAGAAGCGCATCAAATCGTCGTGGAAAAAGACGCCCAAATCGCGAACTTCGCCGACTTCTGCAACGACTGCGGCAACTGCGACACCTTCTGCCCGGAGTACGACGGGCCGTTTATCAAGAAGCCGAACTTCTTCGGCAGCTTCGCGGCATGGTCCGCGTTTGCCGGGCGGGACGGGTTCTACATCGACGTGACGGGTGCGACCCCGCGAATGCAGGGGCGGATTAAGGGACGGACATACTTGTTGGAGCACGAGGCCGGGTGGGGGGGCTACAGATTCGAGGACGGTGAAGTCTGCCTATTTCTACGTAATGCGGACCACTCCGTTGAACGATGGTTCGCGTTCGGCCCACACGACGCGACGGGGCATGTTGTTGACATGAGGGCGTACCACACGATGCGGATACTGCTGACATCGCTTCTGCGGACCGATCGTGTTCATCAGGTCAACATTAGTGCCGGGCTGTGCTGATTATAATGACTTCGGACCAAATGTGAACGCCGACGGGCAGTGCGGAGCGAGCTTGCACCTGTCGCAGGCGGGGCTTCGGGCGGAACACACCTGGCGGCCGTGGAAAATGAGCGCGTGACCGATGAAGGTCCAATCCTCGCGCGGGATGATCTCCATCAGGTCCTGCTCGATCTTGACGGCGTCCTTGTCGTCGCGGGATCGCCATGTAAGCCTGAGCCGGTGCGCCAGCCTCCCGATGTGCGTATCCACAACGACACCTTCGTTCTTCTTGAACCACGTGCCGAGGATGACGTTGGCGGTCTTGCGGGCGACGCCCGGGATCTCAAGGAGTTCAGCCATTGTACCGGGAACCTCGCCGCCGAATCGCTCCACGATGGTCTTGCCCGCGCCGATCAGGCTCTTGGTCTTGTTGCGAAAAAAGCCCGTCGATTTGATGAGCTGCTCCAGCTCGGCGGGCTTCGCGTTTGCGAAGTCGCGGGCCGTCTTGTAGAGCTTGAAGACTTCCGGCGTCACCATGTTGACGCGTACGTCCGTACATTGGGCGGAGAGGACCGTCGCCACGAGCAGCTCGAGCGCCGATTTGCGATCCAGGGCGCACTCGGCATCGGGATAGAGCTCATGCAACAACTTCAGGATCGACTTTGCACGCCGTATCCGATTGTCGGGGGACTCCCGGAATGCCGGACGCTTCTTTTTGGCCGCCCGCGTTGGCTTGAATCGGACTTTTTTCTTAGACATGCAAAATACTCAGGCCCGGCGCGCCAGAGGTAACGCCATTTCGATGGTAATGGCCGCGACGACGACGAGCAGCGCTTGTGAAACCCGCACGGCGGTCCGATGGAATTCCTGAAACGCGGCTCGAATGGCTTCCTCCGCGTCAGGCCGCGCCAGGAGCGGCTGGAAATCAACAATCTTCGGCGTCAATAGGGCGACGTGGTACGCCAGAAGTCCCGTCGCCAAGACGATCAGCGAAATGCGAAACCAGTCGCGGGGCCCTTGGCGGCGATGCGCCAGCGCGGCGCCCTGCCAAAGAAGCAGTGCCGCGGCACAACTAATCTGGACGACGTTAAATCGGCCGAAGTTGCGGGCCATGACCTGGCCTGCGACGGCGTTCGGCCTCTCCACGCCGCTGTTGCGCATTTCGCTGAACGTGGTCTGCGCGACAATGGCGATCACAATGATCCCGCCGAGCCAGATGCCCGCTGCCGTATGCGCCAGGGCCCGAATTACATTCATGATCCTGTGGGATCCACCCATTCAGCCTTCCCGTCCGTCCAGAGGTTCTTTTTCCAGATAGGCACGTCGGTCTTGACGGTATCGACGATCCAGCGGCAGGCGTCGAAGGCGTCCGCGCGGTGTGCCGCGGAAACGACCACCAGGATCGACGTCTCGCCCAGTTCCAGCCGCCCCAGTCGATGCACGATGATCGCATCGAGAATCGCAAAGCTCTTGAGCGCCCGTTGCCGGACGCCTTCCAATTGCTCGGCGGCCATGGTCTCGTACGCCGCATATTCTAGGCCGACGAGACGTCGATACTCTTCGGCCTCGGCGCGAACCGTCCCCATGAACGTCGCCATCGCCCCCGATTCGTTGCGACTGAGCCGAGCGAGATGCGGCGCCGGTTCAATGACCTCGCGAGTAAGAAACGCGCTGGGCTCCGGCGCCCCGCCGGAAACGGGCGGAATCACGGCAATTTCGTCTCCGTCGTTCAGAACATGATCCAGTGCGACATACGCCCGGTTCACTGCCAATCGAATCCCTAGCGCCTTGCCCAGTCCGGGAAACATTTCCGCCAGCCGCCCCGCCAACAATCCGACGGTAGCGCCGGCCTCGACGTCCAGCGTCATCGAGTCCTTCCCGGCCATTTCGATCGCGGGGCCGAAGAATCTGATGGTGATCTTTGCCATGGGACTGTGCGGCGACTCTATGCCGCGCACGCGACTCCTTCAAGTCACGCGCCGTCAAGACTCCCGGTTCTCCAATTCAAGCTCGGCTCGGTTGGCTTGCAGCCATTCTATTTTTCGTATGACCGTCTGGAGAAACAAGAATCCGTCCAGTCCGGCGAAAGTTCCCGATTTCATGATCCGCGGCACCGTCTGGGCGATCAGCGCCTCCTGCATGAGGAACGGCACGGCGGCGAGTTCCGCCTGCGAGACGACATTCATCTCATCGTACCCGCGAAGAAATCGCCGGGAGCGGGCGGTGTCGGTTCGGTCTTCCCACGCAGTGACGTCGCGCCCGCCGGTGACCATCGAAAACTGGAGACAGCCGTTGGCGATATCGACCACCCGCGCCGCGACCCGCGCGGCATCGTAGTCGATGACCGCCGCGACGTGTCCGCGATCGAAGATCATGTTTCCCGGGTGCCAATCGGAGTGGACAATCTGCGTTTGCCAGCCAGCGAGGCCGAGTTCATTGACCGCCCGTGCGGCTGACGCGTAGGCCTTTCGAACGGTCGCAACGACATGAGCCACTTCACGCTCGCGTCCCGTGGCGGAAGGTAGTTTTTCGAGGATCGGCGCCATTCGATCGAAAGCCTCGTGGACACCCTTGGCGTCGTGATAATGGCCGGGTGGCGGGTCGTACTCCGGGTGGTAGTCCTGAATCAGCTTGTGGTAAAGACCGAGGGTCTTGCCCGCTTCGTAGGTGGGAACAAGCCCTCCGTCGTAGTGGACGCCTTCGATAAACTCGAAAACCTCGTAGATGGAATCCTCGATCTTGAGCATCGAGTTGTTGTTTTCCCTGGTCCCGATCAAGTGCGGGAGGGGGAAATGCTTGTGGGCGAGGAAGTTCTGCAGGGCGTGGGCGAAAGCGACCCGGTAAGGGTCCTCCTTCCCACGTGGGCGGCGCTTGAGAAGGAATCGTCCTTTGGTTGTCGTGACGACGACTTTGGCCGCGGCGTGTGAGCCTTTGGGGAATTCGACGATATCGGTGACGATACCGAGATCATAGTGGCTGAGGACGATCGCCAACTCGGCGGCGACGAATTGTTCCCGCGGCGCCTTCATCGACATAGTGTAAGCGCCCGCGGCGGATTGACGCCACGCAGCCGGTGGGCGATAGTCAGGGTGGTGGCGCCCGGAAAGCGTCCGACCGGACAAAGGAGCAGGTGAGCGTGGCAGAAATGATGATCGGCTTAATCGGCGGCTCCGGCCTCGGACACGCCCTCTTGCAGGAAGTGAAGGGGCAGGAGCGGAGGTTCAGCACTCCCTTCGGCGAGCCCAGTTCGGCGATCATCATGGCGGATTGGGAGGGAGCGAAGATCGCATTCCTCCCGCGGCACGGTCCCGGCCACACCATCCCGCCGACGGCGGTGCCGTATCGCGCCAATATCTATGCCCTCAAGTCCGTCGGCGTGACGCACATCATCGCCAGCGGGGCAACGGGGAGTCTCCGCGAGGAGATTCGCCCGCGCGACCTGGTCGTCGTCGATCAGGTGATCGACAAGACCACGCAAAGGGCGTCGTCCTTTTTCGACGAACAGGGCATCGCGGCGCACGCAGAGTTTTCCGAGCCGTTTTGCCCGACCTTGCGGAAGGCGCTGTTGGCGGCGGGCGAGGCGCTGGAACTTACCATCCACGACGGCGGCACCTATGTCTGCATGGAGGGACCGGCGTTCTCGACGGTCGCCGAAAGCCGGATGCACCGATCGTGGGGCGGCGATCTGATCGGGATGACCTGCATGCCGGAGGCCAAGTTGGCCCGCGAAGCGGAGATCTGTTACGCGATGCTGGCCCTGCCGACGGACTACGATTGCTGGCGGCCGCACGAGCCCGGCGTTGACAAGCGGGCGCTGCTTGCCGAGATCCTCCACAACATGGAGGCGGCCACGGAGAACTCCATCCGGCTCATCCGCTCCGCCGTGCGCTCCCTCGTCAGCATTCCCCCGCCGGCCTGCGCCTGCCAATCGGCGTTGGAACTGGCGATCTGGACGGCCAAAAAACAGGCCTCGCCCGCCGCCATCTCGCGACTGGGGCCGATCGTGGCGCGGTATTTTGCTACATGAACGATACCCCTCGGAATGCAACGGTGCGCTCACCGGCTAACCGGTTGTTTCACTTTGTGGGCACCCTGGCTTACCTCGGCTATGTGCCGTTCGCGTCCGGGACCGTCTCCGTGGCGCTCGTGGGCATTCCCGTTTACTGGGTTCTCGTGGGTTTTTTCGAAATAGGCACGCCGGCGTTTATAGTCGTGACCGCGGCGCTGACGGCCATCGCTGTTTGGATAGCGGGACGAACGGATCTCTTTTTGGGAGAGAAGGACAGCAAGAAAAACGTCATCGACGAGATCCCCGGCTATTGGATCGCGCTCATCGGCCTGCCGGCGACGTGGCAGATCATCACGGCGGCGTTTTTTCTGGAGCGGGCGATTGACATCGCCAAGGTCTGGCCGGCCAATTGGATTGAGCGGAAGCTTCCGGGCGGTTGGGGGGTTGTTTTCGATGACGTAGTGGCGGGCCTTTATGCGCTGGCCATCCTGCACGGGGCCGTTCGGTTCCTTCCCGGATGGTTCGGATAACGCACTAATTGCCGGCGCTGCGGCGAAAAGAAAACCCGCTCCGTTGATACGCAGCGGGTGATCCCAAAGCGAAACAAGTCTCCACCGTAATGCCGGTCGAAGGCGGCCTTCTTGAACCCTTGCTGACAAGGTGGGTCGCTTCGCGGGAAGTCTGGACCTCTCCGAGTTTTCGGAGTACGCCCGGAAATCATGCACCGGCCGGCGCCCTGGGTTCAAACGCATCGGTTCAAAAAATGCGTGCCTCCGTGATCGAACATGGCAGAGACAAACATCGCTTTGTTAATAACTCTTACCACATTCGAACGCGAAAAGCAAATCACGTCCGCGTTATGCGGCGCTTCGCAGCGCTGCGCGCAGCACAAGAAATTGCATTATTGAAGAAAGTCGGGGATTACTTGCGACCCGCCGGCGCTGTCTCGAAGATGGACTGCGTCCGCAGGATGCGCCACTCGCCGGGGAAGGCGTGATACGCGTGGACGTGCAGCTCCGTGTGCCGCGTCTCGAAGTCGATGAAGGAGAACGGCTCCAGACCGTTCGTCGCCCACTGGCTGTAGGGGACGTACAGACCCTTCTGCTTCGCGTAGCGAACGAGGTCGCGGTAGGTCGTCCGGAAAATGTGCTCGGTCATCTCCTCGACCTGGCTGCTGAAGATGTAGCGCATGTTGTCGCTGAAGCGATACTGGAAATCGCGCTCGCCGCGGAAGCGGAATTGCGTCACCAGGTTGCGGTCGGTCAGGAGTTCGCTGGGCATCGCCGTCAGCTCGGTCACCATCGTTCCGTTGCTTTGGACGGTCACAAGGTGGGAGAGGCCGATGATCCAGATGTCCGCTTGGAAGTTTCCGTATTTAATATGCTTATCGAGATAGATGTGGAAAAGTTCCGGGTGCAGCGCGCGGCGATAGAGGTAGAAATTCAGATCGGTGCTGCGCTGTTTGGTAAGTCCAAGTTCCAACTGAGAATCCTTCGGCACGGCTTTAGGCTCCTACCCATTTGTACGTACGACGCAAGCGTTCGGACCATTATATCTGGCTGAAAAGGGCCATCGCAACGAAATTGTGAAAATATCCCCAACTTACTCCCAGCCACGCCGGAAACAGCGCAATCTATTGCCTACATGAAGATTAGAGATGTCGCCTTCCCCTGATCTGTGGCCCGTTTTCCCCGCTTTGACGCAGAATTGCGTACGGTGGAAGCTCGGCTAGAATTCGGAGCCACCCCTCCGGAGATTGACGTGCTTTACCAGCCCCCCTTGCCTCCGAAATACGCAGCCATGAGCGAAGAGGAGTTCGGGGACCGTATCCGCGCCCATAAAGCCTTATTCGGCAATCGCTTAGTCATCCTCGGACACCACTATCAGCAGGATGATGTCATCGAATTT
This sequence comes from Phycisphaerae bacterium, assembly GCA_035275405.1. Taxonomy (NCBI): domain Bacteria; kingdom Pseudomonadati; phylum Planctomycetota; class Phycisphaerae; species Phycisphaerae bacterium. The sequence continues at coordinate 151,064 of DATEMU010000015.1, forward strand.
TCCGACTTCACCGGCGACAGCCTAAAGCTCTCGCAACTGGCGGCGGAGCAGAAGGATGCCGAGTTCGTGGTCTTCTGCGGCGTCCACTTCATGGCCGAGTCGGCCGACATCCTGACGGCTGATCGCGTCAAGGTGATCCTGCCCGACCTGACCGCCGGGTGCAGCATGGCCGACATGGCGGGGATCGACCAGGTTGAGGAAGCCTGGGACTTCCTGACCGACGCTGCCGATGGAGCGACGATCGTCCCGATCACCTACGTCAACTCGTCGGCCGCCGTGAAGGCCTTCGTGGGGGGGCACGACGGGGCCTGCTGCACCAGCTCCAACGCCCGGCGGGTTCTGCAGTGGGCCCTCGAGGGTGAAGACCCGGCCCGACCGAGCGGTCGGCGGAAGGTGATCTTCCTGCCCGACCAACACCTCGGCCGCAACACGGCCTACGCGATGGGCTGGCCGCTGGATGCAATGGTCGTGTACGACCCCAAACAGCCGACCGGCGGTCTGTTGCCCGAAGGGGTCCGCCGCGCGAGCGTCATCCTCTGGAAGGGCCATTGCAGCGTCCATCAACTCTTCACTGCGAAACAGGTCGATGAAATCCGCGCGATCGATCCGGCGTACCGCGTCATCGTGCATCCCGAGTGCGACTGGTCGGTCGTGCAGAAGGCCGACCTCGCCGGGAGCACGGAGTACATCATCAAGACGATCGAGGCCGCGCCGCCGGGCAGCAAGTGGGCCGTCGGGACGGAGGTGCACCTGGTGCATCGGCTGGCGAAACGCTTCGAAGGCGTCAAGCACATCCGGCTCCTCTCCGGCATCCAATGCCTCTGCACGACGATGTACCGCATCGACCGCAAGCACCTGCTCTGGGTGCTGGACGAACTCGCCGCCGGTCGCGTGGCGAACCAGATCCGCGTCGACCCCGAGACGCGGTCGCTGGCGCGGATCGCGCTGGACCGGATGCTCGCCCTGGTGGGGACAGGCGAGACCAAGTCGACCGGCCCCGCCCCGGCAGCCGCGCTCGCGGGCGTGGTCGATTAGTGGGAAGTCGATTTCCACAGATGACGCAGATGGAATCAGATAGGGATTCAGGGAATGAGGGATTAAGGGATTGAGGGGAGGAGCGGCGAGACAAGATTCGATGGTGGTCGTGTTCATGGCGGGGAATCTTTGGGACGGTAAATAGTGGAAAATAGTGGAATCGGCGGGACGGCAACGGCTGCCGATCATCGCTCGCCGCGGCTCCTTTTTTTTGTTGGTGGAACAAGGCAGAACAAGACGGAACGGTTCCAATGCGGAAGTCGGAATGCGGATTGCGGAATGAAGAGATGAAACCGCAGATGGAATCAGATAGGGATTCAGGGAATGAGGGATTAAGGGATTGAGGGGGGGAGCGGCGTTCAGGAGGGCCCCCCCACCCCCTGAACGAGGCTGAATGAGCCGGAATGAGCCTGAACAGCCGCCGGAGTCGGCGGCGAACGGGCGTTTCGATGGGGTGTTTGCGAACATGGCGCGGAATCTCCGGGGCGGCGTTCGTCGGCGTTGCGACGGAACACGCGGCCTGCCTTTCTTTTTTGCCTCTGAGTACAACCTTGCTCAGCGCTCCCTCTGATCTGAGCAGTAGAGCAGGGGAACAGTTGAGCAGGTGAACGGGGAACAGGGGCGGGGGAGGGAGGAATGCCCCAAAACGGGACTTGGGCTTGAGGACAACAACGCCGTTGGCGTTGGTTCGGTGGGGTGGGGGAGGCTAGGGCGGAACCGCCTCAAAATCCGCGCCGCCTACGGTCTCACTGAGCGCCCGCGCGAAAGCCACTGGATCGACCCCGCGCTCATCGCCGAGTACGACCTCAGCCCCAACGCCCCCGACGAACAGCTCTCACCTGACCAACTCCGCTGCCGCGACCTCCGCCGCGCCCTCATCGCCTTCGGCGTCTTCCCGGAGACCCGCCGTGGCGGGAATCCCGACAGCCCGCCCCCGACTCCTCGTAGCGGCCCCGCTATGTCGGGGTCGACCTGGCGCAGTTGCCCCAACGGGGCCTTGTCACTGGCCCAAGGTCTTCCCCGCGCGCCGGGACTGCCCTGAGTAATCGTCGTTGCCTGTCAGGGTTGCGTCACAACTCCGTTGAGGTGGTTGATTTGCCTGGTCTTTGCACCCAGGGGTTGGCCGCAGCGGCGACCAATCCTATGCTAAAGGACATCAACGCGGTTGGCGTTGGTTCGGCGGAGCGCGTCGCGGTGCCGTGCGCCTCAGGAGGCCTTAGGGAGTGTGCCGCGGGACCGATCGCAAACGGATTACGCCTTGTTCACAATATCCGTAGCGTTGTACCCTTTGCTCGCTTATTACCAGTAGCGCCTTTTCTGTGATTCTGGTACCATTGTGGTACGGCCGTTAGCAAGGAACGGAACATGAGTAGTTGCCTTAAGTCGATAACCATTCGGGGGTTCAAATCGATCCAGAAACTCGATCGATTTGACCTTTCCGATCTAAACGTCCTGATCGGGGCTAACGGTGCAGGCAAAAGCAATCTCGTTGATTTCTTCCGGATGCTACGGGCGATGGCGGATGAGGGCTTTCAAAAATTCGTGAACCAGCAGGGAGGTGGAGACGGCTTTTTCTTTCTGGGTCCACAGCAAACTCGTCAGATTTCATCGCGGTTGGAGTTTGGATCTAATGTATATGAGTTTGACCTCGAGCCAACTGCGGACGGTAGTATTCAAATCGCTGACGAACGAGTGCAGTACACTGGGGGCTACGGTCTTGGGATGCTTCGTTCAATAGGGAAGGGCCTACGCGAATCAAACCTCCGGACAAGAAAAAATGATCCCGCGCGCATGGGCCAAGGGCAAGGCGTGCCAGGATACGTTTACGATGCCGTTTCAAGCTGGACGGTCTATCATTTTCACGATACTGGTCTCCTCGCGCCTATGCGACGAGAGCAATCTGCGGGTGACTTTGAACAACTTCGGCCTGACGCGTCAAACATCGCCGCATTCCTCTGGAAGTTACGACACGAGCACAAGCAAAGCTACGAGCTAGTTCGGGATACCGTTCGGCTAATCGCTCCGTTTTTCGATGATTTTCTGTTTCGCTCGCGCGAGAAAGCTGGCGACGAAAAACTCAAACTGGAATGGCGGCAAAAGGGTAGCGATTATCCTTTTCAGCCGTCCAATCTATCTGACGGGACAATTCGCTTTATTTGTTTGGCGACCGCATTGCTGCAGCCAACGCCTCCCTCGGCCGTGGTTATCGATGAGCCTGAACTGGGCTTGCATCCCTTTGCAATTACATTGATCGCCGAACTCATTCAGTCGGCAGCGGCGAAGACTCAGGTACTCATCTCGACCCAATCGCCGACGCTCTTGGACCACTTTCAACCTAAGGACATAGTTGTGGTGAATCGCGATGGAGGTAGTTCTACCTTCGATCGCCTTGATGAGACAGAACTTACTGAGTGGCTTCGAGAATATTCCGTCGGCGAACTTTGGCAGAAGAACGTAGTTCGTGGGGGACCGAGCCATGAGTGAAGGTCCCCCAGAAACACTCAACACCGAAGAACAGGAGGGTGTTGAGCCGAATTCACTACGTCGGGGCCGTAGTCGAGGTGTTGAAATTGTTGCCATTGTAGAGGGCCAAACTGAACAGACATTTGTACGCGATCAACTTGCCGAACATTTGGGAAGCTTCGGATTCGCTATCTGGGCGATCCTGTCGGGTAAGACGCAAAGACAGGGCGGCGTAAAGAAATGGGATTCTGCTAGGAATGATATCATCCGGCCACTGAGGGCAGGACGCTTTTGCACTACGATGTTCGACTATTACGCGATGCCTTCTGATTGGCCTGGGCGACGCGAAGCCTCCAAACTAGCTTGGGCCAAGCGAGCGGCCTATGTCGAGGCTATGATGGCTGAGGACATCGGCGAAACTATCGGCGTTTCGTTTAATCCATCGCAGTTCATTCCGTATGTCCAGCTTCATGAATTTGAGGCGCTACTTTTTTCAGATACGGGAGTACTTGCTGCTGCCGCAACCGCCATATCGCCCATTACTGAGACGTACTATCGGAAGCAGTTTGACGCAATCATCACCGCCGCAGGCCATCCCGAGGCCATCGATGATGGGTTTGAAACCTGTCCGTCACGACGGATCAAGGGCATCGTGGCTGGCTTTCGCAAAGGGTTACACAGCCCGATCGTTGCTCGGCGAATTGGGCTTGATAGACTTGTGTCGGACTGTTCTCATTTTGGTTCGTGGATAAAGAAGCTTGAATCGTTGGCGCTAACGCCGAAGTAGGGAAGGCGTTCATATACCTTTCAAGGTTGGTCAATCTGGCGTGGATAGCGAATCTTCGAGACACGGTGCCGGACGCAATGGCAAACCTAGTCGGTACAGAAACCCGACCGTTCCGACTGTCGTCACCCACAAGGGGTGACGCAATGGGATAACGACGATATTTCCGAAGAAGTCGCCTTGTTCCATCTGGCGATTGGTGTCGGGGACTTGGGTGAGGGGCCAGGTCTTGGCGATGATCTGCCGGGTGCGTCGCCTTGCCAAATCGGAAAAGACGTTCGGCACAGGGACACGGACGCTTCTTCGTCCCCCACAGAGGGGGGGCGCTACGGGTCGGCGGGAGCCTCGCCCTGCCCAGCCAAAAAATTCCCTTGCTTGCGCGTCGGGCTGGTTAAGGGAGAGGGGGTTGCTACGACACCGGAGCAGGTTTCTTGCCCATGCCGAATTTGGCGAGCCAGCCGCTCGTGGCCTTTTTCGGGGCGCGGCCGGCGAGGTTGAAGGCCAGTTCCGAGATGGCGCGATAGACGGGGTTGTCGCTGGTCATCGGCGTGCCGAGGTCCATGGCGCTGGAGACGGCCTTGAAATCGTTGGGGATCGTGCAGAGCAGTTTCTTGCCCAGGTTCTGTTCGATCGCGTCGGGCGTCAGGGTGTGGATGTTCTTGCGGTGGCGGTTGAGGACGAATTCGATCCGACCGGAGTCCATGCCCGCCTTGATGAGCGCGTCGGCGAGACGCTTGGCGTTGTCGATGGCAGGGACGGTCGCCTGGGTGATGAGGAGCGTCCGGGCGCACTGTTCGAGTGCCGCGCCGACGACGGCGTCCAATTTGCGGGGGAGATCGAGCACGATATACGGGTACATGCCGCGGGCGCACTGCACGATCATCCGGACCATCGTATCGTCGATGGCATGGGCTTCGTCCATGCGATTGGGCCGCGCCAGGATCGCAATTCCGCGGGCAATCTCGCAGGTCGCCTTCTTGAGCAGCAGCGCATCGACCGAGCCGCTGCCGGCGAGATCGGCGATGGTGAAGCTCGGCGAGAGGTCCCATGCCCGGGCCACGCCGCCGAACTCGAAGTCCATGTCCATCAGGAGCGGGCCGGACTCGAGAATGTCGGCGAGGGCCTGCGCCAGGTGGCAGGCGACCGTGGTGCCGCCGGCGCCGCCGACGGCGCTGATCACGCCGATGATCTGACCGGCCTGTCGCGACTCCGAACTTTCATTGAGACCGCGGCGAATGGCCACGATCAGGTCGTTGGGGTCGACGGGCTTGGTGGCGAGTTGTTTGCATCCGGCGCGGACCGCCTCGACCATGGCCTGGGGATTGGATTGATCGGTGACACCGATGATGCAAAGGTTGGAGACGAGTTCGATGGCGCGGATGATGACGTCGGCGGCCTTTGTCTCGTCGAGGTCCATGATGAGGACGCGGGGCCGGAGCGTTCCCAGGGTCTCAAAGAGGTCCGTGCGATCCTTGGTGCGGGCGGCAATGACGAAGCCGGGCAGCTCATAGGAGGCGAGGTCGTCGAGATTGTGCAGGCAGACCGTGTTGTCCTTCATGGCGGTACCTTCATCCCTCATGCCGCACGTTTTGCGCTGCGGCAGTCTCTTGGCGCATCTACCCTATCGCCCGGAGTGCGGGGCGATATGAGTTATCCGGCTTTGGCCGGGGCTATCCGAGACAGGGGGTCGGGAATGCGCCGGCGATTGGGGCGCTGGGACCTGATTATCGGGACGAGATGGCCTCGGGGACAAGATAAATCGTAACGTTTCTGAACCGCCACGCCGATATCATCGAGGGCCATGGATAAAGGGAAACGTCCATGAATCCGACCGCTGAAATGATACCGACCTCCCGCGACGAATGGTCGAAGGTCGTCTCCACTGCCAGCCTTGCGGAAATGGAGCCCAAGGTTCGCCGGAGCACGCGCCGGTATTCCTGTGACGGGGAGATAAAAGTCAGCGGCGAATTCGACGATGAGCCGTTCCGAGAGACGTGGAACCTGTTACAGGTCTCGATGACCGGGATCAGCGCTCGCGCACCTCGCGAGATTCCAGATGCGACGAAAGTCACAATCCGGTGGCAGTGGGGACGTCAGGAGATTCTTCTGCGCGGCCGCGTCATGCACAGCACGCAAACGGTAGGGGGCTATAAAGTAGGCGTCCGGTTGGACTTTCCGGACGCGTAGAACGCTTTCCAGACCCTGGCGTCGATTCGTGCGGCGGTTTTGCGTGGCGAAAGGGTTTGGCACTTCACAGATTGAATCGTAGATTTGGATTGAGCGGCAGTGCGTCGAGGCCGCGTCGGGTTATTCATCTTACACAAACGGGAAGGCAGGGGGCAAACGATGGGCCTCTTTACGCAGTTTTTTGGGCACAAGAAAGTCGTCATTGAAAACGGACCGTTGATTACCGCCATGCAGCGGGCCGAGGCGAATCCGATGCCTCAGTCGGTCCGCGCGGTTCACCAGGCGCTGCTGGAGAGCAAGCTGCTGATCCCCACGACGCGGGCCGTCGGCGAGGCCAGCGGATGGCTTGGCCACCGCTCGGAGAAGGAGCTGACCGTGCCGATGGTGTCGTCCCGGAAGGACGACGGGCAGGTCGACATGATCGTGTTCACGGACGAGCAATCGCTCAAGGCCTGGGCGGCGAAGGACTGCGGGTGGGTCGCGATGCGCGGGCCGGACGTCTTCGCCGTCGCGCTGGAGACGCGCGTCGATCACATTGTCATCAACCCGAATGGACCGACCGGCCGGACGCTGGATCGGCCGCAAATCGCGTCGCTGGCCGAGGGGCTGGCGGCCGCGAACTGGATTGCGCCCGAGGGCGGCAATTCCGAAAGTATGCAGGCGGAGGAGTCCGCGGTCCCCGAACCTCGGAAGGCGCCAACGGTCACTCTGTCCGTTACGGTGCGCCCGCTTCTGGGCCCGGTCGAACCATCATTGCAGGACCGGTTTCACAAGGCGCTGGCCGAACGACCAGAGGTTTCCGCCGGCTATCTCTTTAACGTGACAGTCGGCGGGGCCGCGCCGCAATTGGGTGTCGGCGTGGAATTCGCCGGTCCGATGTCTCCGGAGGCAGTGAATGAAACGCTTGGCCGGTTGCGGGCGCAGACGCGCGAGGCCGTGACCGGCGGAGTGGAATTCGAATTCCTGCCGCTGACTCGGGAAGATCTGAGAGGCTCGGCGCGCGAGCACGGATTGCGATTCTACTATGCCCCGCTGACTGCCTGCGACCATAGCGGGGCGCATTCGGATGAGTGGTAATGCACACCGGTTATTAACGCGGTAGACTTCGCCGCTCGCGCGGGCAAGAATCCTGCGTGTCGATGCGAGCCTCCCCACCCCTTCGTCTAACAATAATTGCCGCCTTGGTTGTTTGCAGCCAGGCGGCTAATTCTTTGCGCGCGGCGGACTACCACGTCGGCGACGGGCAACCATACGCAAACATTGGAGCCGTCTCGTGGCATACGCTGGCCCCCGGCGACACGGTTTGGATTCACTGGCGGGCGACGCCTTATCGGGAAAAGTGGGTGATCGGGAGGCAGGGTACGCAGACCGCGCCGATCAGCGTGCGCGGCGTGCCGGGGCCGGGCGGCGCGTTGCCGGTGATCGACGGACAAAACGCAACGACGCCCGCGCCGCTGAATTACTGGAACGAGAACCGGTCGGTGATCAAGATCGGCGGGTCGAATACACCGAATAATACAATTGCGAAGTGGATTTTCGTGGAGGGATTGGATATTCGCGGGGCGCGGCCGCCCAATACGTTCACCAATGACAGCGGCGGTGTGGAGACCTATGCGATGAATGCCGCCGCGATTCACGTCGGACTTGGCGAGGACATTACGATTCGGGGGTGCATCCTGCGCGATTGCGGGAACGGGTTGTTCGTCACCTCGTTCGGCCCGGATGTCTCCCGCAGGATTATCATCGAGGGAAATTACATCCACTCCAACGGCAATTCGGGAAGCCTGTTTGAGCACAACACCTACACGGCGGCGATCGGCATCCTTTACCAGTACAACCGGTTCGGGCCGCTGCTGTCGGGGGCGAGTGGAAACAACCTGAAGGATCGCTCGGCGGGGCAGGTAGTGCGATACAACTGGATCGAAGGGGGCAACCGTCAGCTCGATCTGGTCGATGCGGAAGACAGCACGCTCATCCGCGACGATCCGTCATATCGGCGGACAGACGTGTACGGCAATGTGCTCATCGAGCCGGCGGGGGCGGGGAACCGGCAGATTCTTCACTATGGCGGCGACAGCGGGACACTTGGCGATTATCGCAAGGGCAATCTCTATTTTTATCACAACACGGTCGTCTCAACGCGGGCCGACCGGACGACGCTGATGCGGCTGTCGACGAATGACGAGCACTGCGACGCGCGAAACAACATCGTTTATGTCACGACGGCGGGCACCGAGCTGGAGATGATCGATGACATGGGTGTGCTCGACCTATCGCACAATTGGATGAAACCGGGCTGGGTGGATTCGTTTTTCGGCAACTCGGGGACGGTCAACGATGACGGGACGTCAATCGAGACGGCGACGCCGGGGTTTGTGAACGCGGGAACGCAGGAGTTTGGGCTGGCGGTGGGCTCGCCGTGCCTTGATGCGGCGACCGCGTTGCACCCGGCGGTCTTGCCGGATGGGGCGGTCACCCGGCAATACGTGAAGCATCAATCGAGCGAGGCTCGGACGGTTGCGGGCGCGGCGAGCGATGTGGGGGCGTTTGAGCGGCAGACGGCGGCCTGCGCGGGCGATCTGGACTGCGACGGGGATCGGGACATGGCGGATGTGCCGGCGTTTGTGCTCGCGCTGATCGATGAAGACCTCTATTCGGCCACATACGTGGGCTGCCCGGCGATAGGGGCGGATTTTAACGGGGATCAGAACAAGGATGGTCGCGATGTTCCGGGCTTTGTAGCCCTGCTCACCTCTGGCGGTTGTCCGTAGCAGGGACGGCTCTAATCGTCGCCTTGATGCTCCTGCCCGTCGATCTTCGTTTCCTCCACGACGACTCGCCCGTCGTCGATGTCGAGCTTCAGGCGAACGTGCTTTTCGGGCGGGAGCGTATAGACCGTCGGGGGGCCGGGGCGGTCTTTTGGCTCGAACCACGCCTCGACTTGTGCGTCCGTATCGTCGACGCGGCGGTCCCAGACGAACTCCGTGTCATTGCCGGTCAGCTCGGTGTAGTAAAGCCGATGCGGCTCGCCGTGGCCGGTTTTCATAATGCTGACGGCGATGGCTTTGCTGGTGTCGGACTCGCCGACGATCATGTAGCGATGACCGCAGCCGGCGAACATGGCAAGCGGAACGATAAGCAGAATTGGACGGGACATCTGAGACCTCCACTTCTTTGGCCGCGAGCGCTGCACGTATCCCCGCCTCCATCACTTTAATCGTAAGACGCCGGCGGCGTTACGGGGTAAAGGTCGCGATCGCGATCGGCCGGGCGCTCGCATCGTTTTGATTGGCGGCGAAAAACACCTGGTCGAAAACGCCGTCGAGGGAGGGCGCGTTCGTGAACTGAAACCGGAAAGAGGAGATAGGCCGTCCGGCGGCGAGGTCGGCCTGGACCTGAGCGGTCACATCCAGTGCCACGGTCTGCTGCATAAGGCCGCCGGGAAGCGTGTCGATGGTTGCAATATTCGCCGTGAGCGTTTTTCCCAGGAAAGCGGTGGCGCCAATGTTGGCGACAACGTCAATGTGATCGACCGTCATGAAACCGAAATCGTCGAAGGGGTTGCCTTCCGGGGCAGAGCCCATGATCTGGAGAATCACGCTTTCGACGTTGGCACCGGCGGGGATTTGATTCAGCACGACGCTGACGATGCCCCGTTGTGCGAGGTTGGTGTTGCCCTCGTCGCCAACGATGACGAAGTTGTTGATCAACATCGAGGTGAAAATGCCGTCGCTTCGCAGCGTGCCTGTGCGGTCGAACGCCGTGTCGCATTGAACCTCCTGGCCACCGCCACCGGCCGATCCCCCGGCCCCGGGTGTTGTCGGGGGCATGACGCCGGCTACGGGCAAGCACGCGCCCAAGCATGCGCCAGAGCATAAGAGTCCCGCAGAAATGGAGAGACAAATGAACAGAACCGTCAAAAAGCTGCGCTTCATCGATACACCCTTTCTTCATGGACCTCTGCGGTGACCCTGCGAGAGAATCTGCGGCCCAGTTCTCGGGCTGGCCTTTGAACTCGGGCTCAAATGGGCGGCGGGTCTAATCGGCCGTCCTTCGAGACCAATTGGTCTAATTACTATTGCGTGCGATCACGCGGAACATTCACGCGCTCTTGGGCGGAAAATTCGGAAAAATTGTCAAATTTTTGGACTCGGCCAGTATTGCAACGATACGAAATTCCGGCAAAACCGCGGTTTGGGGGCTTTCCAAGCGGGATCGGGCACTGGAACGGCCTGCCGAATTATCCCAGCGCAAGGTTGGAGCCCTCGATCCTGAAACGACCCTGAACAGTTGTTTTCGCCGACTCCGCCGAAGAAACGTAGCGTTGTAGTACCAACAGCCCGTGGCAAGAGACGGTGACACCACTCCTGGTGGGATCAAGAGCGCCAGTTTTGGATTTTTGCGAAAGGCTGCTACGCCCAATTTTTCTCCACCCACGCGACAAGTTCCTTGACGTGCGTGACGCTGGCGTCGAAGAGCTTTCGCTCCTCGCCATCGAGCTTGAGTTCGATCACCTTCTCAACGCCATCCTTACCCAGCACGCACGGCACGCCGACGAAGTAGCCGCCGACTCCGTACTCGCTCTTGCAATATGCCGCGCAGGGGAGTATCCGCTTCTTGTCCTTGATGATCGCCTCGGCCATCTGCACCGTTGCCGCCGCCGGGGCGTAGTAGGCGCTGCCGGTCTTGAGGAGGCTGACGATCTCCGCGCCGCCGTCGCGGGCGCGCTTGACGATCGCGTCGAGCTTGTCCCTGGGGATCAGCTCGGTCACGGGGATGCCCGCGACGCTGGTGTAGCGCGGCAGCGGGACCATGTCGTCGCCATGACCGCCCATGAGGACCGCGACGATGTCCTCGACGCTGCAACCCAGCTCCATCGCGAGGAACGCACGGTAGCGGGCGGTGTCGAGCACGCCGGCCTGGCCGACGATCTGTTTCGTAGGCAGGCCGGTCGCCTTCCAGCAGGTCTGGACCATCGCGTCGAGCGGGTTGGAGACGATGATGTACACGGCCTTGGGGCTGGCCTTGGCGGCCTCTTCGCTGACGCCGCGGACGATCTTCATGTTCGTGGACATCAGATCGTCCCGGCTCATGCCGGGCTTGCGGGCGATGCCGCTGGTGATGATGACGATGTCGGAGTCCTTCGTGTCGTCGTAGCTGTTGGTGCCGACGATGTTGGCGTCGAAGCGCTCGACGGGCCCAGCTTGGCGGAGGTCGAGGCCCTTGCCCTGCGGCATGCCCTCAACGATGTCGAGCAGGACGATGTCGCCGAGTTCCTTGGCGGCGGCCCAGTGGGCGCAGGTCGCGCCGACGTTGCCGGCGCCGATGATGGTGATCTTGGCTCGTTTCATGGTGTCGATTCTCCTGATGGCGTGAAACAAATGCTCTCAGACGCAAGCATAATAGCGGGGTCGGTCCGGCGCGCATAGCGGGCGGATGGCAAATTCAAGGCCCTGCGGCAATGACACCGGCTAAAGGAGTTCCAACCGGGCGATGGCCTTTACGAAATCGGTTTGCGTGATGATGCCGCGCAGGCGGCCGCCCTCGTGGACCGGCAGCGAGTGGATGTGGTGTTCGAACATTTGATCCAGTGCGGCGGCGAGGGTGTCGGAGACGCCGATCGACCGTACGGGTTGTTGCATAATCTCCATGGCCAGGAGCGGGCCCTCGAACGTCCGCGCCGCTTCCTGGGCTTGCATGTCGTGTATTTGCGACCAACCGAAAGTCCGCCGCACGTCGCGGTCAGAGACGATCCCCAGGATATCGTCTTCCAAGGTGACGGGGAGGTGTCTGAATCGATAACGACGGAACAGACCAACGATATCCGCGATGGGGCACCTCGGACCGACGCTGATCACATGGGTGCGCATCCACTCGCGTACCGGCGCAGACAAAAGGGCACGCACGCTTTCGTTGGACTCCGCCTGGCGCCGCAGATTACCCGTCAGGTCCGTCTCCGTCACGAGCCCGACAAGACTGTTCCCGGTCATGATGGGTAGGGCGCCAAACTTTCTCTCCACCAAGCGTGTGGCGGCCTCTTTGGCATTCGCGTGGGCGGTCAGGGTCTCGACGGGCCGAGACATGATCTGTTCAATCCGGCAAGGGCCCATGATCGGCCGGCCATGGCCTGTCGGGTCCCGGCGTTCGATCTCCAGCATCCATCCCGTACTGACCAGGATGTCGCGGTCAGACAACATCCCGACGACTTTCGACCCGTCTGTCACGACGAGATGGTGAATGCCGTGTTCTTCCATCAGGGAGATCGCCCGATCAATCGAATCCGCCGGCGCGACGGTGAGAACATCGCGAGTCGCAATCTTCAGAATCTGCATATGGTGCGTCCTACCACTCCCGAGTGCACGACATACGCCGTGAACCGATGATGTGTGGCATCATACCGGCGGGAAAAGATGTGCAAAAGCCCGCCCTGCGAGAGGGTTCAATTGCGACAGTCGGCTGTCAAAGGGCGCGGGCGAGAAGCAGCGTCTGGTCGTCGCCGGCGGGACCGTGGGCGTTCACGGCGGCTGTGAGTGTTTCGTAGACAAATGGCAGCGGCCTGTCACCATTCCGAACGATCAGCTCCTTGATCCTCTCCTCGCCGAATTGTTCGTCGCGGCCGTTCAATGTCTCCATGAAGCCATCGGTTAAGAGCACGAAGAGGTCGCCGGAATCGTACGCAACGGTCTTGGCCGTGTAGGACTCCTCGCCCATGACGCCAAGGGGGAGATGATCGTTCGGCAGCTCTTCGACGGCGGATGATCGGCAGCGATAAACGAGGATGGAGAGGTGACCGGCAATCGCGTAGGCGGCCTTTCCCGGCTCCGAAAAACGGAGGCAGGAAAAGGTCGCAAAGGCATCCGGACGAGTGAGTTCGTGCACGACGCGATTGAGGTCGTTGACCACGGCGTCGAGCGTACCGCCTTCGCGCAGGCGCATGCGAATCGCGCTCTTGATCATGGCCATGAGGACGCCGGCTCCCACGCCGTGGCCCGAGACGTCGGCGATGAAGAGCGTCGCGGATTTGCCGTCGTTCACGGCGTCGAGCAGGTCGCCGCCGACGGCGCTGCTGGCCACGCTTCGACCGAAGACTTCGATTTGCGGCGTCTTGAAGGCGATGGGCGGGACGAGGGAATCGTGAATCCGCTTGGCGAGGGCCATTTCAGTTTCGAGACGCTCGTGACGCTTGGACTCGTTGCGGATAAAGCTGACGATCAGCGAATAGCCGCCGACCAACATCACGCCGACGGCAAGGGCGTCGGCGGCGTGGCGCGGGCTGAAGCCGCCGCGAATCTGATAGGACACGGCATGTCGCGGCAGGGCAAAATCGAAAAGCATCGGCGCCAAGATGCTGAACGGCAGTATGACGATGATCCAACGAAAAGTGGATTGAAAGGCGTGGCACCAGCCGACGGAGATAAGGCCGGTCAGCACCGCCATGACCGCGACGCCCAGCGGCGGTCGCGAGCGCAGAAGGCAGAGGTCGAAGAGCAGGCCGATCGTCCCGAACATCAGGAAGACGCCGGCGTAGAGACGGAAGCGGAGGGCCGGAGGCATCGGGGGAATGAAGGGATTATCCTTTGGCATGGTCGGGCGGGATTGTATCAAACTCACTGTCGTCGAATAGCAACGATCCGTCCGGCTGTCGAAACCGATGCGCGGCTGCTACACTGCCGACGTGACCGTGACTGAAAAGAAGTACGACTTCGCGGGGATTTGCTTTGTCACCGGGACGCTCCTCGGCTGGGCGAGCATCCTGCTGTTTCTCAAGCACCTCGTTCCTTACATCGACGCGTGGACCGCGAACGGCTGGCGGTATGGCGTCTCGGCCCTCCTGTGGCTGCCGCTTCTGCTAGTGGGGGCGCGGCGGGGGACGCTGCCGAAGGGGATCTGGTGGCGGGCGCTGCCGGCGACGTTTTTCAATCTCATGGGCCAGATGCTCTACGCGAAGATGCCCTATTACATCGGGCCGGGGCTGGGCGGGTTTCTGATCCGCGTCGCGCTGGTTTCCTCGATGCTGGGAGCGTTCGTTCTCTTTGCCGATGAACGTGTGCTGCTACGCAGCAAGTTATTCTGGGCGGGAATGTCGGCGATTGTGGCGGGCTCCATCGGCACGGTTTTCCTCGGCCATGCGCCAATCGGGCACATGACCGCGACGGGGATTATTCTTGGGGCGTCGTCGGGAGCCTTTTTCGGGCTGTACGGCGTGTGCGTGCGCTATTACATGCGGGGCATCCCGTCGATGACCTCGTTTTCGGTCATCTCGCTGTACACGGCGACGGGACTGGTCGTGATGATGCTGTTGTTCGCGGACGGCCGCGGCCGCCAAGTCTTCGATCTGAGTGCCTACAACTGGTTCATTCTCATCCTCTCGGCTCTGATCGGGATCGCGATCTGTCACGTGTCGTATTATGCGGCGATCGCGCGGCTGGGGGTGGCGATCAGCACGGCGATAGTGCAATTGGCCCCGTTCCTTTGTGCGATCGGCGCCTATGTTTGGTTCGAAGAGGTGTTGTCGCGCTGGCAATGGACCAGCGGGTTCGTCATGATCGCCGGGGCGATGATGCTGCTGGTGGCGGAGCAGCAGCGGCCGAGGCCAAAGCGAGAGGAGCCCGCTTTGGATGTCGGCGAATTGGGCGAGGCGGTGGCGGGTCCGGTGGGGGCGAAGGCCTAGAAATGGCGAATAGCGAATGGCGAAGAGCGAAAGGAGAGGGCGAGTCGTGCGGGTTGATGGAGGACAGGCGATTGCGACGCTCGCCGAGTGGCTGCGCGAGGCCAAGCGCGGCGTCGCGTTTACCGGGGCGGGAATCAGCACCGAGAGCGGGATCGACGATTTTCGAAGCCCGGGAGGGCTCTGGACACGGCACACGCCAGTCATGTTCGACGACTTCGTCCGCGACGCCGAGGAGCGCAAACGTTTCTGGCGGCAGCGGCGCGAGATGATGCCGACGCTGCTGGCCGCGAAGCCGAACGCGGGTCACGCAGCATTAGCGCGGTTGGAGGAAGAGGGCCGGATTCGCGGCGTTATCACGCAGAACATCGACGAGTTGCACCAGCGGGCGGGCAGCCGCCGCGTCCTGGAGCTGCACGGCACGGCGATGAAGGTGCATTGCCTGTCGTGCGACAAACGCTGGGGCTGTGAGGAGATTCAACAACGTCTCGACGCGGGCGAGGAGGAACTGCGCTGCGACGCCTGCGACGGCTACCTCAAGTCGATGACAGTCTCCTTCGGCCAGGCGATGCCCGCGACGGTCATGATGGAGGCGGCACAATGGGCGCGGGACTGCGACCTGTTCATCGCGATGGGATCGAGCCTCGTCGTGTATCCGGCCGCCGAGTTGCCGGAGATCGCCAAGCGGCGCGGGGCACGGCTGGTCATCATCAACCGCGAGCCGACGCCGCTTGATGAGATGGCGGAGCTGGTGATTCGAGCGCCGATTGGGGAGACGATGCGCACGGTTCTTGAACCGCCATAACGAATGCCGCCGTGTCGGCCTCAGACATTCACCTTCGCGGTCGCTCGCGGCGGCTGGGGCACACTGCCGTCGAAGAGCTGAACCTGGATCGGGCGATCGCTGGCAAAGTTAAACGCCCGCTGCGGGATCGGGATGTCGATATTGTTCTCGCGGAACTTCTCCATAATCGCATATCGCATGCTCAACATGCCAAACCACCGCTCGGCGGGATTGTTGAACCAGCAGGCCAGCGAGAAGTTCAGGCTGCTGTCGCCGAATTGTGTGAAAAAGACATCCGGGGGCGGGTCCATCAGGACCTTCGGCTCGGCGAAGGCGATCTCCAGCAGGAGTTCCTTCACGCGCTTGGGATCGGCCCCGTACGAGACGCCGACATCCACCAATCCGCGGATGGGCTTGCCCTCCAGCGTCCAATTCTCGACCTTTTGATTGATGAACTCGCCGTTGGGAATGACGAGATAAACCCCGTCCGGCGTTCGGATGGTGGTGGAGCGCATGCTCACCCGAGTGACTTCCCCCATCTTGTCGTGGACGATGACGACGTCGCCCACCTTGACGTGCCGTTCGAAGAGCATGAACAGGCCGCTGACGAAATTCACGACGAGCGGCTGGAATCCCAGACCGATGCCGAGTCCCAGTCCTCCGAACAACACGGCCATGGCGCCGAAATCCAGCCGGAGCGTCTGCAGCGCGATGTACACACCGATGGCGATGATCAAATAGTGCAGCAGTGTGTCGATCGCCGCCTGGGCGCCGCGATCGATGCTCTTATGGTGGGGATAAAAACGCGCGTTGAGAGTCTGCCTTGCGGTGCGCGAGATCATGACCGCCACGAGGATCGCGAGCACCGAGCCGGCGATTCTCCAGAGCGTGATGGAGTGATCGCCCCGATGCCAGAGTGTGTAGTCGAGGATCAACTTGATTTCATAAGGCCGGATGCCCCAAATGCTCAGGGATGCCATGAGCACAAGAAGGACCAGCGCCCATCGAACCGCCGTGACGACGGCGCGGGCCAGCGGAGGCTCCTCCGGTGCACCGGTCGGCTTTGTCGGCGCGGCCGTGCCTGCGTCGGGGGCCGCCGACTCGCCGGTCGGCTTCTTTGCTTCGGACTCGTCGGGCGCGTAGATCTTGTGCAAGTGGCGGATGCGCGCCGTACACCATCGAATCAGCTCCTTGGAGAGTTGATACGCCAGCATTCCCGACAGGACGTAGGCCAGCGTTGCCCCCAAGCCCACGACGATATAGGCCGCCAACGCCCTGTAGCCGATCAGGTTCATTATCAGCAGCAGGACAAACAAGGCGATGCCGAAGGGATGAACGGCCCGGAAAAAGGTCACCAGTCCGGCCAGTTGTCCGCGGACGTTGCGGGGAAAGACATTGAGGACGGTGTTCCGCCGGACCATGAACACCAACATTACCGCTGTGGTCGCAAAAACAAACCATCCCGTGAGCTGTTCGGCCGTCGCGGGGGCGACGTCGAGCGACTGCAACAGGATCGCCGAACCAATTAAGAGCATGGCCAGCACAACCAGCGTATACCCAAAGCGGCGGTAATAGCGGGCGACCGTGGTACTGCACGTAATAAGGCGATAGCGCGGCTTGGGAGCCTTGAAGGCCGCGTTCAACACGGCGAACGCCAGCACGGAACCGGACACCAGAATTCCGACGGTGCGAAAGAGCCTCGCGGGAGGTCCCGAGATTTCGGCAATCTGGATCAACACCTCGAGATACGCCGCGACCAGTACGATGGGAACGACTGTGAAGGCGACACGGGCCGCGTGAAAGCGCAACCGGCGGCCGAAGCGCGGCGGCGCGAGTTCTTCATCGGAGCTCTTTTCGTCGCCATCTTCGAGCCCCTCACGATAGATGCGCCTGGATTTTCGCAAGACTCGATATCCCAGGAACAGCGCCCCGGCCAGCGCAATACTCAGGATCACACCATCGACCCACGTAACAACCTGCCAGCGCCGGCGAGCCGCTTGCCGTGCTTCGTTGAGCGCTTTCGCAAGTCCTCCGGCGTACAGCATCTCGACTTCCGCGCTTATGGCGTGATACTCCTCCGGCTCCAGGATGGTCGGACCGCGCGTAATCAGACGCGCCCAATAAAGTCGGCTCTCGGCCTCTTCCCAAAGCGCCACGTTGGCCTGGGCGAAGTCGACGCCTTTGCGCACGCGTTCGATGACTTCCTGCTCCAACTTCAGCATCTCGTCAAAGGCGTTACGAAGCTCCAGCCGAAACTGGCCGACTTGTTGTTTGCGCTTGATGGTCTGCTCGTCATCCGCCTGCCCCGCAACTTCGCGGAATTTCGATTCGATCGACTTGAACTCGTCCAGCGCCTTGAGCGAGAGCAACTCGATCTTGCGCTCCTCGATGAAGCTCTGATCGAGGAGTCTCAGCAGCCGCTCCCGAACCCGCCTGGCGTCGACCAGCTCCTGGCCAGCCTCGCGGTAGGCGGTCAGCACTTCGGCGGAGGACCGGCGCGAGAGCGAGTGGCTCAAATCGGCCCAATAACGCTTGTCGCGCTTGACCATACTCCCCAAGGTCGTCAGGGCTGATGCGGGAAAACGGTCGCGGATGGCGTTCGCAAAGTCCGCCTGCAGCGTGGCGATGTTTTCGTCGCGGAGAAGCTGAAGCTGGTAGAACGCCTTCATCAGGGGGGATAGGTCAGGGTCCTGGATGCGTTCGCGAAGCCTCGTGACGCTGGCAGCGCTCCTGGCCTCGATCAGTTCGTTCATCCGCTTCCGCAGTGCGACGACGTAGGGCCGAAGGGCGTCGAGGCGGAGTTTGGATTGCTCCAACTCCTGCTGCGTTCGTTTTTCGCGGAGTTCGACGACTACGCGGGCCGTTTCCAGCGCCGCCTCCCGCGCGGCCGACGCGCGCAGTCGGGCTGCGACCATCGAACGGCTCACTTCGTTCTCCGCCGCCTTGGCTTCTACTTCCGCGCCGGCTTCGAGCTTCTGGCGATGCGCCTGCGCAGACTTAAGCTCAGCGGCGAGTCTGCCCCGCTGCGCGGTGAAGCCTTCGCGAAGCAGTGCCTCTTGCTGAGAGAGTGTGGCCAAGAGGGCGTCGAGGGCCTGGTTGTTGGTTTCATAAAGCGAGCGGGCTTCCGCGATTTCCTCCTCCAAAATGTCGTCGGGGACCGCCAGCCCCTCCACGGCCGCGGTCTTTCGCTTTAGCTCGGTGATGTACTCGGTGAGCTTCGCGATCTCGCCGTCCTGAGAAAGCTGCTCAACCGCGAGTATTTGCGTGCGGAGTTCTTCCAGCTGCCCCTTGAACTCCTGAAGGGCGTTCCACTGCTCAATTCGCCACGCATCGAGTTGCGCCGAGGGTTCGGCGTCCGGTTGAGTCGTCGGCTGGGTGGTCGCGGGCTGCGTCGTGGGTGCGAGGGCGGCCACCTCCTCTTCAATCTGCTGAAGGCACTTGCCGATGTCGGCCGGAATTCGCGGGACGGTAGTGAATCGCAATTCGAGCGGCTTCTCGTCATCAGAAGGAGCCTTCGAAGTTGCGGGCTGGGTCGTCGCGGGATCGGCGACATGGGTTGTACTTGACTGGGCAAGCGCAGCCGAGTTCGTCGCCAGGACAAGAAGGAGAAAAAGGCGAGCGGGCCCGATTCCGATGGGCGGCATCGCCTGGCGCTTCAATAGTCTGCATTCCGAATCGTGCGAATCAAGAATTGTTACAGCCGATTCCATGCCCGCGTGAGTATACCCGATCATGGGCATTGCTTCACGGGTTACTGCGAATTAAGAAGGGTCGCGGGAATTTGAGCGCACCGCGCGGCTCAACCGTCCTTCCGCGTCCAATCGTACGGGATATCGTTGTCGTGCGGCGGCGCGCGGAATTCGTCGGGGTTCTTGTAGTTGTAGCACTCGGTCGTCATGTTCACCACGATGGTCTCGACGTCGCACACATTCATCCAGCCGTGATAAACGCCGGGAGGGATCCGAACGAGCGAGGGGAGATGCTCGCTCATGAAAACCTCGTTGACCTCACCCATCGTCGGCGAGCCGTCGCGGGCATCGTACATCGCCAACTTGATGGTGCCCCGAAGGCAGTAGAAGTGGTCGGTCTGCAATTTGTGGTAGTGCCAAGCCTTGACCACGCCGGGAAAGGTCGTCGTGAAATAAACCTGGCCGAATTTTTCGAACCAGGGATCGTCGGCGCGGATGATCTCGCCCAGCCGACCGCGTTCATCGGGCAGGACGCGGGCTCGCCGGGCACGCACGCCGTCAATCACCGCCTTGCGACCGCGCAGGAGGAGCGCTTCGTCGGCAAAGACAGTCTTGAGCGGCGGGAGGTCGGATTTATTGCTCATGGGCGGAGGCCTCTTGTCGAAGCGGGTAAGTTTCTAATTGGGAACCACCGAGCCGTCAAGCAACAATTACGAATAACGAATAACGAATGATGAATGTCGGGGCGACGCGGGCGCTCTTCTCTTTGTAATTCGTAATTCGACATTCGTCATTCCCGTTTCCCACCTGGGACTCTGCCGAACCGATCGAGCTGATGCAGCGTCGCGCGGAAATCCTTGGGTAGTTCGGCCTCGAAGGAAAGCGGCTGATGTGTTGTCGGGTGCTCGAACACGAGCCGCAGGACATGCAGCGTCGGGCGGTCGATCAGGGCGTGCTCGGGTCGGCGGCGGCTGGGACGATAGCCGGCCTTGAAAGAGGAGAGCATCAGGGATTCAGCGCCGCCATGGGGCGGATCGACGACCAGCGGCATCCCTGCGGCGGGCAAGTGCGCGCGGACCTGATTGGGCACGGCCAGACTCGGCATGCACTCCACGAGGGCAAAGCCGACAAAGGTATCGCGAACGCGCCACTGCGTAACCGCCTGAAGATTGCCACCTGCCTGGGCTTGCAACAGTTCCTCTCCCCGGGGGTGCGGACGGAGCGGCATGTCGATTCGACCCGAGGCGCCGGAGACGTACGCGCGAACCAGCGCCAGGCAGGTCAGCGTCAACTCGCCCGCCGCGATTTGTCCTTGCAACACGGCAGACGCATCTGCACTGCGGACTAAAACCGCCAACCCGCTCAACGCGGCATCGAGGTGATACAGAGAGGTCGCCGAGTCATCCGCTGCGAGGTGTCCCGTACGACGGAGTTGCAGTTCCACCGAGGGCTCATCCGGAAAAGTCGCCAAGAGTTCGACCACGGGCGGCTTGTTGACCACGATCAGTTCGGCATCGGCGTGGAGCACCTCCGCCAGAAGCGAGCCCTTTCGCCGGTAGGATTGATCGGTCGAACCCCGCTCGTCGGAAGGAAACTCATCGTCATGAAAAGATCGTCTGCTCATGGCGGATATTTTAAGGGCAAAGGGCGGAATTGGCTTGCTTCGATTCAGGGAGCCGTGTTCGGCTCCGGTGGCACGATTGGGACAATGAACACATCGCGAAGTTCGCCCATGTCAACCAGCGGCTCGACGCTCAAGTGGTAAACGAGTCGCTTGCTGGGATTTTCTTCGATCGCGGCAATCCTGCCGATGGTCAGCGGGAGGGGCAATCCGAGTTGACCGGGTGCGGTCAGAACCAAGTCGCCAACGGAAATCCGCATAGGTTTCCCTTCGGGTTCGGCGGCCTCCGGTTGAACGTATTGCGCCTCGACGTTTTCGATGGTCATGCGGCCCCGACCGGCTCCACGCAGGCTGCACGCGTAATCAAAAAGTTGGACGCGGCCCTTGTTGACGCGGGCCACGCGCACTTCGACGCGCGGGCTGTCGATGTCGGAGAGAAGTTGCACGCGCGACATATAGGGGCTGACCTGCTCGACGACGCCGAGAAGGCACTGGCGTGCGAGGACGGCCTGGCCCTCGTCAACCCCGCTGGCCCGGCCGCGATTAACAAAAAGCCGCGAGGCGACCCAGTCGTGGCGTCGGACGCCGCGGGTCGAGCCGCGCGCGACCAGCATCGCGTCGCGCCACAGCGCGACGTCGCGGGCGATGATCTTGGCGTCGAGCAGCGGGATCGCTGGGGGGAGCTGTTGGTCGCGCAGGGCGCGGAGGCGGTCGTTCTCTTCCCGAAGCTGGGCGGTCAACGCCCGTTCCGACGCCAATTCGCGGATCAATGCCTCGGTATCGCCGGCGGCATCCATTCCGGACGCGGTGCTGCGCAAGGGCTGCAGCGCGACATCGCCGGCGCTCCTCGCCAGGTCGGAGGCCGGCACAAGAAGCTGGGCCACATGCTTGAGGGAATCCGTCCACGCCGGGGGAAGGAATAGTGCGATCGCCGACAGCGCGAGGAGCAGGGTAAAGACGCCGCCCCGCGTCGGTTGGAATCGATTCCAGGCCATGGCGGCATCATAGAGAGATTGTCGTATTTCGAATAGCGAAGGGAGATTGTTCCGCGTTGCAGCCTCGCGAACTGGCGCGCGCCGACGTAGAATCGGAGTCGATGAAAGCGCGCCGGAAGTGGCTGGATTATCTGATTTACCTGGTGGTGCGGTCGGCGGCCATGATGCTGGCCGTCTCCCCCCTGGAGGCGAGCCTGCGCGTGATGCGCCGGCTCGGCTGGCTGTGGTTCACATTACCCCACGCAATTCCCGGCCGCTCCAGGCTCCTCCTGAAGTTTCGCGAACATCGCAACAGGGCCGAGGGGCACATCCGCCTGGCTTTCCCCCATTTGAGCGACGCGGCGGTGTCGAAAATGGCTCTCGCCTCGATGCAAAACCTGGCCATGCTGGCCGTGGAAGTGCTTATGACGCCGCGAATGATCACGCCGTGGACGTGGGCGCATTACATCAAGCTGCGAAGGCTCGATGACGCGGTGCGCGTGCTCCTGGGCCGCCGTGGCTGCATTATGCTGACCGGCCATTACGGAAACTGGGAACTGCTCGGGTACACGCTGGCGACGCTGGGCTTCGAGATCGTCGCCGTCATGCGGCCGCTGGACAACGAATACCTGAATCGCTTCTTGCTCGATCGGAGGGAGCAAGGCGGACTGCGCCTTCTCTACAAGAAAGGCGCCACCCAATCGGCGGGCGACGTTATTCAATCGCGGGGGGCGCTCTGCTTCATTGCCGATCAGAACGCCGGATCAAAGGGGCTGTTCGTCGACTTTTTCGGCCGCAAGGCCTCCACGTACAAGTCCATCGGGCTATTGGCGATGGAACACGATGTTCCCATTATCGTAGGATGCGCGCGGAGAATCGGCGAAGGATACCGGTATGAACTTTGCGTGAACCGCATCATCCGGCCGGAGGAATGGCGCGATCGCGAGGATCCCCTTATGTGGATTACCCAGGAATATTCGCGGGCGATGGAAGAGTTCATTCGTGTCGCCCCGGAGCAATACTTGTGGATGCACCGGCGATGGAAGAGTCGGCCCAAAGAAGAGCGAGTCGAGCGCAAGGAAACCGTCGCGATAGGGGCATGACGAATACGGATTGCGGTTTTACGAAGGTGGATTACCCTTGAACGAGGGCATCAAAGGAAAATAACGAGGTAACGACATGGCCGATCAAGATCGGATTGAGAAATTGCGGCGAATGACGGAGGCGGACCCGAGCGACGAGATGGCCCATTTTTCGCTGGGTACAGCGCTCCTGGAGGCGGGACAGGCGCAGGACGCCGGCCCCTATCTGCAGCGCGTGCTTGCCCTCAACAGCCAGAACTCCAAGGCGTATGAGCTGCTGGGCAAGGTACAGATCGCGACAGGGCATCGCGACCTCGCGGTGCGGACGCTGATGGACGGCTATCGCGTCGCCCATCGCAAGGGCGACATGATGCCGATGCAGGGCATGGAAACAATGCTGAAGGAACTCGGCGCGCCGGTGCCCAGCGTGGCCGAGAAAAAAGAGCCGACGACGATGGCGGCCGGGCCTGGCGGCTTCGTGTGTCGCCGCTGCGGAGGCGGCGGGCCCAAACTCAAAGAACGGCCGTTCAAAGGCGAACTCGGCGAGAAGATCCTGGCGACGGTCTGCGAATCCTGCTGGAAGGAATGGGTCGGCATGGGGACGAAGGTGATCAACGAGCTTCGCCTACCGATGTTCGACCCGCAGGCGCAGGAGATGTACGACAAGCACATGAAGGAGTTTCTACTTATCGAGTAGAGGCGCCGGGGCTGCGGCTAGTTCAGGTTTGGGGGATGGACCCGCGAACCGAAAGCAGGCGCTAGCAGCAATTTGCAGCATGAGCGGTCGCAACGCGCCGCGCCTAAACGAGCGACTCGTGCGGAACATGTCGATCGCCTGTGAGTAATCCCCTTCTCGTAGGGCGGCGCGCCCGGCTACGAAGAATGCCCGTGCCAGACGAGGGTGCGCTGTGCCTTCGCTCAACGCGCCGCTTCGCTTGTTGTTTTCATAGAATCGCAGGAGTGTTTGTGCACGAATGGCAAAGTTCCGCCCCATGGTGGACTTGCTGAGCCGATCATCGTGCAGCCTCCGCTTGGCCAACGGCTCCTCAATCAAACCAAAGGGCTCGGTCAGGCTCACGCGCAGCCAGAGGTCGTAGTCCTCGCAGACGGGCAGCGTGGCATCGAAGCCTCCGGCGCGTTTCAGCACGTTCTTCCGACAAACGACGGTCGGAACGTCGACGAAACAACTATTGAACAAGGCCTCGGTAATACGCCCGGAGTGGCGCGGTTTGGTCCGCCCGGACACCTCCTGTCTCGAAGCGTCGATGGGCGTCATCGGTCCGTAGAAAATCGAGACGGCGGGGTTGTCGCGAAGCGCCCCGACGAAGCGCTCGAGCTTGGTCGGCATCCACAGGTCATCGCTGTCAAGAAACGCCACGATTTCGGCTTTTGCTTCGGCGATGCCGCGGTTCCGCGCCGCGCCGGGGCCCTGGCGGTTTTGGCGGATAATCTTCGGCCGGACCGGATGGTCCTCCACGGCGTCGGCGATCGGCGGCGTCGAGCCATCATCCACGACGATGACTTCGTAATCGCGAAACGTCTGCGCGGCGACGGAGTCCAGTGCCTCGCGGAGCAGTTCCGGGCGGTTGTAGGTCGGGATGATGATGCTGACGGCGGGTGGGGTCATTAGCGTATCTGCCCTTGCGGGTTGCGCTTAGTGGTAGGCAAAAAGGGCCGGTCGGTCAAGAGTGCGGGGATTTTTCATCGAATTATTCGGAGAATAGGAAGATGGCAGGCAAAGCGACCTTCAGGTATTCCTCCGTGGGCATGACGATCGAGTCCGTGAGGCTTCCGGCATTAAAGGCGATGCGATCATTCTTCACGATCGATTCGTCGACAAAAAGTTCGAACGGCAGTATCGGGCGGCCGAAAGGCGGCACAGAGCCGGGAACGAGACCCGTCAGATCGGCGAGTTCCTGTGCCGATGCAAAGCGTATCTTTTTGACGCCGAAGCGAGCCTTCAGCGCGGAGGAATCGAGTTTGCAGGCCGCGCTGAGCACGAAGAGTCGAAACTCCTCGCCCGTCTTGACCAGCAGGGCCTTCCCGCCGACGCGGACTTCCTCGCCACGGGCCTTCGCGGATTCCTCCGACGTATGCGTGGGCTCATGATGAACGGTGCGGTAGGAGACGCCCGCTCCGTCCAGCCATTGGCAAATCGATGGAAAGCTCGAAGCAGGGTTCATTCCTTGCCCAGTCGAACACGCTCGGCCTTGCGAATTCCGAGTCGCAGACGGCACGCTTCAAACAGGTATCCCGCAAGCCGCACGTGATAATAGACAAGGAGCAGGGGGAAACCCATCAGGGCCTCGCCCGGCGACTTGGCTTTGCGTGCTATTTCGTTGTAGAGCAGCGCGGCGACCGTCGCCAGCACGAATACGCAAGGAAGAGCCCACAGCCGCGAATCGAAAGCGACCAATGGAATGCTAACGTAGGTCAGTAAGAGCGGCAGCAAATCCAACCGCGGCGGCAGGAAGTATTTATATACCATGAAGGCTGCGGCTTTTCCTCCCGCCCACGCATGGCGAAAAAAAGACACTCGATCGTAGTGATGGTCGTGGAGGACGACCGCCTGGGGAGCGACGCGCTGGGACCAGCCCCGTGCCCGGAGCGAAAGAAAAATGCTCTCTTCATCGCAAACGGGCGAGGCGACCGCGGCGGATGAGCGATGGGATTTCCAGCGGGCATCTTCGTCAAATCGCAGCGAGGTCAGCCGCTCCCTCCGCACGGCCATGTTTCCGCCGACCAGCCGCGGAGCCTCGCCGCGACCGTGTACGCGGGCGATGCCGCGTAGAATCAATTCGTAGATATTGTGCGACGGGGGATCGATCACGAGCCCAGTCACGGCGGCCACGCGCGGATCGGCGAATTCGGCGATCAGCTTCTCCAGCCAATCCGGCTCGGCGATGCAATCGCTGTCCAGAAAGGCGACGATGTCGCCGCGGGCCTCGCGGATGCCGCGATTGCGGCTGACGTTGGCGCCGGCGTGCCGCTCGTTACTGAAAGGTCGCACGTCAACGTGCTCATGCCGGGCGGCGAAATCCGCCAGCATGGCCGGAGTGTCATCAGTCGATCCGTCATCGACGACAATAATCTCGAATCGCGGGTACGATTGAACGGCCAACGCTGCGAGACAGCGAGCCAGGACCTCCCGGCGGTTGCAGGTGGGGATCACGATGCTGACGAGCGGCGCCTCTGTTGCGGACATTGTCATCGGATCGGATATTACCGCGTGAGGGACGGGTTTGTCGTCATGCGGACCTTTCGACACTGGACGCCGAGGTATCTGATCAATCGATTCCGTCTGGGCGTCTATGAGGTTCTGCACCCCAATGCGCCGTGGCTGACGCCCGCGGCCGTTGGTTTCCTGGATGCGCATCTCAAGAAATCCGACGTAGGATTGGAGTTCGGCTCGGGCCGCAGCACGGCCTGGTTCGCCGGACGGATCGCGCACCTCACCAGCATCGAGCATGATCGCGCCTGGTACGAAAAGGTCGCGCCGCGACTGGCCGCCGAGGGCCTGACCAACGTCGAGTATCATCTGTGCGAATCGGACCAGGGCGACGAAGGGGCCGACCGGACCGACTACGTGCGATGCATCGACCGATTCGCGGATAAGAGCTTGGACTTCGTACTCGTCGATGGTATCTATCGCTCGGCCTGCGCCGTTCGCGTGATCCCGAAACTCCGGCCCGGCGGAATGTTGGCGGTGGACAATATCAACTGGTATCTGCCTTGTTCCTCCCACGCCCCCAACAGCAGGCGGGCTTCGCAAGGCCCCGTTTCGTCGGAATGGGGCCGGTTTCACGAGGCGACTCGAAACTGGCAGTGCGTCTGGACCACCAGCGGCGTCACGGATACCGCGATCTACCTTAAGCCGTTGTAATCTTGCGCATTTCCCAAGGTTGAAAAAGCGCATTTAATGGGTGCGGTCGATCCAGCCTCCGATGCATGGGCTGGGGCCAAAGGAAAGGGTTAACTCCATGATTCACCTCAAATCGTCGACAGCATTCGGCGGCGTGGTTGCGGTGTTGGTCGGCGGAATGATCGGCGGTTGCGTAGACGCCGGCGCATTCTCGGATGCCCTGGCGCCGCGGACCGGTGCCGA
Organism: Phycisphaerae bacterium; assembly: GCA_035275405.1. NCBI lineage: Bacteria > Pseudomonadati > Planctomycetota > Phycisphaerae > Phycisphaerae bacterium. Next base: position 178,456 of record DATEMU010000015.1, read on the forward strand.
TCGGCCGCTCAACCTCACCTCCACCAAGGAGGAGCTGCACGACAAGCTCGATCAATTCGAAGACCTCTTTGAGGCCGTTTTGGCGCAGGCGGGTGATGATCTCGTCCGCGCGGAGAACACGCGGCGCGTCAAACGCCTCGTCCTCATCTGGCAGATGCGCATGGTCCCGATGATGCGCGATGCCCTCTCCCAGGACAACGCCCTTGGCGGCTTTCTGGACAGCTGGACCCTCTGCGTCCGCATGCGCCAGTTCCTGACCGAGGGCGAGGGCCGCGGCCTCTTCGGCAAGAACCAGGCCATCGCTACCAAGGCTGCTCTTCATTGTGAGACCGAGATCGAAAACATCGGCCGGACCGTCCTTTCTCGGGACGTGCTCGCCAGCGCGCGGAATCGCGTACAGGCCGTCGCCAAGGAACATCCCCTGCGCGGCGAGTTCAGCGGCGGCGAGGTTCGCGCGGCCCTGCAGACCGGGGAACAGGACAAAGTCTTGCAGACCATTCTCGAAGCTCCGCTCACGCCGTTTCGCTGGCTGGGCGGCGTGGATGAAGGGGCCCAGGCCATCAAGGGCTTTACTGTCGTCGCCAGCCGCCTGACGGATGTCGTGCAAGGTCTGGCCGCCGATGCGCGGCTTCAAACCCAGCTCCTGTTGCTGGAGACGGAGGATCTGGACACGGTCAAGTCGACGGTGGCGAGCCTGGATCGCGCGTCGAAGAGCGCCGATCGGCTGGCCACTTCGGCGGAGCGGCTGACGGGTGGTCTCGAGGAACCGGGGCCGATGCACGAGGAAGTCCGCAAGACGGTCGGCGAAACTCGCGAGCTGGTCGATGCGCTCAAGCCGGCGGGCCAGAGCGTGGCGACGGCGGGCGATGCGTGGGCGGGTACGGCCAGGGCGATTCAGGAGATGGTGGCGTCGTTTCGCACCCCGGCACCGGGGCAACCCAAACCTGCCACGCAGCCGAGCGTAAAAAAAGAGACGCCGCCTTATGACATCAATGACTATCGCCGGACGGCCGAAGCGCTGACGCAGACGGCCAAAGAGTTGCAGGTGCTGATCGCGGATCTGCGCGGTCTGACCGAGTCGGATCGGGTCACCCAACGTCTGGAGGAAATGTCGAAGTCGTTTGACAACGTACTCTCCGAGAGCACCGACCGGGCGACGTGGCGGGCGATTCAGGTTGCGATCATCGTTCTGGGGCTGGCGATTGCGTACCGCGTCGTGGCGGTGCGGTATATTCGACCGCGCGCCTCCTGAATCTCTCGCAGAGGCGCGGAGGCGCAGAGGGGTGGGAAGCGAACCATCACACGCTTCCGACTCAGCGCCTCTGCGCCTCTGCGTGAGGCGCATCTTCAATCTTCATTTCGCACAGGAGATACTTCCCGTGCCACCACGATCGTTTCACGTGGCCGCGAGCCCAATCGGCGGCGGCCGTGGGGAAAAAGTAGCGGGCGTCGTACTTGCGGAACAACTCGCGGCGCTGGTCCCACGGCGTGTCCTTGTGCAGCAGGAGGATGAGGTCTTTGCGGCGCTCCACCCAGTCGGTCACTCCGTTGCTGGCGCTGGCTGAAGAGATGACGAAGCAGTCCGTCAGCATGATCAGATCACGGGCCATGGGGAGCGCGGCGAGGACCGTGCTGCCGGGCGGCAGACTCTCGCGCAGGAAGCCGGCCAGTTCGCGGATCTCGCGGACGTTTTTGATTCGTTCCTGGTAGGGGAGCCGTGCATCGTCCTTGAGGCGATCCCACGTCCATGGGTGCGTCTGTTCGGCGAAGGGGATGGCGAGGAACAGCGCGCCGAGTGCGACGACGCCGCGGAGGACGTGGACGGAAAGGGACCTAAGGGACCAAAACGACCTAAAGGACTTTGCCGCGTCGCGAGGCGCGGGGAACCGATACTCGACCAGATACGCAATGGAAGGGGCGCAGAGGACCATGAAGGTGATCGGAAAGATGAACTCGATGCGTTGCAATACCCAGGCTTCTTTCGCGTGGTGCAGGAGGAACGAGCAGATCGGGGGCGTGTAAAGCATGATCGCCACGAGCGCGGGAGCGACGAGGAGCATTGCTACCTCGCGTCGCCGCCGCTCCATGAGTCCGGCGATCAGGCCGGCGGCGACGGCCAGCGTCCCCCAGGCGCCGCCGCCGAACAGGTTCAGGACGTTGGCGGGGTCGCGAACCCGTCCACCGCTTTCCGCTGAGATGAAGTAATGCTCGGGGTCCTTGATCTGGGCCGCGAGGTGGGCGGGCAGGGCTTCGGCGGCGGTGTTGCCTCTCTTGGAAATCAGAATAAACGGCAGACCGACGGCCAGGGACGCCAAACAGATCCCGCGGAGGAGCGCGTCTGCCCGGCGGCGTCTCCATAGCGCGGTTGCTATGCCGCCAATCAATAGCGGGGCGGTCACCACCGCAAGGAAGAGCACATAGAGACCGTGGAACTGGCCCAAAACGAGGGAGACGCAGGCCAGCTTGAAGGGAACAGGGAACAGGGAACGGGGAACAGGGGAAGAGGTAGAGGTGTCGCAGGTCGTTCTGCGGCAGGCCTGCATCGCGAAGGCGAGGCCCAGTGGGGCGAGCCAGAAGGGCGAGAGCTGGTTGGGGTAGATGAGGAAGCTGACCGGCCCGCGGTGACCGATGCAGGCGAGGGCGGCGACCCAGGCGGGCCAGTGGCGGTCGAAGACGGTCCAGGCGAGGTAATAGACGCCGGAGACGACGAGGAGCTTGGCCCAGGCGAGGCTGATGAACCAGACGCCGAAGAGGTCCTGGCGCGTGATCTGCACGCAGGCGGCGAAGAGGGCGTGGTGCAGGTTGGTGTGGTAGATCGGGAAGAAGTAGGGGACGGCGATGGAGGGATCGTTGTTGGAGAAGCCGCGATCGAGCAGGAAGCGGATGCGACCGAGGTGGGCCTTGGCGTCTCCGCCGAAGAAGGAGCCGGTCCACGCGCCCAGCGCCACGTCGGCGAGGACGATGAGCAATTCGATTCCCACCGCGGCGAGAAAGAGCGAACCGAGCGGCCGCCAGCCTTTGCGGAGGGTGATGTCGAGCGCGGCGACGACGATGAGCAGGACGCAGGCGATGGAAAAGAGCGCGACCGGCGCGCGGAGGAGGTAACAGAGGATCGAGATGGGTGAAAGCAGTGCGAGGGAGGCGAGATAGGAGACGGAGATCGTTCCCAGTAGGCCGGAATGGAGGTCGTCGGTCCAATAGCGACGGACGAAGGCATAGCCGGGTAGCGCGAGGGCGAGCCAGAAGAGGAGGGAGAGGTACATTTCGAGGGGGCGAGTATAAGCGGCGAGGCCTGAGGCGTGAGGCCTGAGGCTTGAGGGAATGCGGAATGGCGGAGCGGGCGAACAAGGGGGCCGATGAACAGGTGAACAGGTGAACGAAGGGGAGGGGTGGGGGGCGAAAACGAGCGAAAAAATGGACACGATTTACAAGATGGACAAGATTGGGGCGAATTCGGAATTGGAGGACATCCACCACAGAAGCACAGAGATTGTTTTTGTTTGGTGGAACGAGGCGGAACAGGCCGGAACGAAGCCCGAGTGCGGCGGCGCGACGAAGGGCGCGAGGTTGAAAATGCCTGAATCGCTTGAAATTCGCCGTCATCGCGCGGACCGTCCGGGGCCGCGGGCGTCGGAGATTCGACGGGACGCGCGGCCTGCCTTTCTTTTTTCCTACCGACCCCAACCTTGCTCAGCGCTCCCTGTAATCCTGGGGCCAGGGGCTGGGGATTAGGGGCCAGTGACAGGTCGGAAGGCACGAAAGCACTGAGTCACGAAGGAGGAGGACTGGAGAGCAGGGGAGCAGGTGAACAGGGGAGTGACGGGAACGGAGAACTGGGGAGGGCCGTTTAACTTGGGCTGAGGTCGGCGTGGGCTTCGATGTCGAAGGTGACGAGGGTTCCGGCGGAGTCCCGGCCGCCGTACTCCTGGCTGCGAACAAACTCGATATTGCCCGTGCTGGGGTGGTAGATCACCCTGTCGGTCTGGGTTCCCGTGAACTCGCCGCTGACGTCGCCGAGGTCGGCCGCGACCGTCAAGTCAAAGCGAAGCACAATTTGATGAGAGGTGACCGTGATGGAGTTGGCGAACAATGTACTCATGTACGGATTCGCGTTGGATTGATAAGTTCCGCGGATCAGGAAAGGATTTCCTTCGCCGTCCAGAAGCCGGCCGTCCTGATCGATGACGATCGAGAAGGAAACCGATTGCATGTCGGTCGCGGGTACGCCGTCCTCTTCGACGGTGACGGACACCTCGAGCGAGCCTGAGTAGGTTCCGGCGGGGATGTCACTCGGCTCCGGCAGGACGGGCTTGGTAGGCAGGTCGGCGGGGTTATCGACGCCGGGGCAGCCGGCGATGAGAGACGCAAAGGGGATTGCGAAGAGGATGAGCGATTGGGTCGTGCGTGGCATTGGAAGCGGCTCCCTTCCGTGAGCGTCCGTGGTCGCAGTTGAATTGTAAACGAGGGTCCGGTGAATGGACATGATTGACAAGATTGACAGGATGGGGCAAGGCGAAACGAGAACTAGGCGCATTCTCATTGAGTCGGGAATCGGGAATGGTTAGAATGAAAGTGACGGCCGATTGGTCGCGAAAGCCGGCGCATCGGTAACCGCTCTCAACTTGGCGCTATGGGAGTGGAAGACGCCGCGTCTTCCCGTTGCAGCGCAGGAGGCTTAATCATGAAGCCAGTGTTCCTGGCGGCGGTGTGCATGGCTATGGCCGCGTCGTCGGCCATGGCCGGGTTGACGCCGGAAGCGCTGGATTCTGGCGGGATGGTTCCTGCCACCGACGGTGTATCGCGTTCCGGGGCGTACGCGCCAAACGATTCGGATCATGTCTACGACATGATGAGCCTTACGTACGGTGGACCTGACGACCTGCAGTTCCAGATTACCCAGCAGCCCGCGACGGGGGGGTTTTGCAACAGGATTCATCTTCGACCGGGAGCGACATCGATCTCCTCGATCCACATCGTGATCGACCAGCGAATAGCGACAGCCGCTTGGACGTTTTCGATTGCGTTCCGGAACGATACGGGGCCCTTCAACTATCCGATCGGTGCCTTTCTGACGACGCAGTCGATGGGCCTTAACGCCTGGTACGTATTCGGCGGAATGCCATTCGGAGGAGCCAGTCCGACACTGTTCCAGTTCGACCTTGGTGCGCAGGCGGCGAATGTAACGCAGGGCGCGATTTGGACGTGTGTGCAGGGCAACCAACCGTTCCGAGTTCGCACGGGGGGCAATTGGATCTTAGGCCCTTCAACCCACGGCCAGCCCGGCCGTGGCACCCCTACTTCGCTTTACATTGGTAGCGGCTTTGGAATTTATGCTTCAAGCTACGGCATTGGTATCGGCTCGGCGAGCTTGATGTCGTCTTTTTCCTTTGATGGCGCGGGCAGTAATAATCCCACCAACTGGCACATGGCCCTTGGGGGCATGCCGGAGCCCGCGACGATTAGCTCGTTGGTTCTTGGTGTTCTTGTTTTGCGACGCCGCCGAACTCATCAGTGCTTCACACACCTCTGATCTGACATTTCCGGTGAATGCGAGAGCGAGCTGAAGTTGTAGGGCAACGACGCGGTCTTTCGACGCCGGGGCAGCCGGCGAGCAGAGGCACGAATAAGGTTTCAAGAAAATGAGCGACCGGGTCGTGCTCAGCATTGGAACCGAAGAAGGGCTAGGGACAGTTGTTTGAAATCAGGCAATCTACAAATACAGGGACGTCAAGCCCGTCGAGCTTGGATACTCCGGCCGAGTCGACATCCTCGTTCACATTTGCGGTAAAGGCATTGCAGGCGGTGGGGGGCGAGAGGCTCGTCAGGCTGCTGGCAAATGGCCCGAGATCATTGACGTCGACCGATTGATCGCAATTCATATCACCTCGGGGACAATTTGGGATCCACTGAGCCAGGTAGCGAGGTACGCTGACGTCGGAACTCGAGAACTCACCGCCGACGAATAGTCGGGAGTCTCGCGGGCAAAGCGTACGAACCGTGTTGTTGAAGGGGGCATTTGTTGTTAGCCAACTGAATCCGTTCCATCGGGCAAAATAACTCGCGCCCTGGCCGCCGGCAAATGAAAAAGTACCTCCGACGACAAGTTGCCCATTGTAATTGCAAAGCGCGTAAGCGACGTTATCCACTCCTGTTCCAAGGGGTTGCCAGGCTGTGCCTGTCCAGCGAGCAATTCCCTTCACCAAGGTGACGCCCGAGTGAGTAAAAGCGCCGGCGGCGACAAGTTGGCCAGCAAAGGTAGTCAGAGCGTGTACGGTTCCGTTTAAGCCAAGTCCTAAAGGTTGCCACGCCGCCCCGTCCCAGCGGGCAACGCGATTCGCACCGATGCCTCCCGCGACCGTGAACCGTCCACCCGCAATAAGCTCGCCGGAATGAATGGTCAAAGCATAGACGTCGTCGTTCATGCCCGAACCAAATGGGTGCCAAGCCGCGCCGTCCCATCTCGCGATTCGATTCGTACTTATGCCGCTTGCGGAGGTGAACTCTCCCGACGCGATCATGTTGTTATCAAATTCCTTGAAGGCGAGAACCGCGCCATTCATCCCCGTGCCTACCTCCAGCCATTGAACGCCGTTCCATTGCGCGATGTTTTCTGTAATTGCCTCACCTGCGGAGGAAAAGAACCCTCCGGCAAAGAGGACCGCGCCTTGCGACGCTAGAGCGTCGACCTGGCCCACGATGCCTGAGCCTAATGGCGTCCAAGAAATTCCATCCCAACGTGCTACCCCATTTGCGAAATCGTTGTCGATCGTTGTAAATGTGCCACCCGCAACAAGGTTTCCGTCGAAGTTGGTTAATGCGGTGACAAAACTATTCATGCCCTTGGCAAAAGCCTGCCAATTCGTACCTGTCCACCAGGAGACATAGTTGGAGATAAGGCCATCTGCCAACGTAAAGGCCCCGCCTGTTACTAAGCGATCGCCATGAATCGCGAGCGAATAGACATTTCCGTTCGTTCCGGAGGAAAAGGGCTGCCAATCTACCCCGTTCCAGCGAGCTACGTTTTGCCCCGGGTCGGTAAATAAGCCGCCGACGAGAAGTTCGTTATTGAAAACAGCCAAAGTATTTACAACGGGAATTAGGCCGTGTATATCCTCGCCAAGTGGCTCCCAACTTGTACCATCGAGGCGCTTGGCAATGAAATAGTCTCCGGACGATGGGTTGTAGAAACTCCCTCCGGCTACCAGCTCCCCATTGTAGATCGCCAAAGCGCGCACCCACCCCGAACCTATGTTGTTTCCGATGGGCTCCCAATCGGTGCCGTTCCAGATTGCAATGTTCGGCCCCGCTGCTGCTCCAGCAGTCTGAAAGCCCCCGCCCGCTATTAGCTTTTCACCAAAGACAATTAGAGAATAAACGGCAGGTGTGGCTGCCGGAAATGCCACTCCGCTGCCCAGCGGCTGCCAGATCGAACCGTTCCAACGAGCGATGCAGCTTGCCGATGTGTTGCCTGCTGTCGCAAAGCGTCCAGATACAATCAATTCACTGTCGTACGTGGTCATCGCATAAACAAAAGGGGGATTCGAATTGACCCATCCCGTAATTCCATCCCCAAGAGGATTCCAATTAACACCGTCCCATCGTGCAACCTGGTTTGCACTAATCCCGCCTGCACTCGTGAAGGTCCCACTCGCTATCAGGTCGCCTTCGAAAACCGAGAGGCAGTAAACATCAGTCGTGGGATATCCCCCAGTCACTCCGGTTCCAAACGGCTCCCAATTTGTTCCGTCCCAGGCAACGATTCCGTTTACCTGTCGGCCGTTCGCGATCGTAAAACTGCCTCCCAAAACAAGAAGTTCTGCCAGTGGACCGGGACCGTCGCGATCCCACGTTGCTGACGCGCGAACGGGACCATTGATATCCTCGATTGCAGGGTCCAATGGCCATTGGAACGGACATTGGGCATTAGTCGGATTCGAAGTTGAAGCTGCGATCAAGAAGGCGCAAAGAGGGCTAAGGACGTAACCAGGCATCAAACGAAAATCAGGTCGTAATAACAAGGCGGGCCCTCCTTATGGTGCGTATCGTACCGCATTCCGAGGTTTTTCTGCAACCCAACCAGTGGGGGCATCGAGGGAGGATTCTCACAAGAGTGGGTCGCGGCGGGTTCCGTCGGGCCTGCGATCGGCGATAATACTCCGCATGAAAGAGGAAGCCTCCTACACTTGCGGCGCGTGCGGGGAGCGGATTGTGATCCCTGTCGATCCTTCGGCGGGGGCGCGGCAGGAGTATGTGGAGGATTGTCCGGTGTGCTGCCGGGCGAATGTCATTCATGTGGAGATCGATGCGGAGGGGGAGGCGCGGGCTTGGGGGGAGGCGGAGTAGGAAGAATAGGGAACAGGGAACTGGGAACAGGGAACAGGGGAAGAACAGAGCAGGTGAGGAGCTGAGCAGGGGAATAGGTGAGCAGGTGAGCAGGAGAGCAGGTGAGAAAGTGAGAAAGTAAGAAGGTGAGAAGGGGAGAAGGGGAGCAGGGGAACAGAGCAGGAGAAAAGGGATTCCCGCGGAGGGGTGCGAGAATCCCGGCGCGCCGGGATCGCACCAACGGGCAACCCGCTCGCTTGCGCTCGGGGCTCGGATCGTCCGGCAGGGCGCCGGACGCTACGTCAGCGGGAAGGGACGCCCGCTCCACGGAAGTAATCGACGGTGCGGGCGAAGCCGGTTTGCCAATCTACTTTCGGGGACCAGCCGAGGATTTCCTTCGCGCGCGACAGGTCCGGGCGGCGGCGGTCGGGGTCGTTGATGGGGCGGTCTACGCAGACAATGGGGCTTTTGCCGCCGGTCAGCTCGACGATCTTCTCGGCGGCCTGGCGGACGGTGATCTCCACGTCGTTGCCGATGTTGATCGGCTCGCAGAAGTCGCAGTTGGCCGTTCGCAGGATCGCCTCGATCAGGTCATCCATGTAGCAGAACGAGCGGGTCTGCGAGCCGTCGCCGTGGAGAGTGACCGGCTCGCCGGCGAGGGCGGCCTTGATGAAGGCGGGGAGGGCGCGACCGTCGTCGGCGCGCATGCGCGGGCCGTAGGTGTTGAAGATGCGGACGATGCGGGTTCGGAGGCCGTAATTGCGGTGATACGCCATGGTCATGGCCTCGGCGAAGCGCTTGCCCTCGTCGTAGGGGGCGCGCGGGCCGAGGGGGTTGACGTTGCCGCGGTAGGTCTCGGGCTGTGGGTGGACGAGGGGGTCGCCGTAGCATTCGCTGGTCGAGGCCTGGAGGATGAGGGCGGACTTGGCGCGGGCGAGGTCGAGGAGGTTCTTCATGCCGACGCTGCAGGTGAGCATGATCTCGACGGCCTTGTCGTGGAAATCGACGGGCGAGGCGGGGCAGGCCATGTTGTAGATGCGGTCGAGGGGGCCGTCGATTTTGAGCGGGGCGCAGATGTCCTGGCGGATGAAGGAGAAGCCCTTTTCCTTCGAGAGGTCGGCGGCGTTCGTGTCGCTGCCGGTGGTCATGCTGTCGAGGCCGATGACTTCGTGGCCAGCATCGAGGAGGCGGCGGGAGAGGTGGTAGCCGAGGAATCCGGCGGCGCCGGTGACGAGGGTACGCATGGTGAAAGGTTAGCAGGTATGTGCGGCCCGTCGAGGGTAGGGGCCAATGTGGTGGGGGCGATCTGCCAAACGGCAAGCCAATTCCATGCGATTGTCCATAGGCCGATTGTCGCGCTTGGGCCGGAGTCGCGGTGTTCCACCACGGCCTGGCTGCTGCCAGACCGTGCCACCCGGGGTTATATCAGGGATTCGATGCGCTGGCGGACGTCGCCGATGAAGTTCACCCGAACCCCGAAGTGCTCATTGTACTTGACGGCGACGCCCGTGCCGATCTGCTGGTTGGCGACGAGCAGGTCGAGTTCGGCATCGACGGGCTGGTCGAATTCGACGATGCGGCCGGGGCCGAACTTGAGGACTTCGCCGACGGGCATGGTCCGCTCGGCGACACGGACGCTGACGGGGACTTTGAGGCGAAGGATGCGGCGGAGGTGAGGAGGAAGGGATTGAGGGATTGAGGGATTAAGGGATTGAGGGGTCGAGGGGCCGGGGGACTGAAAGCCAGGTTGTGCTGTCACCGGCGCGTCTACACCGGTCAGGCGGCTCAGGTCGCCGGCGAGGGTGTCTACGGCGTTCTTGGCGTCGGCCAGTACGGCGTCGAGGTCGTCTGATGCGGGCATGGGGGATTTATCGACGAAGGGAGAATGGGACCTATAGGACGGATAGGGGCTATGGCAGGTCAGATTTTGCCGACGACGAGGCAGGCGTTGTGACCGCCAAAGCCGAAGGAGTTGCTCATGGCAATGTTGACGCGGGCGTCCTGGGGCTTGAGGGGCGTGTAGTTGAGGTCGCAGCCGTCGCCGGGGTTTTCAAGGTTGATGGTGGGGGAGATGACGCTGTTTTTGATGGCCATGATGGTGGCGACGAGTTCGACGCCGCCGCTGGCGCCGAGGAGATGACCGATGGAACTTTTTGTGCTGCTGATGCGGACGCTCTTGGCATGCGGGCCGAGGACGGACTTGATGGCGACGGTCTCGGCGACATCGCCGAGGGGCGTGCCGGTGCCGTGGGCGTTGATGTAGTCGACCTTGTCGGGGGAGACGCCAGCGTCGTTGAGGGCGTAGCGCATGGCGGCGGCGCCGCCGCGGCCCTGCTCGTCGGGCTGGGTGATGTGGTTGGCGTCGCCGCTCATTCCGAAGCCGAGGACTTCGCAGTAGATTTTGGCGCCGCGCTTTTTGGCGTGCTCGTATTCCTCGAAGACGAACATGCCGGCGCCTTCTCCCATGACGAAGCCGTCGCGGTCGCGATCGAAGGGACGCGAGGCGCGGGCAGGCTCGTCGTTGCGGGTGGAAAGGGCTTTCATGGCGGCAAAGGCGGCCAGGCCCAGGCCGGTGAGGGCGGCTTCGGAACCGCCGGTGATCATGACATCGGCGTCGCCGCGGCGGATGGCGAAGACGGCGTCGCCCATGGCGTTGGTGGCGGAGGCGCAGGCGGTGCCGACGGCGGTGTTAGGGCCCTTGGCGCCGAGGGCGATGGAGATGTTTCCACTCGCGGCGTTCACCATGAGCTTGGGGATGGTGAAGGCGGAGACTTTGTCGGGGCCTTTTTGATGGAGGCGGAGGCACTGCTCTTCCAATTCGAGGAGGCCGCCGATTCCTGAGCCGGTGATGACGCCGAATTTGGTCGGATCGCCGGCGCCTTTCTCGAGGCCGCAATCCTGGAAGGCGTCGAGGGCGGCGACCATCGCCATTTGGGCGAAACGGTCGAGGCGCTTGATTTCCTTGCGGTCGAGGCGCTTCAGCGGGTCAAATTCGCGACATTCGCCGCCGAAGCGGACATCGATCCTGGAGGCGTCGAAATTCTGGATCGGGGCGATGCCGCTCTCACCGGCGACGAGGCGTTCCCAAAAGAGGTCGACGGTGGTTCCCAAAGGGGACACTACACCTATTCCGGTGACTACGATTCGCCGACGCATGGGAGACAGGTCCTATCGGTCCAACAGGACCTATTGTTGTCCTTTGGTGCCCTGGGCCTTGGTGATGTACTCCACCGCGGCGCCGACGGTTTGGATCTTTTCGGCCTCTTCGTCAGGGATGGACAGCTCGAATTCGTCTTCGAATTCCATGACCAGCTCGACGGTGTCCAGGGAGTCGGCATTGAGGTCGTTGACGAACGAGGTCTCCATGCTGATCTCGGATTTGTCGACGCCCATCTGGTCGCTGACGATCTTGATGACTTTTTCTTTGATCTCTTCGGATGTTGCCACTGCCACTCGCGTCTCCCTTCTTGGAACCTGGGGCCTATAGGTCCCATCGGACCTATCTTCCTGTTTCACATGTGCAGTCCGCCGTCCACGACGAGGACGTGACCGTTGATGTAACCGGCGGCGGGCGAGGCGAGAAAGGCAATCGCGGCGGCGACTTCCTCGGGCTCCCCAAATCGCTGGAGGGGGATCAACGGTCGGACCTGCTCCTTGACCTTTTCGGACAAGACGTTGGTCATGTCGGTATTGATGAATCCGGGGGCGACGGCGTTGCAGGTGACGCCCCGGCGGGACAATTCCTTGGCGACGGACTTGGTGAGGCCGATGACGCCGGCCTTGCTGGCGGCGTAGTTGGCCTGGCCGCCGTTGCCCATCATGCCGGAAATGCTGGTGATGTTGACGATGCGGCCCCAGCGGGCGCGGACCATGTGCTTCGCGGCGGCGCGGGTCATCACGAAGACGCCGCGGAGGTTGGTGTCGATCACTTCGTCGAACTGCTCGTCGGACATGTTCATGACGAGACCGTCGCGGGTGATGCCGGCGTTGTTGACGAGGATGTCGAGGCGGCCGAAATCAGCGACGATGTCGTCGACCCATTTTTCAATCTTGTCGCCTTCGGTGACGTCGCAGGTGCGGGCGACGATCTTGCCGGGGCAGCGAAGGTCGGCGGCTTCCGAGGAGAGAGCCGAGAGCCGTTCGGCATTGCGGGCGCAGGCGATGACGGTGGCGCCTTCACGAGCGAGGGCCAGGCTGGTGGCGCGGCCGATGCCGCGCGAGCCGCCGGTAACGATCGCCACTCTGTCCACGAGATCCGCCATGATCACCTATCCGATTCCTTTGTCGATGGCCGCCGCCGTCGAGAAATTGAGGGCGGTCGCCGAACGATTGATCCTTCTCATCAGGCCCGTCAGTACCCGTCCGGGGCCGACTTCGACGAACCGGTCAAACCCCTGGGCGATCAGGCCTTCAATGGACGCCTGCCAGCGCACAGGTTTGGCCACCTGCTCCCGAAGCAGGGTCCGAACGCTACTGGGGTCGCCATGATAGCGGGCGGAGACGTTGGAGACTACAGGAATCCTGCCTGGGGCGATTTTAGCATCAGCCAGAGCCTTTTCGAGTCCCGTCACGGCGGGTCCCATAAGGGGGGAATGGAATGCCCCGGCGACGTCGAGCGCGACCGCTCTGGCACCGTGTTTTTCAGCGAGTGTCAAGGCTCTTTGGCAGGCGGCCTTGGCCCCGGAAATGACGATCTGACCGGGGCAATTGAAGTTTGCGGGGCCGAGGGGTTCGCCCAGTGCGGCTTCGTTGCAAAGAGCGACGGTTTGCGGTTCATCGAGGCCCATGAGGGAGACCATTCCGCCGGCGGATTGGGTCGCGGCGGACTGCATAAGCCGGCCGCGTTCCGCCACGAGGCGCAGGGCGTCGGCGAAGTCCAGCCAGCCGGCCAGATGGAGGGCGGTATATTCGCCGAGGCTCAGGCCGGCCATGGCCTGGGGGTCGAGAGACTGTGTAATACCCTTGGCCTCCAAGGCCTTCCAGATTGCCACGGACGTGACAAAGATCGCGGGTTGCTGGATGTCGGTGCCATTGAGCTTTTCTGCGGGACCGTTGAAGCAAAGCTCAGCAATGTCCCAACCGAGGATTTCATTGGCGCGGGAATAGACAGATTGCGCCGCGTCGGATGACTCGGCGACATCCTTGCCCATGCCGGGGTGCTGGGCGCCTTGTCCGGGGAAGATGATAGCGGTCTTGCTCAAGGTGTCGGCCTCATGTCGTCTTGGATTCGCGGCGTCCTTTCCGCATTGGATCGGGTATCAGATACGAATCAGACTTGAACCCCAGGTCAGTCCGGCGCCGAACGAGACCAGCAGGATCATGTCGCCGGTCTTGATGCGGCCGCTGCGACGGCACTCATCGAGTCCGAGCGGAATTGATGCGGCGGAGGTGTTTCCGTAACGCTGAATGTTGGTGAAAACGCGTTCCGTCGGCAAGCCCAATCGCAGGCGTGCGGATTCGATAATGCGGAGATTGGACTGGTGCGGGATGACGATGGCGATGTCCTCGGGGCTGATGCCGGCCTCGGAAAGGGTCTCGTCGATCAGTTCGAGATTGCGTTTGACGGCGAGCTTGTAGACCTCGCGGCCCTGCATCTTGATGTAATGCAGGCGTTCGTTGACGGTCATGATGGAGGCGGGGACGCGCGAGCCACCGGCGGGAACGGTCAGCATGGTCGTGCCGGAGCCCTCGGCATGGAGCTTGTAATGGAGGACGCCGGGGCCGTTCGGGTCCGGGCTGGCGGAGAGCACGGCGGCGGCCGCGCCGTCGCCGAAAAGGATGCAGGTCGCGCGGTCTTCGTAGTCGGTGATGCGCGACATCGTCTCGGCGCCGATGATGAGGATGTTCTTGTGAAACCCGCCCTGAAGGAGAAACGTCGCGTTCATGAAGGCATAGATGAATCCCGAGCAGGCGGCGGCAAGATCGAAGGAGGGGATGGGCGGGGCTTTCAGGGCCTGCTGGACGAAACACGCCGTCGAGGGAAAGAAACATTCGGGCGTGATGGTCGCGACAATGATCATGTCGAGGTCAGCGGGCGTCAGCTTGGCGTCCTCCAGGGCGATTTTGGCGGCCTGGGTGGCGAGCGTAGCGGTGGATTCGCCTTCGCTCACGACGCGGCGCTCGAGAATGCCCGTGCGTTCGCGGATCCATTCGTCCGTCGTGTCCAGGCGATTGACGAAGAACTGATTGGTCAGCACTTTTTCGGGAAGCGCGCGCCCGGTCCCCGCGATTTTGACTCCCAGCCGATTACGCATTGGCCGGCTCCTCCGTGAGACGTTCGGTGATCACGCGATTCAGTTCGGTCTTGACGTATTCGACGGCCACGCGGACGGCGTTCTTGATGGCGCGATGGTCACTGCTGCCATGGCAAATGATGCAGATTCCATCGACGCCGAGCAAGGGGGCGCCGCCGTACTCGCTGTAATCATGGCGTGCCCAGACGGCCTTGATGACCGGCTCAAAATCCTTGATCAGGTCCGGTCGCTCAGAGACGATCTCGCGTTTGATGGTCTTGAAGAGGCCATCGGCCAGGCCCTCGGTGAGTTTCAGGACGACGTTTCCGACGAAGCCGTCGCAGATGGCGACTTCGCAGGCCCCCGCGAAGAGGTCGCGGCCCTCGACGTTGCCGACAAAGTGGATCGAGGCATCCTGCTTGATCAATTCGCGGGTCTGTTTGACGAGGGGATTGCCCTTAACCTCCTCGCTGCCGATGGAGAGCAGGCCGACGCGGGGGCGGTGGATCTTGAGGATGGTCTCGGCGTAGGCGCTGGCCATCTGGGCGTATTGCAACAGGTGATGGGGCTTGGGGGCGATATTCGCGCCCACGTCGCACATGGTCAGCGGGCCGGAAAACGAAGGGATAATGACGGCGATGCCGGGGCGCTGGACGTTGCCCAGCGTGCGCATCTTGAGTTGACAGGCCGCGGCACAGGCGCCGGTGTTGCCGGCGCTGATAACGGCGTCGACCTGTTTTTCGGCGGCCAGCTTGGCCATGACGACGATGGAGGAGTCTTTCTTCTGGCGAAGGGCCTCGACGGGGGAATCGTCCATCTCAATCGTCTCGGAGCAATGATGGATGGAGATTCGCCGACGGACGGAGGCATCCGCGGGCAGGTGCGCGCCAACCGCGTCTTCGCGGCCGAGCAGGATCAGTTCGTCGCCGGCGCCGAGAAAGGCGAGACCTTCCACGGCGCCGCGCACGATCTGGGCGGGCGCGTGATCGCCTCCCATGGCATCGATGGCGATCCGCATGATCGGGGCTACTTCTCCTCGGCCTTGATCTCGATGGATACTTTGGACGTGTGGTATCCGCAGTTACCACAGGCACAGTGGGGCCGTTTGGCCGTTCCGCACTTCGGACAGGCGGAGAGGTTGATCGGTTTGAGGGCATGATGGGCCCTGCGGGTGCGGGTCATTGACTTGGAGCTACGTCTTGCCGGGACCATGTCTTGTCACCTGTGTCCTGTGGGAACGACGACGATGCTACTTCATCGACGCGACCGCACTAATATGTTTCCATGCCGAACCAAACAATGTAGTGGGGAGACGCAGTGGTGTCAAGACGGTGTTCGGCGCCTAAGCGTATGAATCGAAGGGACTTGAAGCCAGTCCATCGACCCACGCTCCGTCCCCCGACGATCATGGGAGGAACTTATCCCGTGCTCTGCATTGCGGCGGCAATCGCGTCGACGCTTGAATAGAGGATCGCCTGGAGGAGTTTCCGATCTTCGGGTTCGCCTTTCTTGATCTTTCGATTGAGCAACTCAACCTGAAGGAGATTCAGGACATCTGTCCAGGGGTTCCGGGCGTGGATGGAGGCCTGGATCGTCGGGTGATTGTCCAGGAGTTCTTTTTGTTCCGTAATGTCCAGGATCCACTGTCGAGTGATTGCGAATTCCTGAAGAATTCGTGCATGAAATCCTTGTTCGTCTGGAGCGGCGTAATGGCGCGCGATCTGGAGTCGGGCCCGGGCCATCTCTTGTTGCGCATTGTCGATGAGCGTTCGGAAGAACTGCCAATGTCGATACCCCTCGCGAAAGACGCTGAGCGAGCCGGGCCCCTGGTCCGCCAGGGCGGTTCCCAGACCGTACCAACCTGGGACGTTGTATCGCATCTGCGTCCAGCCGAAGACCCAGGGTATCGCCCGGAGATTTTCGAAATCGGCGCGGGCGGCAGCGCGGGAGACCGGCCGTGACGCGATGGGCAGGCCGCTGATTTCCTTAATTGGAGAGACCTCCACATACCAGGACCAGAAGTCGGGGTCGTCAATCAATTCCCGATACACCTGTCGGGATCTCAACGCGAGCTGATCCATGAGCGCCTCGACCGGTTGGGCGGGCGGGCCCGCGTGAAGATTGGTTTGCTGAACGGTGGAGCCCGCAGCGACCGACAGGATCATGGCGTTGACGATCTGTTCGAGGTGTCGTCGGGTGAGGGCCGGAAGGGCGTAGCGAAAGGAGATCACTTCGCCCTGTTCGGTAAAGCGAATGCGGCCATTTTGACTTTCGGGCGGGGCGGAGAGGATCGCTCGATTCGCCCGGCCGCCTCCGCGTCCGACGGTTCCACCGCGGCCGTGAAAAAAGCGCAGGTCGATGCCGGCGCTGCGGCCACTCCGGGCGAGCGCCGACTGGGCGCGATGCAACGCCCAATTGGACATGACATAACCGCCATCCTTGTTGCTGTCTGAATAGCCGAGCATGATTTCCTGGAAATCCCCGCGCCGGCGCAGGTGCGATCGATAGAGGCGGTTCTGGAGGAGGTCGGTCATCCAAGTGGCGCCGGTTTCAAGATCGTCGATCGTTTCAAGAAGCGGCACGACATCGAGGTCGCCGTGCCGCTCGTCACCGTCCACGTGCCACAGGCCCGTCTCCTTCATCAAAACCAGCACTTCGAGCACATCGCTGACCGCGTGGGTCATGCTGATGACATAGCTTCCGACCGAATGGCGATCGCGGTCCAATGCCTGCTTGAGAATCGAGAGCACTTCCAGCGATTCGCGCGTTGGATCGGAGATCTGCGAGTCGCGCGGCAGCAGAGGGCGGGGGCCGGCGAGTTCGCGCTCGAGCAGCTCGATCCGCTGCGTTTCCTCAAGGGCCGCGTAATTCTCCGTGATACCCGCGATTCGCAGCAATTCCGCCACGGCGGATTCGTGTACTTCACTGTGTTGGCGGACATCGAGGGCGGCGAGATGAAAGCCGAAGGTCCGCGCCTGGATGCGCAGATCGGCCAGGCTTCCGTCGCTTGCGACTCTGTCGAGTCCGGTGGATACGAGCGCACGGGTCAGCACGTCGAGGTCGTCGCACAGCGCGTCCGCGGAGTAGGCGCGCGCGTCGCGCAGGGCCGCATGAAGCCGGGCGATCATGAATTCGAGCTTGAGCCGGAACGGCTCAGGCAGACGGCGGGCGACTTCGGGTGCAGGGAGCAGGCCGGTCCGGGTGTCGGCTTCGATTGACGCGGTCAACTCGGCGGGGATATCGACTTGTTCGCTCGAAATGCTCAGGAGCCGGCGCATGGGTCGAAGCGCGCGAAGGTGGCGGCGAATTGCGGCCCTCCGCATGATGTCGAACGTGCGGCGGGTGATGTCCGGAGTCACCTGGGGATTGCCGTCGCGATCGCCGCCGATCCATGTCCGGTAGCGCAGGAAGACCGGCAGGTCCGGGCGTTGTTGAAAAGAGGACTCCAGGGCCTCCAGAAGATCGCGGTAAAGCAAGGGGACCGATTGCCAGATCGAGTTGACGAGGAAGTGAAGACCGTTTCGGACTTCCTGAAGGACGCGGAGGCGTTCCGCGCGGACTTCGGTGGTCGCGTACATCAGGGCGATGAGTTGGTGCAGCTCCGAACGAATGCGCGACTGCTCGCTCGGCGTCAATTGCGGGTCGCGCAGTTGCTGCATGAGAATGGCGATCCGTTTTTGTTTCACGAGGATCGAACGGCGGCGGGCCTCGGTCGGGTGCGCGGTCAACGTCGGCTGGATGTCGATGCGGGCCAACAGCTCGATGAGCCGGGGGGCGTCGACGCCGGCGCGTCGGAGGCGATGGACCGCTTCGGAGATGGACTCATTGCGCGGGCGATCCGGGCGGGCATTTCGCTCCCGGCGCCGGTTGATGCGGATGATTTCCAGTTTTTCCGCCTGATTACGCAGGTGGAAGAGCAGGGTCAGGGAGCGGATGACGGCGCCGATCTGGGCGAGACCTAAAGAGTGAATGCGTGCGACGGCGGGCGATACGGCGGCTGGATCATGGACCGCGGGTTCGCGTTCACACGCCGCGCGGAGTTCGTGCAGGAGATCGAAGGTCTCGTGGCCTTCGAAGGTCCGAACGACGTCCGCCAGCAGGTCGTCGAGCAAGTCGATGTCGGCTTTCAGTTCCTGTGACACCCAGGCGCTCCGTTTGAACTCGGCCGGCTACCGGCGGAGCAATTCGCTCAGACTAGAAACGTGCACGCGATATTGTCCAGATTCCTGAACCTGCGCGGTTTCTATTTCCTCGGACTGCCCACTGAAAAGAGGGTCGGTGATTCTTTGAGCTTTCGGATCCGGTCGCGGAGTTGGGCGGCCTTTTCGAATTCGAGGGCCTCGGCCGCCTCGAACATCTGGCGCTCCAGGTCCGCGACGGATTCGGTGAGGTCGAACGCCTCTTCACTGGCCTTGATGGCCTCGCGGGCCGTTTTTCGGGCGGCGATCTGATCTTCGAGACCGCGGCGGATGGCCTTTTTCACCGTTTCCGGTGTGATGCCGTGCTCTTTGTTGTACGCCTCCTGCAATACGCGGCGGCGAATCGTCTCGTCGATGGTCTGCTGCATGGCGGTCGTGACTTTGTCGGCGTAGAAGAAAACCTCGGCGTTGACGTTTCGCGCGCAGCGGCCGATCGTCTGAATCAGGCTCGTTGCGCTGCGCAAGAAGCCTTCTTTGTCCGCGTCGAGGATGGCGACGAGCGAGACCTCCGGCAGGTCGAGACCTTCGCGAAGCAGGTTGACGCCTACGAGGACGTCGTATTTGCCGTCGCGCAGCTCTCGCAAAACCTGAACGCGCTCGATCGTGTCGATTTCGCTGTGCAGATAGGCTCCCTTGATGCCGGCCTGTTGGATATAGGCCGCCAAGTCTTCGGCGAGGCGCTTGGTCAGAGTGGTGACGAGCGTGCGCTCGCCGGCGGCGGTGCGGGCCTGGATCTGGTGCAGCAGATCGGGCACCTGGCCCCGCGCGGGTTTCACGGTAATGACGGGGTCGAGCAGACCGGTGGGGCGGATGACCTGTTCGATGACTTCGCCGCCGGATTTCTTCAGCTCGAAGGGCCCCGGCGTGGCGGAGACGAAGAGGACCTGGTCCCACATGGCCTCGAATTCTTCGAATCTCATGGGGCGGTTGTCGAGGGCGCTGGGCAGGCGGAAGCCGTGCTCGACGAGGACTTCCTTGCGGGCACGATCACCGTTGTACATGGCGCCGATCTGGGGGATGGTGGCGTGCGACTCGTCCACGATGAGCAGGAAGTCCTTGGGGAAATAGTCGACGAGGGTGTAGGGCTTGGACCCCGGCGGGGAGCCCACGAGGTGGCGGGAGTAGTTCTCGATGCCGGAGCAGTAGCCGACTTCGAGGATCATCTCGATGTCGTATTTGGTTCGGGCGGCGAGGCGCTGGGCTTCGAGGAGCTTGCCCTGGCGGCGGAATTCCTGGAGGCGCTGCTCCAATTCCGCCTTGATGCCGGCGACGGCGGCCTCGATTCGCTCCTCCGGCATGACATAGTGAACGGCGGGATAGATATAGAGCTGATCGTGCTTTTCAAGGACGGCACCGGTCAGGGGGTTGATCGTGGACATTTTTTCGATTTCGTCGCCGAACAGCTCGATGCGATAGGCCAGCTCTTCGTAGGCCGGGTAGAGTTCGATCACGTCGCCGCGGACGCGGAAGTTGGCCCTTTGAAGGTCGACATCGTTGCGCGTGTATTGGAGGGCGACGAAGCGGCGGAGGAGGTCGTCGCGCGGGGCCGTCTGGCCCACGACGAGGTTGATGACGCTGGCTTTATACTCGTCGGGGGAGCCGAGTCCGAAAATGCAGGAGACGCTGGCGACGACGATGGTGTCGCGGCGGGAGACGACGGCGCTGGTCGCGGCGAGGCGGAGGCGGTCGAGGTCGTCGTTTCGGGAGGAATCCTTTTCTATATAGATGTCGCGGGCGGGGATGTAGGCCTCGGGCTGGTAATAGTCATAGTAGCTGACGAAGTATTCGACCGCGTTGTAGGGGAAGAGATCCTTGAACTCCTCGTAGAGCTGGGCGGCGAGCGTCTTGTTGTGGGAGATTACGAGGGTGGGGCGGTTGAGGGCCGCGATCATGTGCGCCATCGAAAACGTCTTGCCGGAGCCGGTCACGCCGAGAAGGGTCTGGAATTTACGGCCTTTTTTGTCGAAACCGGTCATCAGCGACCGGATCGCGGCGGGTTGATCGCCGGCGGGGGTAAGGTCGGTGGTGAGGCGAAACTGGGTCATAACAACAATAAAAGAGACATTGGCGTTCTATTTTGGGTCGGGTTGATAGTAGCGGAAACACTCTATCGACGTTACGGACCCATTCGTCTCCGCTAGCGTCCCTGCCAAGATGGCAAAAACATATGCCGGTTGTAACTAACTTGTTAGCAATTAGTTACATTTATTCCAGGCCTCGAAATCGCCGTGCGCCATGCCGTTGGAGTATTTGCGAATGGACCCAATGGGGAGGGGCAGCGTCTTAGAACCTGCGAAGAAACAATGAAATTCAACGGCTGTAACCCTTGACATAGGGAGGTCGTTTCTGGTAGAAATGATTATTGTATAGGAGGGGCACATCATAGAGGCGTGCCCCAGGAAGTGTTCGGCTTGTGAAAGTCGGGCGAGGGAAAGTAGGACTGCCAGTCACTTTGATCCGGGGAAACGTGGCTTTCGTGGCTTGAAGTCCAACTCGCTCAAACAGTTTTTGTGGAGAAGTTTTAAAGGGAAACAGCACGGTTAGGTATTCAACGCGAGCGGGCGGTCTCCGGATGACCGAGTGCAAGATGTTGAAGGCTCCGACCGGATGCGAGAAAGGACAGGAGGAAGAGTTATGAAGAAGTTTTTGATGGTAGCAGCACTGGTCGGCATGGTTGCCGCCCCCGCGTTTGCCGGTCTGGCCCCGGAGCCCGCGTCGAGTACGACGCTGAACACGGT
Organism: Phycisphaerae bacterium; assembly: GCA_035275405.1. NCBI lineage: Bacteria > Pseudomonadati > Planctomycetota > Phycisphaerae > Phycisphaerae bacterium. The sequence continues at coordinate 199,948 of DATEMU010000015.1, forward strand.
CAGCATGAATGCCAGCCTTCGGTCGCCTGCGTACGCGCCGAACGATGCCGCTCACGTGTATGACGGCATGACAACCGAAGTCGCGGGTCCGGAGAACCTGACGTATCAGGTCACCCAGAACCCCGCCTCGGGCGCGTTCTGCAACCTGATTCACCTCAAGCCGGGCGCGACCTCGATCTCCTCGATCCATATCGTCCTCGACCAGCGGCCGGCGACGGCTGCCTGGACGTGGTCCATTGCGTTCCGCAATGACGTCGGCGGCGCGGCCCCGATCGGTTCCTTCCTGACGACGCAGTCGCTGGGCTTCAGTGCCTGGTACGTCGTCGGTGGCATGCCCTTCGGTGGCGCTGGCCCGACGCTGTTCCAGTTCAGCTTGGGCGCGATTTCCGCCAACGTAGGCGCGACGACGTCCATCTGGGCGTGCGTGCAGGGCACCCAGCCCTTCCGCGTCCGCACCGGCAACGTCAGCGGCAATGAAGTCAACGGCAATCCCGGTGACGGCACCCCGACTTCGTTCTACATCGGCAGCGGCTCGGGCGTCTATGCCTCGAGCTACGGCGTCGGCATCGGCTCGGCGAGCCTGATGTCCTCGTTTACGTTTGCCGGTGGCGCCGGTCAAGTCGGCAACTGGCACATGGCCCTCGGTGGAGCTCCTGAGCCCGCGACGGCCGCCTTGCTCGGTCTGGTCGGCCTCGTCGCTCTGCGACGCCGCCGCGCCTAAGACCCTTCGAATTTGGAATCGAGACGATTCCCGTTCGAAACGAATGTGATTATCAACCCGCTCCGGTCCCGAAAGGTTCCGGAGCGGGTTTTTTTTCGGAGACGGCTTGCCGATTACATTATCCATAGCCCTTAAGGGATTGTTGGTCTAAGCCGATCAGTATCCGAACTTTTGAATGGGCCCGGACGTCGGCAAGTGAGAGGAAGCGTTGATGGCACGGTTGTTGCGGGCTAAACTTCCCCGTTTCGTGAACCACCCTCGAAAATACCGAATGGTAATATGAATGTCCGAAACGGTTGCCCTTCCGAAGAAATCTAAGACCAAACGAAAACCGCGGGCCTGGTGGCAGTGGGTGATCGGACTCCTGCTCATCGGGGTGGCGGTCTGGTCTTTTGCGCTTCGGTGGGTTCGTTCGAGCATGCCGGATTGGTTTATTCGGCTTGGCGCTCTTAAGACGGTTCCGCTACGAATTCCAGATGGAATGACCGAGGCGAGCGCCCTTCCTGCCCAGGCCGGATCATTGGCCGGCTACAGCCTGTTGTTCATTACGCTTGATACGACGCGAGCCGACCGTATCGGGTGCTACGGGAACGAGGCGATCCAGACGCCCTTTATCGACGGCCTGGCGAAGAACGGCGTCCTTTTTTCACGGGCGATTGCCGTCGGCCCGACGACGCTTCCATCCCACTCGTCCATGATGACAGGGCTCTTTCCCCATCACCACGAGGCCCGGGCCAACGGTTTCACGCGATTGCCCAACGACAAGACCACGCTCGCCGAAGTGCTGGGCGCCAAGGGCTATCAGACCGGGGGATTTGTGTCGGCGTTCGTGCTGGATGCCCGGTTCGGGATCGGCCAGGGCTTCAATGAATATGACGACAAGGTGGAGGAGAAATTGGATCGGGTCGCCACGCTGCGCGATCCGGAGCGCCGGGCGAACCATACCACCGACCGGGCAATCGCCTGGCTGGAGCATAAGAGCGACCAGCCGTTTTTTGCGTGGGTACACTACTTTGATCCGCACCAGCCCTACACGCCTCCCCAGGAATTCGCTGATGCGTATCCGTTCTATTATGACGGCGAGATCGCGTTCGTCGATACGCAGATCGGTCGGCTCCTGCAGGCGCTCAAAGATCTCAAGGTGGCGGACAAGACGATCGTTGTCGTTATGGGGGATCATGGACAGGGGTTTCTCCAGCATTTCGAATTGACCCACGGCTTATTCGTCTATGACTCCACGCTGCACGTACCGTTCGTGATGTCGTGGGGCGGGTGGAAGGGCGGCGGATTGCACATTCCCCGGGAAGTCTCCGGGGTCGATGTGATGCCGACGGTCCTGTCCCTCCTGGGCGTTGCGGCCCCGGCGGGAGTGGACGGGGTGGACCTGACGAAGTCGCCGGCCGGTGCTGATCGGGCGATTCTCGGAGAGACATTGGAGGGGCTGGATCAATACGCGGTGGCGCCCCTCCTCACTCTGCGGCAGGGCGGGATGAAATACATCTATGCCCCCGAACCGGAGCTTTATGACGTCCTGGCGGACCCGGATGAGGAACACAACCTGGTCGATGAACAGCCCGAGGTAGCGGCGAAACTCCGGAAGCTTCTCGAGCAGAATCATGGGGGCGACCTGGCGAAGGCGGCCTACATCAAGAACACCGAGCAGCTTTCGCCGGACGAGATTCGCCAGCTTCAGGCGCTGGGCTATGCGGGGAGCAGCCTGGGCGGGGCGCTGGTCCCCGGAGAGGGCTCGTTGCCGGATCCGAAATCGGTCGTCCGGCTCATCAAGCGCTGCGAACAGGCCTGGGAGATTTCCCAGGCGGAAGGGGTGGAGGCGGCGGTCCGGCACCTGGAGGAGATCGTCGACGAAGCGCCGGACTTCTACGCCGGGTATCGACTCCTGGCGACGTTTTTGCTGGATGCCAAGGACCACGAGCGATCGCTCAAGGCGCTGGAGCGGTGCCTGGAGATCCACCCGGATATTCCGTTTCCTCTGGTACACATTGCCCGTGCGCATTTCAAATCGGGCCGCGTGGAACAGGCGATCGAGTATTATGACAAGGCGATCAAGGCGAGTCCGGACCTCGTCGCGGCGCACCTAGAGCTGGGACGGATTCTTTTATCGCGGAACCAGCCGGCGATTGCGGTCGATCACCTGCTTAAGGCGTTTGTGCTCAGCCCGACGGATCAATCCTGCGTCGAGGCCATGGCGATGGCGATGGCCCGGTCGAACCGGCTGGAGGAGGCCGTGTCGCACCTGCGAACGCGGCTGCAACAAAACCCCGATCTGTTGGCCGTGCGAAACGCACTTTGTGGACTGCTGCTGGAGCAGAAAAAGTGTGAAGAAGTCATCGTGTTGATGCGCGAGGGGCTCAAGCGGCACCCGGGCCAGAACGATCTGACCCACAATCTGGCCTATGCGATCATCATGTGCAAGCTCCCGGACGCGCCGATGATCGAGGCCGCCGTGATGATGGAAAAACTCTGCGAGGAGACGGGCTATCAGACGCCTGAATACCTGCGAACGCTGGCCATGGTTTATGCGGAATTGTTTAGAGTCGACGAAGCCATCGGCGTGGCAGAAAAGGGACTGGCCCTGGCCCAGGAAAAGGAACGACCCGTCCTGGTGGCCAACCTCAAGGACCTATTAGCGATCTATCGCGAGATGAAGCGGCGGGGAATCTCCCCGATGAGCGGTAATAAGCCGGGCCTGACAGGGACGGCGCCCCCGACCAGCCAGCCCAGCGCTTCGCCGCAACCGTGAGTAGGACCTGGGCGATCCGGGGCCGCGGTTCCCGCACAGCGCTCGCATGATACAGGACCGAACTTTGTGATGCTGAGGAGCGGAAAGCGATCCCTGATCCTGTTGGCCTCGTTGGCCGCAATGGTCCTTTGCTGGGCCGTGGGGTGTAAGCCGAGCGACGAGTCCGGCACATCCGCCGAAGGTGCGAACGGCCCGACCTCGACCGCGCCTGGAGCCAAGACGGTCTCGACCGCTCGGCTCGCGCTGCCTGCGCGGCCCGGTCTCAATGTGCTTTTTGTGTCGGTCGACACCACGCGCCCCGACTATCTCGGGTGCTACGGCCGCACCACTGCAAAGACGCCCAACATCGATCGTCTGGCCGCCGAGGGGACGCGCTTCGCGACGTGCATCAGTTCGATGCCGCTGACGCTGGGATCACACTGTACGATGCTGACCGGTTCCTATCAGTACGTGCACGGCGCCCGTGAAAACGGCATCTTTTCGCTCTGCGACAACAATCAAACGCTTGCCGAAGTCCTTCGCGATCGCGGCTACGCGACGCGGGCGGAGGTCGCCACGGTCATTCTCGACAAGAAATACGGAACGGACCAGGGTTTCGAGCATTATGGCCAGGTTGCGGCGCCGTCCGAGGAGCAGGTGGAATTAGCAGCGTTCGGAAAGCGCGACTCGCCGATCCCTACCGCGACCAGTCAACCGATGAAGGTGGATGAGCAATACCTTGGAGTCGAGCGGACCGCGGGACAGGTCGCCGATCAGGTGATTGAAGGTCTGGAATCGCTGGCACAAGGATCCAAGCCGTTCTTTTTCTTTGTGCACTGTTATGACCCGCATTGGCCGTTTAGCGCCCCCGAGGCCTTCGCCAAGCTGTTTCCCGATGATCCCTATTCCGCCGAACTCTCTTATTTCGATACGCAATTGGGCAGGATGCTGGACGCGCTGAGTCGGCTGGGGTTGGACGACAAGACGCTGGTGATCCTCACGTCCGATCACGGCGAGGGCAAGGGTCAACATGGAGAGTTCACGCACGGCTCTTTCCTGTACGATGCCACGCTGCATGTGCCGCTCGTCCTGCGTTGTAAGGGGCTCATTCCGGCCGGGCAGGTGGTCGAGTCGCAGGTGCGTCTGGTCGACCTGGCGGAGACCATTCTGGAGTTGGCCGGCCTGGGCGCGGCCCGAACGAAGCAAATGCAGGGGACGAGTCTGGCGCCGCTGCTGTCCGATCCACGCCTGGATTTGAACCTGATGTGTTACTCGGACACGATCGTCCCCAAGACGACGTACGGCTTTTCGCCGCTGCGCTCACTGCGGACGCAGGAGTGGAAGTACATCCTGGCCCCGGTCCCGGAACTGTACCACCTCAAAGGCGACGGCCTGGAGTTATTCAATGTCAGCGGCGAGCGGTCGGATCTCGCCATGGCGATGCGCCAGCAGCTTTGGAACGTCATCAAGGATTCGCCGAGCCCGGCGTGCGAAGGGGCGACGATTCAGGCGGCGGACAAGAAGTCGTTGACGGCGTTGCGGGCCCTGGGCTACATCGGTTCGACGACCGCGCTGGACGATTTCGCATCGGGAACCGAACTGGATCGATTCGAGCCGCGGGGAGTCAACCCGCGCGAACACGTGGAAGAAATGGAGCTGATGTGCGGAGCACTGGGCACCCTTCGCTTCGGCTACTTTGAAGAAGCCGAAAAAATGTTGCGGCGGCTCCACGCGCTGCTTCCGGATCATGCCATGGTCGCCAGTTCCCTCGGCACGGCTCTGGCGGCGCTCAAGAAGTATGAAGAGGCGGAGACGGTGATTCAACGGTCGGTCCAACTGGCGCCGGATGACGCCGCGGAGTTGGCCCGCCTGGGAGGCGTTCAGGCCATCCTGAAGAAATACAAGGCGTCCGAGGCGTCGTCACGAAAAGCGACCGAACTGGATCCTCAAAACGCTTCTGCATGGGGCAACCTCGGGGCCGTCCTCTTATTCCAGGGACGCCATGAGGAAGCGATGTCTCCGCTGACGAAAGCAGACCAGCTCTCGTCCCGATTGGCACCGGTTATCGCCATGATCGGCGAGGTCCATCGCGTGGCCAAGCGATTCGAGCCGGCGATGGCCGAGTACCAAAGAGCCCTGGGAATTGACCGGAAGGTGCTTCGGGCCCAGAACGGAATAGGGCTGATCCTGTTGGAAGAGGGCAAAGTGGATGACGCCATCGAACATTACTCGAAGGCGGTCGAGCTTCTTCCGCAGGAGACGATCCTCGCGAGTCAACTCGCCCGATGCTATTCGCTCAAAGGTCAGCCGGAAAAGGCCATCGAAGTACTGAAGCGTTTGACCGAGAGCAACCCCAAAATAGTCGAGGGATTCGTGGTTCTGGCGTCACAGCTGCGAGCGTTGAAGCGCGCTTCCGAGGCCGTGGACGCACTGCAAAAAGCGATCGAGTTGGCGCCGGATCGCCCACAGGCGCACTTTCAACTGGCCGGTGCGTTACACGAGGCCGGCCGGCCCAAGGAATCCCTGGCGGCCTACGACCGCGTGTTGACCCAATGGCCGGAGCAGCAAGCGGCGTATCGATCGGCGGCGCGGGTGGCGCTGGAACTGAAGCAGACGGCGAAGGCGATCGAGATACTGGACCGGGGGGCGAAGCGATTCGAGGATGATGCGAACATCGTCAACGACCTGGCGTGGCTTCTGGCGACATCCTCGGATTCGCGACTTCGTGACGGTCGGCGGGCGCTGGCGCTGGCGGAGCGAAACAGCATGTTGGCGGATCATCACGACGCCAACCGACTGGACACGCTGGCGGCGGCGTACGCGGAGGTCGGTAATTTTGAGAAGGCGCGGTCGACGCTGGATCGCGCGATCGAATTGGCCGAGCCGTCCGGCGAAAAATCGCTGGTGGAAGAACTCAAGATGCGGCGCGACTTGTACGAGCGCGCTCAGCCGTTTCGCAGCCATTAGCCCGCAAAAAACCTCATTCACGTTTCGGTTGTAAAGCATTATAATGCCACTAGTTATGGCTGCGGTACCGCCTCGCGACTCGTTCGGCCGAGCGGGCGAGGGTGCCGGGTTCCAACCTCCAGTCATGTCGTTCCCTGGCGAGTCGCTTTTGCGAGGCGCAGTGGCGACACGATTGGTCGACAGGCTATGAACGCGACGATAAGGTGAGTCGAAGCGCGCCGGCGGCGACAATATCGCGGATGCGCCCGGTCTCACTCGAGTTTTTCATGGCTGTGAAGACGAAGAACGGTCGCCACGATCTCACCTATGCGGCCGCGGGGGTGGATATCACCGCCAACGATCGCATGGTGGAGCGGATCAAGCAGAGTCTGCGGCGGACGTACGATCCGCGCGTGATGTCGCGGCACAATGCCTTTTCGGGGTTGATGCGGATCGATTTCCGGGAAGCGCTGCTCAAGCGCGGGTACAAGGAGCCGGTGCTGGCGGCGGGGGCGGACGGCGTCGGATCGAAGCTGCTCGTCGGTATTGAGTACGGCCGGGTGCGAGAACTGGGCATCGATCTCGTGGCGATGAATGTCAACGACGTGCTGACCTGCGGGGCTGAGCCGCTTTTTTTTCTGGACTATGTGGCGTGCCACCGGCTGGAGCCGGAAGAGATTGCCACAATCGTCGCGGGGATTTCAGACGGCTGCATGCTGGCAGGTTGCGCTCTCCTTGGCGGCGAGACGGCGGAGCTGCCGGATTTGTACGCGCCGGGGCATTTCGATCTGGCGGGCTTCAGCGTCGGTGTGGTGGAGCGGCGGCGGATCATCGACGGGCGTGACGTCGAGCCGGGGGACGCCGTGCTGGGGCTGGCATCGAGCGGGGTCCATTCGAACGGTTACGCGCTGGTGCGAAAGGCCCTGGCGGAGTTGAAAAAGCGCGGGCACCTCCCGGTCGATCTGGGCGAGCCGCTGGAGGACGCGGTGCTGCGACCAACGCGTATCTACGTTAAGCCGGTGCTGGCTTTGCTCAAAAAATACCGCCGCAAGCGGATCGTTCGGGCGATGGCGCATATTACGGGCGGGGGGCTGGAAGGGAATGTGCCGCGGGTCATTCCCAAGAACTGCGACGTGCAGTTGACTCGGGAGAGCTGGCCCATTCCTCCCATTTTCAAGCTGATTCAGAAGGCGGGCGTCGCGGAGGAGGAGATGTACCGCGTGTTTAACATGGGAATCGGGTACGTCTTGATCGTGCGACCGGCTTTCGCGAAGAGCGCGGCGGCGCTGCTCAAGCGGCACGGCGAGGCGGTCTATCGCATTGGGACGATCCGGCGCGGCGAGGGGCGACTGGTGTGGCGTTGACGCTCGGTGCGGCCCGTTCATAATCACTCGCGGGGATGTCCCTCTCCTCACGGAAGGAGAGAGGGTGCGAATGGGACTGATCGTTCAGAAATTCGGCGGCACGAGCCTGGCCAACGCGGAGAAGATTCACCGCGCGGCGCGACGGGCGATCCGCGCGAAACAGGACGGCAACCACGTCGTGGTGGTCGTGTCGGCGATGGACCAGACGACGGATGAGCTGATCGACCTCGCGTATCAGATTACCGATCGGCCCAGCCGCCGGGAGATGGACCAGCTCCTGGCGACGGGTGAACAGGTGTCCATCGCGCTCATGGCGATGGCGATCCACCATGCCGGTCACGATGCGATCAGCCTGACGGGTGGGCAGATTGGCCTGCGAACGGACCGATCGTTCGGGCGGGCGCGGATTCGGGAGATCACGGAGCGCGGGCGGCTTATGGGCTTCCTGAACCAGGGCAGCGTCGTGATCGTGGCGGGGTTTCAGGGGGTGGACGAGTCGGCGAACATCACAACTCTGGGCCGTGGCGGGTCGGACACGACGGCCGTGGCGCTGGCGGCGTCACTCAAGGCGGACGTGTGCGAGATTTATACCGACGTGGACGGTATTTACTCCGCCGATCCGCGGATGGTGCCGAAGGCCCGCAAGCTGGATTTTATTTTCTACGACGAGATGCTCGAAATGGCCTCGCTCGGGGCGCAGGTGATGCACTCGCGGAGCATCGAGCTGGGCAAGAACTACGGCGTGCGGATTCACGTCCGCAGCAGCTTTACCGATGCGAAAGGAACGGACATCGTGAAGGTTTCCTCCGATCTGGAACAGGTCATCGTGCGCGGGGCGGCGCTGAAGAAGAATCTCGCCCGGGTGGAACTCAATCGCGTGCCCAACCGGCCGGGCATCGCCAGCGAGATATTTCGGCGCGTGGCGGAGCGCGAAGTGATGGTGGACGACATCATCCAGGTCATCCATGAAGGCGGTTCGTCGGCGGATATCAGCTTTACGATCGACGCCGAGGCGATCGAGACGGCGCGGGCGGTGGGAAACCAACTCGCTGCCGAGATGCCGGGAATGATGATGGAAATCAAGGACCGGCGGGCGAAGGTGTCAGTCGTCGGCGTGGGGATGCGGACGCATTCGGGCGTGGCCAGCCGGATGTTCGAGGCGCTGCACCAGGCGAACGTGAATATCGAGAACATCAGCACGAGCGAGATCGTGATCAGTTGCGTGGTGAAGCAGGACGACGGGGAGACGGCGCTGAAGGCGGTGCATACGGCGTTTGAGCTGGATCAGGAGACGCGGCCGAATGGGGCGTGAGGTGCGGCGTAAAGATCATGAAAGGTCACTTGCCGCAATAGCTATACCGGCTTTGGTGTATAATCGTGCCGTGGACGCAGCGGGCACAAAAGTTGTACAAAACGAATCAATCGATAGCGATCTGAATTGCATCAAATGCGCGTATAACCTCCGCGGGCTTCGGCCATGTGGCCGCTGCCCTGAATGTGGAACGTGTATCAAGGAGACGATCGTAGCGAGGTCGTTAGTTCGCAGTAAGCCGCCAGCCGTAGCATGTTTTCTGGTCTCGTCGATCGGGCCGTTGATGCCAATTGGACTCTATGGGTACGGCAATATCGTGATCCCCTTTTGGGCTATGCAGCACATTGCGGCAATTTGGCTGTTTTGTGTTTGTGTAGCACGAATGGAAACAGCCCGCTGGTGGGAAAAGTTACTGTCCGTTCTTGGTTTGATACTGCTTATTGCATCCGTCATCTGGGACTTTGCATTCTTCGCCATGCTACCAAGGTGTTAGTCGATCGTCGGCTTGCGACTTAGCCTCAGGTCCTTGATAATCTTTTGTTTTCACTACGAGCGTGATTTGGATGGGTAAGGAATCGAAATCCTATGAGCCTGCTTCCGTTGAAAAGCGCATCTTCGCGCGCTGGGAGGAGTCCGGGGCGTTTCGCGCAGTGCCGGACGACAGGCCGCGGGAGAAGCGCTTCTGCATGGTGATTCCACCGCCGAACGTGACGGGGGCGCTGCATCTGGGCCATGCACTGAATAACACGCTTCAGGACATCCTCGTCCGCCGCAAGCGAATGGAAGGGTTCAACACCTTCTGGCTCGTCGGGACGGATCACGCGGGGATTGGCACGCAGGCGATGGTGGAGAAGACGATCCGCAAGGAGGAGGGCAAGAGCCGGCGCGATCTGGGCCGCGAGGAGCTGGTGCGGCGCATCTGGGAGTGGAAGGAAAAGTTCGGCGGGCGGATCATCGAACAGCTTCGGCTGATGGGCTGTTCGTGCGACTATTCGCGCGAGCGATTTACGCTGGACGAGGGCTGCGCGAAGGCCGTCCGCGAGACGTTTTTCAAGATGTTTCGCGACGGACTCATCCACCGCGGAAAGCGGCTGGTGAACTGGGATACGCAGTTGCAGACGGCCGTGGCGGATGATGAGGTGTATCACGAGGAGGTGAAGGGGCATTTTTACCACTTCAAGTACCCTGTGAAGGACCCCAAGCCCGGCGAGCCCGCGCACGTGCATGTGGCGACGACGCGACCGGAGACGATGCTGGGTGATACGGCGGTGGCGGTGCATCCGGACCCGGCGGGGGCGCTGGACAAAGCTGAGAAGGAACTTCGGGGGAGGCTGGCGGAGTGCGCGGAGAAGGAGCGGGCGGGGATTCAGGCGCAGATCGATGACATCGGCGAGCGGCGGCGGACGCTGCTGCCGACGCTGATCAAACTTCGCGACATGGCCCGCGACGGTCGCAAGGTGATCTTGCCGCTGATGGAGCGGGAGATTCCGCTCATCTGCGACGAGTGGGCGCAGCCGAACCTGGGCAGCGGGTGCGTGAAGATCACGCCGGCGCACGATGCGAACGACTACGACGTCGGGCGGCGGCACGATCTGCCCATGATCAACGTGATGACGCCCGACGGCCGCGTGAGCGAGCAGGGCGGGGCGTACAAGGGGATGAAGTTTCCCGACGTGCGGAAGAAGGTTGTCGAGGACTTGGAGGCCCGCGGGCTGGTCGAGAAGATCGAGGATCGGCTGATCGATCTGGCGCATTCGGATCGGAGCAATCAGCCGATTGAGCCGTATCTGTCGGATCAGTGGTTCGTCCGGATGGGCGATCTGGAGCCGGAACACGCGGCGCGGATCGAGGGGCTGCGGCACAAGGCGCCGGGGCTCGCGCAGATGGCGATCGATGCGGTGAAGCGCGGGGATGTGCGGTTTTATCCTCCGCGATACGAGAATTCCTACGTCGATTGGCTGAGCGAGAAGCGGGACTGGTGCATCAGCCGGCAGCTTTGGTGGGGGCATCGGATACCGGTGTGGTGCATTGAACCATCGACGTTGGTTGATGGAACGAAATCGCCATCTCCTTCGGATTTCGTCGAGAAACTCCGCGAGTACTTTACTTCGCTTGGACTCTCCGACGAAGTAGCAGTTCAGGCGGATCAGCAATCATCGAATACGTATGTTTGTCTTCGGAGCGAAAAACCGAAAGAAGCTTTTGACGCGTTAGTCACGTGGTTGTTTGCAACTTGCGACGATGAGTTCTTTCATCAAAGTGATGGAACTACTTACAAGAGCGCCGCTCACGAGCGTGCATTCAATATCGCGATGGACTTCTTGGGCATTGCCGACTTGCCGGAGCAGGACCGCGACGTCCTAGATACGTGGTTCTCCTCCGCCCTGTGGCCGCATTCGACGTTAGGGTGGCCGGAGCCGGAGAAATACGACAATTTGCTCGGAAACTTCTATCCGACGAGCGTGCTTTCGACGGCGCGAGAGATCATCACGCTTTGGGTAGCGCGCATGGTCATTACCGGCCTATACAACGTCGGCGATGTGCCGTTTGGGGAGGTGGTGATCCATCCGGTCATCCAGGACGGGCAGGGGCGGAAGATGTCCAAGAGCCTAGGCAACGGCGTTGATCCGGTGGACATCATCGACGAATACGGGGCGGATGCGCTGCGGTTCACGCTGGCGGAGCTGGCGACGGAGACGCAGGACATCCGTTTGCCGGTCAAGCCGAAGAAGCTGCCGGACGGGCGGACGATCAACGTCAGCGAGAAGTTTGAGAAGGGGCGGAATTTCTGCAACAAGCTGTGGCAGGCGGCGACGGGGTTTGTACTTCCCAACCTCGCCGGTTATGCGACCAAGCCGCTTGATCCAAAGTCGCTCGGGCTGGTGGATCGGTGGATTCTGTCGCGGATGGCGGCGTGCGAGGAAGAGATGAACGCGGCGCTGGACAAGTATCGGTTCAGCGAAGCAGTCGGGTGCGTGTATCGGTTCATGTGGGATGAGTATTGCAGTTGGTATATCGAGATGACCAAGCCGCGGCTCGGATCGCCCTCACCCCAACCCTCTCCCGAGGGAGAGGGAGAACGCGCCGTCGCGCAACAGGTCCTCGTTTTCGTTCTCGACCGGTTGTTGCGGATGTTGCACCCGATCGTCCCGTTTGTGACGGAGGCGATCTGGGAAGAATTGAACAGGGCCGCTCCCTTCCGCGGGCTGCGCGAGCCAAAACAGGCCGAGTCCATGCTCGTTACCGCTGCATGGCCGATGCAGGAGCCAGGGTTGCGCGATAAGACGGCGGAAAAGGAGATGCAGAGCCTCCAGGCCATCATCCGCAGTCTGCGCGACATCCGCAGCGACGTGAACGACTATCGGGGCAAGGCTAAGGCCCCGTCTATTCGAAGCTTGCCGAGCGCGACGATCCGGGCGGATGAGGTGGTTTGCCAATTGGTGGATCGCTATCGGGAATTTATTCGACCGCTGGCGGGCTGTGATTTGTTGGAAGTCGGGCCAAACGCTGCCAAACCGGCAGGGGCGATGAGCCGAATCGAGGGCTCGATCCAGGTTTACGCGCCGGTCGGAACTCTCGTCGACCTCGGAGAGGTGAAACGTTCGGAGCAAGTGAAGCTGGAATCGCTGCGCGCCGCCAAGTCACGCGAGGAGGCCCGCTTAGGGAGCGAGGACTTTGTGAAACGGGCCGATCCCGCGGTTGTCGAGCAGGCCCGGCAGCGCGTCACCGACCTTGCCGGACAAATTCGCTTGATTGAAAGCCACATAGCGGAAATCCCTTAGGCCCATAGAGGCTCGCCAATGAGACGTCGTTGTCTCGTTGATTCGGCGATTCACATTCGGGCATGTTGCAAACTCCGGCGCAGTTGGGTACGCTCTAGTTCGAACTTGGGCGGAGGCGGTCATGGAAGTGCGGATGGATCTCGCGAGGATCGTGATTCAGGATGCGCACGACCAGCAGATCATTTTTTTGAGAGAGCGTGGCGGCGAGCGAGAATTTCCCATCGTCATCGGGGACTCAGAGGCGTGCGCGATCGATCGGCGGCTCAAAGGCTACAAGCGACCGCGGCCGATGACGCACGACTTGATGGCGGACATCATCGAGCGGCTGCACGGCGAGCTGGAAAAAATCGTTATCAACGACTTGAAGGAACATACGTTCTACGCGAAACTGGTCATTCGGGCCCAGGGTGAAGTGATCGAGGTGGATAGTCGCCCCTCGGACGCGATTGCGCTGGGCGTGGCGAGCGAGACTCCGATTTTCGTCAACGAACACGTCCTGCGCGAAGTCGGCCGAGCCTGAATAGGGCCGGCGCTTCAGCGGACGCATCAGAACTGGTCGGTCGCATGGGTCAAACGATGGACGAGGGTGCGTCGCTGCATCGACTGAGCGAGGCTCTGCGAGCCGCGTTCGCCGCGCACGGTCAGCCGAAGGGCCGCATCGAGATGGCCCAGGCGCCGGGCGCCGTGGATGTCATGGGGGGGCTTTGTGAAGACCGGGGGTCGCTGGTCCTGACGACCACGCTGGCCCTGGCGATCCGGGCGGTTGTGTGGGAGTCGGGCGGGTCTGAGGTTCGCCTCCGGTTGGATTCTCCTGGGAATGGGGATACCGCCAGCGAAATCAAGTTTGGCGTTTCTGCTTTCGCCGCTCCTGATGCGGATTCGGGGAGTCTCAGCGAGCGTTGCCGGCTTGCCGGAGCAGAGTGGGCGGCTCCGGCCTGCCTGGTGATGCATCGAGCGTTTTCTGAAAAGACCCTCCCCCAACCATCCGCCGGCCTCACAATTCTGTTGCAATCCGATTTTCCGGCGGACGCCGACCTGGGCCGGCCGTGTGCGACGGCGACGGCTGTGCTCGACGGGCTCTGCAAACTTTATGGCAAGACCGTTGAGCCTTGGAAGCGGGCGACGATGGCTTCCGAAGCGGCCATGCCGCTCACAGGACTGCGCCGGGTTCGAGCGGCCATGACGGCGTTTTGCGGAAAGGGAGACGGCGCGCTGATGCAGATGCGCTTCCGTCCCCAACCCGAGTGCGAACCGCTCACCCTTCCCAATGGCGTGACGATGGCGGTCGTACGAACCCAATTAGACCGGCCGACCAAACGCGAACGTTTGCTGGAAACGAAGTTGTGCGCGGAGATGGGCGAGCGGATGATCCACCAGCTCCGCGCGCGCGACGGGATGTCTCCGGAGAAGGCCCAGGCGCTCCTGGCGGCGATTTCGCCGGTCGACTATGTTGAGAACTATCGCAACCGCCTGCCATTGAAGATCTCCGGAAAGGCCTTCACGGCGTCGTTCGGGGACTTTCGCGGGTTGGACGGGGAGGCGAATGGCAAAGCCGTTTACAAGGTACGCTCGCGGCTGGAACACCACATCTACGAAAACCAGCGCGTACAGGAATTCGTGTCGTTCATCGCCCTGGCCCGGCGGACCGGGGCAGCCAGTGCGTTGATTGAGGCGGGTGAGCGGATGTATGCCTCCCATTGGAGCTACAGCCAGCGCTGTGGAATTGGCGGGGCGGAAGCGGATCGGATTACGCAGTGCGTTCGACGGCGCGGGGCGGAAGCAGGGCTCTTTGGGGCCAAGGTGACCGGGGGGGGGGCCGGAGGCGAAGTGGTCGTGCTGATGCGCAACGACGAGCGGGCGCGAGCGGCATTGGCCGAGGCGATTCAGGAAGCGGGAGAGTCCACGAATCGACCGATCGAGATTCACCAGGGGTCGCTGTGCGGGGCCGAGGCCTTCAAGCCGCCGGATTTGGCCGCGATGATGGTGCCATAACGGGCACTTACGTGGTCGTGGCACGGCGGCGGGCTGAGCCAGCTCTACCTCTACGGCATCACGAATTCGTGCTCGGGGTGGCGGATCGTCAAGACCGGGCAGGGGGACTTGCGGACGATTTTTTCCGCGACGGAGCCGAGCAGGACGTGGCTGAGGCCGCCGCGGCCATGTGTTCCGAGGACGATGAGATCGATTTCCTTGTCGCGGGCGTAGCGGATGATCTCCAGGAACGGCCGGCCAACGATCATCGTCGAGGATAGAGGTGTCGTGACGCCGGAGAGGTTTTTCTTGACGAACTTGTCCAGTTCCGCCTTGGCATCCCTGGCGATGTCGGCGGGCGACGGGCCGATCGGCATGGCGTTGGGGGCCGTAGCCATCCAGTATTGATAGGCCTCGTCCACGACGTGCAAGACGTGTAGCTCGGCCTTGTACGCCTCCGCAAAGGAGCGCGCGTAGGTCAGGGCGTGGAGGGAGAGTTCGGAGAAGTCCGTGGGAAACAGGATTCGGCGGAGCTGAATCATGGCACACCTCGCAGTTGTGAGCGGGCCGTACGAACCGAGCCTCCGCATCTTACCCTACGCGGTTCGATGATCGGCGTAAACCGGCTATACTGAGCTGTTATCCCCTTTGGGGGGTTTCCAACGGCTCGCAGCCGGGACCACAAGGATTCTATGCAACTTACGGTCGTGCAACCCAGTTCAGCGCCACGCGAGCGGAGATTGCCCTCCTGGCTGAAGCGGCCGCTGCCGACGGGCGATGTGCTGTTGCAAACGCGGCGGATCGTGGCGGACAGCGGCGTGGCGACGGTGTGCGAGGAGGCGCGGTGCCCGAATTTGAGCGAATGCTGGTCGCACCGACATGCCACGTTCATGATTCTGGGCGATAAATGTACGCGACGGTGCCACTTTTGCGCGGTCGCGACGGCGCGGCCCGACCCACCGAGCGCGACGGAGCCCAAGCGACTGGCCGATGCCGTCGCGAAGCTGGACCTTCGACACGTGGTCATTACGGCGGTCGCGCGGGACGATCTGGCGGACGAAGGGGCGGGGCATTTTGCGGAGTGCGTGCGGGAGATTCGCGGCGCCGTCCCGGACTGTGCGATCGAAGTACTGCCGGCGGATTTTCACGCGCGGGATGAGCTGCTGGCGACGCTTTGCGAAGCGGGTCCGGACATTTACAACCACAATCAGGAGACGGTGGAACGGCTGTCGCCTTCCATCCGACCGCAGGCGAAATACCGCCGGACCCTGGACGTGCTGCGCAAGGTTAAATCGATGCGGCCGGAGATTTTCACCAAGAGCGGGTTGATGGTCGGACTGGGGGAGACGCGGGTGGAGTTGTCGCGGACGATGCGCGACCTGCGCGAGGCGGACGTGGACATTCTGACCGTCGGGCAGTACTTGCGACCGTCGGAGGACCATGCGCCCGTGGCGCGTTTCTATCCGCCGGAGGAGTTCGACGAGATTGCGGAGGAGGCGCGCGCGTTGGGGTTCCGGTCGGTGGCGTCGGGACCGTTTGTGCGTTCGAGCTACAACGCGGCGGACGTGTATCAGGCGATCGGCCTGAGGCGGGGGGGCGAGCATGGCGGATAAGGCGCTGGTTCGGCTGCGCGGCAAATACATCGTCTTCGACGGCATCGATGGCGCCGGCAAGGGGGCGCAGCTCGCGCGACTCACCCAGCAACTTGCCGATGCCGGCATCGAGACGATATTGGCGCGCGATCCCGGCGGAACGCCGATCGGCGATCGGATTCGGCACGTGCTATTAGATTTCGACCTGTCGGCGATGGATGTTCGCTGCGAGGCGTTCTTGTTCATGGCGTCGCGGGCGCAACTGGTCACGCAAGTGATCGGGCCGGCGCTGTCGGCGGGGAAGACGTGCCTGGGCGATCGATTTGTGTCGGCGACGTGTGCCTATCAGGGCGCGGCGGGGTTTGACCCGCGGAGAGTAGTAGAACTGGCGAAGTTTGCCATCGGGGACCAGTGGCCGCACTTGACGATCGTGCTGGATGTCCCGCTGGCGGCGGGGTTGGAGCGGACCAAGCGGCCCGTCAACAACAAGAAAAGCGAGGCGACCGGCGATCGGCACCCAACGCTCTTTCACGACGTGCATCCGGACGCGATGGAGTCCCGGCCGATGGATTTTCACCAGCGAGTGCGGGAGTTGTTTTTGGAGCTGCCGAAATATTATCCCGCGCCGGTGGCCATTGTGGACGGCGTGGGCTCGGTCGATGAGGTTCAGGCCCGCGTAATGGAAGCCATCGCGCATGCCGCTCTCTGACGTACTGCACCAGGAGTCTGCCCAGAAGCGCCTGCAACGGGCGCTGGCGTCCGGGCGTGTCCCGCACGCGTACCTGTTCAGCGGCCCGCCCGGGGTGGGCAAGGAGATGCTCGCCTCGCGGTTCGCGGCGCGGCTGCTTTGCGCATCGCCGGTAGAGATTGCTTCGCTAGATGGCGGGGCGGAATCGTGGACGGACGCGTGCGGCGCTTGTACGGACTGCACGTTACTTGCCGCCGGCAATCATCCGGACTTTCATCGCATCTACCGGCGGCTCAATCGGTTTCATCCCGATACCAAAGTCCAAAAGCGTAAGGCGCTTGATCTGAGTGTCGATGTGGTCCGGCATTTCGTCATCAACGAGATCGCCAAACGACCGTCGCGCGGGCGGGCAAAGGTGTTCGTCGTGGTGGAGGCGGAGCGAATGAGCGCTCAGGCACAGAATGCCCTGCTCAAGACGCTGGAAGAACCGCCCGGTCCCGGATATCTCATCCTTCTGGCGGCCTCTCCTGACGCCCTCCTGCCGACAACTCGGTCACGTTGCCAGCACATTTCGTTCCGGGGATTGCCACTCGACTTCGTGGTGGCGCAGGTTCTTGAGCGACATGGCGCGAGCCCGGAAGCGGCGCGATTTCTGGCGGAACTGTGTCAGGGAAGCCTGGGGCCGGCGGGTCGCTACGTTGAAGCCAAGGTGTTCGAGCGGGTCCCACCGGTCCTCGAGGCGATCGGCTCGGCCGCACGTGATCCCCTGGGCTGCGGCAAGGCGCTGGCGGAGTTGGCGAAGGGGTTGAGCGAGGACCTCGAAGAGCGCACCGTCGTGGAGACGGTGGAGGAGGATGTCGAAGAGGAGGACGAGGAAGAAGTGATGGTGGACGCGGACGCCAACGTCGCGCGGCAGGCGCGACTTCTGGTCATCGCGATGACGGCGACGATACTCCGCGACATTCAGCGCGTCGCGGTCGGATACGAGCCGGCGGCGCTCCCGGACGAGGGGGTCATCCGCGAATTGGCCGCGGGAGTCGACCCACGCTCGATGATTGCAGCGATCCGGGCCGCGGGAACGGCGGAGTACCAAATTGGGCGCAACGCGCATACCGGGCTGGTGTTTGATTCGCTGGGCATTGCGCTGGGCAATGGGCTGAAGCGAATGGCCGTCGCCTCGAGAGCCTGAGCACGTCTCGCTTTAGCGGGCGTCGGCACGGCGGGTTTCGAATCCTCGTTCGATTTACGATTATGTCCGTTTCGCAAACTCGGTCCGTCCGATGGCCGATACGACTGTAACATGGATGAAGTCAGCCGAAATCGCCTCCGCGGTTGGACACCCGCGCTGTCGTGCTTTCTGATCCTCTGGGTCACCCTGTTGGCCCTTGGTTTTGAGCGATTGCTCCGCGATCCGGGGACGTTCTGGCATACGGTCGTCGGCGAACGGATTCTCGAGCGCCATAGGCTGATCACGACGGATCCGTTCAGCTTTACTTTTGAAGGGCGGCCGTGGATCGCCCAGCAGTGGTTGGGCGAGTGTGTGATGGCGGTAGTCCATCGCGCGGCGGGGCTGGACGGGCTCCTGCTCGTCGGGGCTATGCTGATCGCCGCGACGTTTGCCTGGCTCTACGGTCGCCTGCGCCGCGGGGGGTTTCGTGCGCCCGCGGCTGCGTTGCTTCTGGCCCTGTTCCTGGCGGGCTGCAGCTATCACTTTCATGTGCGACCGCATCTAGTGACCATCGCACTGACAGCGTGGACGCTGGGGCTGCTGGTGGACATCGAGTCGGGGGGGCGCTCCGCGCGATGGTTGTATGCATTGCCGCCAATCATGGTTTTGTGGACGAACGTACACGGCGGGGCTTTGGCGGGCGTTCTCACGACGATCGTCGTGTTGACGGCGTGGGCTATCTTGTCGCTACGAAGTCAGGCCAAGGACAAAGTCGGCGCAACAGGAATCAGACCGGCGGTCTGTGTGGTCATTGCCGCGCTTTGCGGGGCTTCCATACTTGTCAATCCGTACGGCGTCGAGATGGTCCGGGTTTGGACTGCGCTGAGCACATCGAAAGTCCTGCCGACAATCATCAGCGAACACGGTCGCGTTGCTCTCGGGAGTCCGGAGAGTCTGATTCTCGGGGCGCTGGCGGGCATCTATCTGGCGATGCTATTGGGCTGCAACCGCTCGGACGTCCGGGTGACTTGGCTGGTTCCGCTCCTTTGGCTGCCGTTGGCGTTTCTGCGAGTGCGGCATGGCCCGCTTTTTGTCGTGACCGCAGCGGTGGTGATTGCGGAAATGGCGCCGGTTTGCCGTTGGATGCAGCGGCCGACGCTGAGGCGGCGGTTTCTTGGCGAGGCGCTTGCTACGCGTCGCGCATCGTGGCCGTGTGTTGTCGTTTGCGGGCTGCCCATTGTCGCCAGTCTCCTGATCCAAATGGCCGGGTGGCGGATCCCTTTGATCGGGGCGGGCTGGGCGCGGCTCGATGCGGACTACTGGCCGATCGCGGCGACGCGGGCGGCCAAAGTCTATCTACGTGACCGAGGGACTGAAGCGCGGATTTTCAACGATATGCTATTCGCGGGCTACCTTATCTACCAGCGGGTTCCCGCGAAGGTGTACATCGACGATCGGTGCGAGTTGTACGGCGACGAATTCCTCCTGCACTTCGTGGACCTTCTAAGAAACCCTTCCAAGATCGAAGGGGAGGCGCCGGCGCGCAAGATCGACCTGGCCATGGTCAGAACGGGTTCGCGTATGGCCCAATATCTGACCACGAGCGAGGCTTGGACTGTGCTGCATTGTGACGAGACGGCAACTCTTTTTTTGAGGGCGCCGGCCGCGGCCGGCTCTCCCGCCCCGTAAATGTTGCCGAAGACCCTTCATTTCAAATCGGCCTTGAACCAAGGCCCGCCGATTGCTGGTGGAGGAACCTGCGCGGGCAACGCGCAAGACCGGCGGGCCGTTTCTTGTTTCGTCGCCACGAGCGCGTGGAGGCGACCCTAAAGGGCGCCCTGAAAGCGGGTCGATACGACAGACGCCGAAGTTCGCGGACGGTCCCTCGGCCGCGGGTTTCACAAAAATCATCGCCTGGGAAACAGTCCATGCACGCATCCGGGACGCTGGAGTATGAAGTGATGTCGAAACAGGAGTTGATCGGCCGGATCCGCGAAGTAAACCGCTCCGCACGTCCGGAATTTCTCATCGCCTTCACCGAAAGTGAGTTAGCGGATTATTTGCAGCGCCTGAACGGGGCCGAACTCGCGGGCGAAATCCCCGAACAACCCCTCCTTTTCGAATAAGCCCGGCCGATCCATTTGAACGGCGTCTGATGGTCCGCATACCGTGCCGGTTGGCGGACCCTCGCGTTTGCCATTGGGCGATACTCGGTCTACCATTAAGGGTAAGCGAAGGGGGACAGGCCGGTTTGGCGGCATTGTCAATCAATTCAACGTTTCAGGGTGATCGCGGAGTTTGAGGGGCGTCTACCATGCGTCTATCCGGTTGGGGAAGGACTTCGGCCGCGGTGCTGTCCGCGGCGCTCATCGCTTGTGCGGCGGGTTGCCCATTCTTCGCGGAGACACTGGAGCTGGTAGGCCCCGGCGGGAACGTCGTCCTGCGGGTGGAGAACCAATCCGGTCTGCCGGTTGTCGTCACCGCGCGCTATGTCATCAACGATAACGATGTCCGCGAGACGGTTCGCCGACTCGCGGCGGAGGGGCCCGAAGCCAATGCCGAGGCACTGCCGACTCGGACACGGGTGTTAACGGTCGTCGCAGTCGTGAGCCAAGCCGTTTTCTCGCTGGACAGTGCTCTTGTCCAGCCGGGGACGGTCCTGGCTCAGGGGGAGTTTGTCTGGCAGGAGGATTTCGCCGAAGGGGAAACGGTCGTCTTTGTCATCCCGCGACCAGGGCCGCCGGCAGAGCCGCCGGGTCCCGGGCAGCTGGATTGCAACTCGAACGGAATCCTGGACGGCGAGGACATTTCCGAAGGGACCAGCCAGGATTGCAATATTAACGGCGTGCCGGATGAGTGCGATTCTCCGCCGGATGCGGTGGACAACCCCGATCCAATGGACGGCGCCACGGACATCCCGCTGGATGTCGTATTGTCGTGGAACACTGCGGCGCGTCTGCGCGCCACGCTGGAGTCACCCGTTTACACCGTCGTGGAAAACGTCACCCCCCGCGGTGGCGAGCCCAGCGCGTCACTGTCGGAGTTTTATTCCGCCGTCGGGCGGGTGTTTCTGTCCGTTGACGGCGGCGGATCCAATTCGACTTCCCATACCATCGAAGTGCAAAAGCCCAGTGCGCTGGCCACGGTTCGCAAGGCCTTTGTATTGGCCGCGTCGGCGGGCTTTTCCGGTCGGCAGCTTGTGGACGGCGACGTTCGGATCACTCCACCGGACGCGGGCGTGACGTGGAGCGATTCTGTTCCCTCCGCGATCAGTAGTTTCAATCATCTCGCCGATGTGACGACGCTCCTGGCCCCGATCATCGACGGCGCGCCGGCGGGCCGGATGGCGTTCTCGTTTTCGGAGGTCGGCCCCACCTCCATCGATGGCGAAGTGCTGGCGGTGGTGTTCAACGATCCCGCGCAACCGGCCGATCGCACGGTCATCCTTCTCTTCGGCGCGCAAGCTCTCGCAGGCGATGACTTCGGGATCACGCTGGCCGAGCCAATCAACCCGGAGTCGGCAGGGGCCGTGGCGGTCATGAGCCTGGGAATCTCCTTTGGATTTCAGCCGACGAACCAGGTGAGCCTGGTCGACGTTAACTCCCAGCGATTGACCTCATCAGCCGGCGGGCAGGACGACGGCCCGCCCGGCTGCAGCGGGCTTGATGGCGAACTCGTTACGGTCGGCGGGCTGGATGACGATATCGACAATCCCGTCGATCCGATGGGTGGCGCAGCAGACTGCCGCACGGACGACGAGCTTTATTCGCTCCTTCCCTTCATCACCAGCGCAGATACGCAAATCGCTGTCCACACGGGCAACCCTTCCAACGACGACAATATCTTCTTCGGTGCGTTCGGCCTTTCCGGCGCGGCGGTACTCGGAGAGGGCATCGTCCTCGGGCCGACCGGCGCGACGAATCCGGTCGGGACCGAGCACACGGTAACTGCCACCGTGACGAATGAGCAGGGACAGCCCGTGGCCGAGCGAACGGTGACGTTCAGCGTCATTGCCGGGCCGAATCAAGGCGTCAGTGGCACGGTGGACACGAACGGAAGCGGCCAGGCGAGCTTCACGTATTCGGACGCGGGCGGGCCCGGCATCGATCAGATCCAGGCGTCGTTCGTGGACTCACAGGAACAGACTCGCCTGTCCAACATCGTCACGAAAGAGTGGGTGGTGACATGCCCCCTGACCTTCGACGTGTTGTTCGGAACCAGTTCTCCGCCGAACACGCCGATCTGCAGTGACATTGCGGAGACTTTCTGCCAACCGCCGACCCTTGCACCGCAGACGACATACTTCTGGCAGGTCGTTGCGGACGACGGAACTCATGTGGTGCCGGGTCGGGTCTGGTCGTTCACGACGGGGGTCGGGGACTAATAGTCCGTCTCAATTGACAGTTCGGGTGGCAAGGTCTCGCAGCAGCGAGGCCGTGGCGTGCATTTCCCACACGGCCTGCCCGCTTCGCAGTCAGACCATGGCACCCCAGACCCATTTGCGGATCGACGCGTTTTTCACCGATGCCGCGGCCACTTCCGGACGGCGGCGAAACCGCACTTGATGGACATTTTCCCCTTTCTATAATGCGGCCCAGACCTCCAGAGGGCGATTTGTATCGAGGCGAAGTAGACGCTCGAACGGCCGACGCCGGTTCGAGTCCTACGGTCGCGAAGCCGCTCCGACAAAAAGGGATCCGTGCATGTCCGAGGCGACGAGCAACGAACTGAAACGAATTGACTGGTCCGAGTGTTGCGGTTTTACCCGGCTGTTTCGGTCGTTCAAGATGGCCATTCACTGGCCGGCGCTGTGTCTCGCGTTTTTCGGCGTCGTCTTGACTTACGGCTCCGGCCGGCTGCTGGACGCGATGTGGGCGAACTCGTGCAGTCCGGCGGTTTCCACCGACGGAAGCATTTTGGAGGTCGAGGTTTTTGCCGGCGGAGGCCGGCAGGCGGTGAAGGAATGGACCAAGGGGCTCGGGGAACCTGAGAAGATCAACCGGTCCGGCGTCTTCGAGATGTTCCTGAAGCAAATGCGAACTTCGGTCAATCACATCCTGGCGGCGGTCGTTGGCCTCAGCCTCACGGGGGTCATTGCCGGAGTCAGCGCCCTGTTCCTGGCGCCGGCCTGGCTGTTCGCCATGCACTTCGGATATGCCGTCCTTTTCGGGATACTGGTGCTGGCGATCTGGTCGCTCTTCGGCGGGGCGTGTTGCCGCGTGGCGGCGTTGCGCGCGACGCGCGACGAACGGATCGGTATGGGCGAGGCGCTGACATTTGCCAAGGGCCGATTCCTCAACTTCTTCTTCGCCCCGCTCATGCCCTTGATGGTCATCCTGGGGATTGGGCTGTTCCTGTTCCTGGGCGGATTGATCGGGTGGATTCCGTGGGTGGGAGAGGTGATCGTCGGTCTGCTCTTTTTCCTGGTGCTCCTGGCGGGCTTCGCCCTGGCGTTTGTGATCATCGGGGCGGCGGCCGGTGGTTCGCTGACATTCCCCACGGTGGCGGTGGAAGGCTCGGACGCCTTCGACGCCTTCAGCCGCACGTACAGCTACATCTATGCGAAGCCGTGGCGGACCGCCCTGTATATGCTCGTCGCGATCGGCTACGGGGCGATTTGTCTGCTGTTTGTGAAGTTCTTCGTGCGGCTCATGCTCTGGGCCGCGAGTTTGTTCCTGGGCTTTTCGATGAACTGGGGCACGGCCGCGGTGGAAAAAGGTCAGCCGACGGACGTCTCCAAGCTTCATGCGATCTGGCAGGCGCCAACTCTATCGGGCGAGGGTTCTTTCTGGGGGAGCTTCGATGAAGTGAAGTTGGCGAACATCAGCTGGTTCGCGCAGCTCCTGGTTCGAGGTTGGGTTTATCTGCTCTGGGCCCTCGTGGCGGCCTTCGCCATCAGCTTCTTCTACTCCGCGAGTACCGTGATCTACCTGCTCTTGCGGCGCGAGGTGGATCTGACCGATGTCGAGGACGTGTATTTCGAGGATCTGCCCGCCGAAGAAACTGCCGCCGCGCCGCCGACGGCCCCAGAAGGGGGCACATCGTTGCCGGTCATTCCGTAGGCTCATGTGACCTGCGTTCACCATTAGACTCGACTTGGCGGCACCTCGCGTCATAACCGGAAGTCATAGCGTTCAGTTCGTGTCGTCGTTCACGAGCAGATCGGCAAACAGCGGCAAGTCATCGAGGTCGATGACGCCGTCCACGTTCATGTCGTAGGCGCAGCGACCGCGGCCGAAGGTCAGTCCCTGGACGGTCAGGATATACCCGGCGATGTCGTTGCCGTCGGCCGCGCCGTTGCCGTCCCCATCACCGTCGGCGGCGACGAGGGATACGGTGAGACTGGCGCCGGTACTGGTAGCGTCCCCGCAAACGTTTGAGATCACGCAGTCGTAGGTACCTTCGTCCGCGTGTGACACGTCGGCAATGGTCAGCGTCGGTCCATCCGAGGCAATCACCGAACCCGTCGCCGTCGCACCGAGCACCACGGGCGTACCGTCCTTGCGCCACTGATAATTCAATGCGTCGTATCCCTGGGCCGGCTCGACGTAGAAGTTCGCGGTGCCGCCGCAGTCGGTAGACTGCGCTATGGGCTGGCTGACGATCCAGGGCGTGCCGGTTTCCAGGTAACGTCCCCAGGAAGGAGAAACAAGGGCGCCGTTGTTCACCGTGTCGAAGTACCCACCCACTTGCAGTTCCCCGTTGTACAGGTGCAGTGCGATGATGGAGCTTTCAGTCCCGGCGGGCACCGCCGACCAATTCGTTCCATTCCAGCGGGCAATTCGGTTCACGGCGATTCCATCCACGGAGGTGAACGCCCCCGCGGCGTAGAGATTTGGGCCGGACGACTTCAGGACAAAAACGGGCTGATTGAAACCGACGCCGGTGCCGACCGGTACCCACGCGCTACCGGTCCAGCGACCGATTCGATTCAGCGTCGTGCCGCCGGAGGTGGTGAAGGAGCCGCCAGCATAAGTGCTACCGGCGTGGCGTTCGATGGCATAGACGATTCCGCCCGAGAACCCAGAGCCCATGGGGCTCCACGCACTGAAGCTGCCCCCGAAGGCGCTTTGGGTGCAGACGGCGATACGGTTCGCAGTCGCGCCGCCGGCCGTGCTGAAATCGCCGCCGGCGATCAGCACGTATTGCAGAAAAGGTTGAGTTTGAAGGTAGGACTTAAGTGCCCGCACCGTGCCGTTGGTTCCGCCTTGTATTTGGGTCCACGTGTCGGTCGATTCATTCCAGACGGCGACGCGATTGGCCGTTGTCGCTCCGGACTGCGTAAACAGCCCGCCGGCGACGTACGAATTGGTCATTCTTTCAACCGCGAGCACCCAATTATTGAAGCCGCTGCCCATGGCCTCCCAATGCGGGGGAGGAGATCCGATAAACGAGCTTTCCAGCCACCGGGCGATGTAGTTGGCGGAGACGCCCCCGGCCATGGTGAATCGCCCCTCGGCCACCAGCTCGTGATTGTCGGCGGATGGAGAATAGCCTTTGAGCGCATAGGCGCCGCTGTTCAGGCCGGACCCCAACGGTGAAAGCTCCGCGCCATCATACTCAACGACGTTGTTGGCCACTTGTGCAACATTGGTGGATTGGAAAATATCGCCTGCCGCGATGATGCGCGACCCCAGCGTGGCAAACGCGTTGACCGCGCTGACTGTGCCTCCACCGAAGTTGATCCACGCGCTGCCGTTCCAACGGGCCAAATGGTTAGCCGATTTGCCGCCTGCGGTGGTAAACAACCCCCCGGTGATGAGGTCGTAATTCAGTCCGTCGTAGTACGCGGTGAGGGCGGAGACTCCGCCGGGGTTTCCGATTCCGGCGCCGAGGGCGAAAAACGCTGAACCGTTCCACGCAACGATGTTATTTGCCGCTACCCCGCCGGCGTCGGTGAAGCTGCCGCCCATGATCACGTCGTCGCCGTAGAGCGTGAAGGCGCCGACGCTGCCGGACACGTACGGGAAATCACTCCAGGCCGAGCCGTCCCAGAAGGCCATCCGGTTGGCGCCGGCGACGTAGAGATGGTTGTGGTTGACGCCGAGTGCATCGACGGTGAAATCCACATACTCGGTGAATGCGCCCCACGCGGCGGAGTAGGGGCCGCCCCAGGGATACGACCAGGTGATGCCGTTCCAGCGGGCGATCGGGGCGAGGTGGCCCGCCTGGTTGCTCCACATGTTGCCGCCGGCGACCAGCTCGCCCAAGTACACGGCAAGTGTCTTGACGTGGACGTTCGGCTGGCCGGGGCTGGAGAGTCCGGCGCCCAATTGCTGCCACGTTGAACCGTTCCGGCGGGCGACTTGGCGCGCGGCGACGCCCCCGATGCTGGTAAAGCCGCCGGCGGCGATGAGGTCACCATCGTAGACGGTGATGGCGTGGATGCCGGCGTCGGCGAACGCGAGGGTCTGCCATGCCTGCGAGGCAGGAACCCAGCGCTTAACCACATTCGAGACACCCACTCCGCCGAACGTGTAGCCCGCAGCGACGAGGTCGCCGTTGTAGACGGTGAGCGACGTGACCCCACCATCCCCAAAACCGTTGCCCAAGGCGTTCCATTGGCCGCTGGAGCCGTCGCGGATGGCGATCCCGTTGGCTGGAACCCCCTGGATGCTGGTGAAATAGCCAGCGGCAACCAACGCCGGCGTGCCGACCCCATCCGACGGCAAGGTCAAAAGGGCCGTGACACCATCATCCGTACCATTGGGGGCGATCCCGTCATCGAGCGGGCCGGCTCGCCAGTCGGCACACTGCGCCCGGGCCGGCGTGGTCCCTGTCAGACATACGAATAATGCGAGGAGCACAATGGGGCGGAAATGATGGGCGAGCGTCATCGTGGAACTCCAATTGACTACGGCGGGCGGCAGCCCGTCTTAT
Source organism: Phycisphaerae bacterium (assembly GCA_035275405.1). NCBI lineage: Bacteria > Pseudomonadati > Planctomycetota > Phycisphaerae > Phycisphaerae bacterium. The sequence continues at coordinate 227,112 of DATEMU010000015.1, forward strand.
GCCCTTGGGACGATGTTTCGCCGGGGACCTTCACGCGGATTCTTGAGAAGGGATTAAGGGATTGAGGGGCCGAGGGGTTAACTCAGCCTAACGCCCGACGTGGACTGAGCGCCGCCGCCAACCGCGCCCCCAGAGGGCGGGACGTCGCTGCCGGTTATTCCGTAGGCTTCCGCTGCGCGGGACAAAAGTGTGTAAGAGGTGAAAGGCCCCTATCTTTTCTGGGGCGCCACCAGGGGCCCGCTGCCCCTGGACCCCGCCGAATGCGCGAAGCATCCACGTAGAATTCCTATGGAGAAAGGGTAGCTTTTTGCCAGAGAGGGCTGCCGCCCTCTCCGGCACCTCTCCCGCCCAGAGCTAACAACCTCTCGACATACAGCTCTACTGCCGGGCGTGGGACTCGGTGTCCGAACAAGGGATGTAATCGGCCATGAGAGTCTCCTTTTTAATCCTGTTGTGTTCTTGAGTACAGCTCGCGCGCCGTAGAACGCGAGCCGCCAGCCTTCCACTCCTCGTCCCACTGCATGACCTCCACCGCGAGCGCATAATCGACGGGATTTGGCGAGGACCAATTGGGATCGCGGACACGGTAGGGTTCGAACCGAACGCCGCCTGAGTGGTCGACAAGGATGTAACCATGCGTCTTCCCATGACGAATAACGAACCGCTCGGTTTCGGGCACGCTCGCAGTTGTAAGCAGGAGATAATACGGGTAATTGTAGATACCCATGACGTCGCCGTGCGACACCAGACGACCCAGCACCACCTTGTGTTCGGTGGTCGGCAGGACCTGTCGGATGATGTCCGCCGGAACCGCCACGCCCACAAGTTGCGCGCTGCCCTCGGATGCAATCTCTGCGAGATCGAGTTGTTGGATATTCTCGAACGTGAGTTGGTAGTTGCCGAATTTGAGCATGGCGATGGCCTCGCCTACCGAGGCGGGCTTATTCTCTTTGACAAAGATGGCCGCCGCAGCAATGGCGAAAATCCCGATTAACAGCGTCAGACCCCTGACCGCGCGACCAGGGCGCGCCTGGCCCTTCTTCTCCATATCGACAAACGCGTTCCCAGTGAGAAGCGCCCCGATCGCATCGAAACTCCCAACTACGACCGTCCCTAGCCAAAACACGCACGAAGCTCCGAGAAAGAGGTGGAGGGGGTCCTTTGGATTGAATGAGGCGGCTTGGGGGAGCGGAAAACCGTTTATTGCGACATACCAGTTGCAGGCGATGAGTCCCGTGAAAAGGAGCCATTTGATGAATCGCATGTCGCACCTCCATCGCAATTGAACCGGAGGTCAGCGGAGTCACGCTCCCACCGTCGCGCTGGCCGTTTCGCTCCAAGGGGTCGCCGCGGCGACCGGCTGAGCCATCTGAGCATGTAGTACTCCGTATGGCCCGCCTGATCGCAAGAGTACTCCACGATAGCCAAGGTGCGGTTGCAGGGCAAGAGGAATCTAAGGACGGTTGTGAGAAGTAAGGAACCGGCTCCGGCAACGAATCAAGAATCAGGGGCAACGCTCTCGTCCGACTGCGACGTTGGTCCCTGCGTTCGCAAACCACCGGAGCCGACTCCATTTTCGAAACCCCCTGCCATCCGCAAACCCCGATGCGCCGCCTACGGGTACGGCAACATCAGGTCGAACGGCGCGACCGGCGCGCCGTCGATGCCGGTCACCAGAACGCCGGTTCCCAGATAGACCACGCGGGTGGCCGACGGGGCACCGCCCGTCTGCACGAAAAGCGTGTCGGGGGCCACCGTCACTTCTGCTCTCTCGCCTGCTGAAGTACGACGTCCCGAACCTCGCGAGATAAATAGAAGTCGATGTCTTCTACAAGACGATCCAATAATGGGCGAATCAGCGGTACAAATCCCATCGACTTGGCGCGGAGGAGGACGCCCAGCGTCCCCGTGTGCTGGAGTCCGACTTCGCGCGCCGCCTCGCGGCCAGACTTGTCATCAACGAGCAGGAGATCGGCATGTAATTCCAAGGCCAGGGCGATGGCTTCTTGCTCTCCTGGATCGATCCGTACGCGAAGGTTTAGGGGAGGTTGGGGTCGCTGGGGAGAACGGATGCGTACGAATGGATAGGGCGAGAGATCAACAGCCGGCCACTTTTCCGTCCCACGCGCCAGTTCGGCCACCACGGCGGGCGGAACGAGCACCTCTTCGAAGAGGGCGCGGAGCAAATCCACTTTTCCAAGATGCTGAAGGGCCACCAGGGGAGACGTATCGCTGACGACGATCACGACCGCGGACTCAGCCGTTCGAGGGTTCTGATATCGTCCTTAACTTCTTCGACGGAAGGGCGGAAAACCGCGATTCGGCGCTTTTGCAGCTCATTGATGAAGGCCATACGGTCCATGCCGCACAAGCGGGCCGCGGGCCAGAGCTGGAGTTTTTCCGCGTCGTAGAGTCGACAAGCGAACTCGACGAGCGCATCGTCCTCGCTTAGACCGCTCTCGTGCAGAATATCGTCAGGGATGACCAAGACCATTTGCCACGCAACTCCAATTCAACTTATTCTAGTCCGAGCTGGGGCGGCGTGCTACGGCGAACTTGCCCGTCCGAGAACCGGAACGTCAATAATTCACACGAACTCAACGCCTAATGTCCGCCGTGGACGCCCATGCCCAGCATGGCCTCGGCGGCTTCGGCGAGGGTTTCGCTGGTGGCGGGGTGCGGGTGGATCGAGGCGCCGATGTCTTCGGCGACGGCGGCCATTTCCATTCCCAGGACCGCCTCGGCGATCAGGTCGCCGGCATGGGCTCCGACGATGCCGACGCCGAGTAGGCGGTGGGTCTTGTTGTCGAAAATCATCTTGGTGAGACCGTCCGTGCGGCCCATGGAGACGGCGCGGCCGCTGGCGGCCCAGGGGAACTTGGTCACCTTTACATCCAGCTTTTTGGCGACGGCCTCGGCCTCGGTAAGACCGCACCACGCGATCTCGGGGTCGGTATAGACGACCGCGGGGATGCAGGCGGGGTCGAAGATGGTCGTTTTGCCGGCGATGGCCTCCACGGCCACCTTGGCCTCGCGCATGGCCTTGTGGGCGAGCATCGGCTCACAGGCGACGTCGCCGATGGCGAAGATCCGCTTGTCGGTCGTGCGCCGCTGGGAATCGACGGTGATGAACCCCTTGGAGTCGATCTGGACCCTGGTGTTCTCCAGCCCCAGACCGGCGGAATTGGGTTTTCGGCCGACGGAAACGAGGATGCGGTCGAATTCCTCGGTCCGGTCTTTGCCTTCGAGGGCAAAAGTGACGGCGTAGGCCGAGCCGGTCTTCTTCGCACCCTTGAGCGTCGCGGCGGTGTGGATCGCTTTCATCTGTTTGCGGAACTTGGTCAGGAGCGGCCGGACGAGATCGGCATCCGCGCCGGCGAGGACATTTTCGAGTGCCTCGACGACGGTCACCTCGCTGCCCAGTGCGGCGTAAACCTGCCCAAGTTCGAGACCGATGTAGCCGCCGCCCACGACGAGCAAGCGCTTGGGGATTTCCTGCACCTTTAGGGCGTCGGCGGCGTCCCAGTAGAAGTCGCGCGGCAGGAGCGATTCGGGCAGGGTTTTTGCGGAGGAGCCGGTGGCGACGATGCAGTGTTTGAACTTGATCCGCGAGACTTCGGCCCCCTCGATGAAGACGCTGCGGGAGTCCTCGAACTCGGCCGTGCCGTTGATGTATTCCACCTTGCGACCGGACAGGAGCGTCTTGACGCCGCCGGAAAGTTTTTTGATGACGCTGTTCTTCCAGTCGCGGAGCCTGGTGACGTCGGTTTGCGGTTTGGAGAAGCTGACGCCGAAATCCGCGGCATGGGCGGCCTCGCCGATGATCTTGGCGACGTGCAGGAGGGCCTTGCTGGGGATGCAGCCTTCGCGGAGGCAGACGCCGCCGGGAACGTCGGCCTTTTCCACCAGAGCGGTTTGGATGCCATGATCCGCCGCCGCGCAGGCCGCGACATATCCGCCGGGGCCGCCCCCGATAACCAACAAATCGACTTCCTGTGCCAAGTCACCAACGACCATGCTAAAAACCTCTCTTGAATGCCAAACCTCGTTGTGCTGCTTCGGGGGGCGATTCTAGGGTGATTAGGATTAGGATGCTATGTGCCAAGGAAGGCGAGGCTGTGCGGTTGACAAGCCACGGCCTGGCTGCTGCCAGACCGTGCCGCCCGAAACACGCTCAGTGGATGAACTCGCGTTCGTCCGGGGAGGCGTCGTGGGTTCGGACTTTGGGCTGGCCGGCCATCCATTGCTCGTGATTGCGGTCGGCGGTGTTGAGCGGCTCAAGATGCACCATCGTCCGCGTGGTTGGCCACTTTTCCGCGATCGCCGCCTCGATTTCGTGGCCCAATGCGTGGGCGCTGGCGACGGTGGTCTCCGGCGCGACGACGAGATGCATTTCCAGGTGTCGTTCGGCCCCGGATTGCCTGGTCCGGACGCCATGAACCTCCAGGAATCGATCGCTGAACCGCTCGATGATCCGGCCCAATTCGTCGAGTTCGTTCGCGGGCAGCGCGGCGTCGGTGAATTGGCGGATGACCTCTCGAAAGATGTGCCCCGAAATCCAGACGAGGCAGATCGCGACGGCAAGAGCCAGAATGGTGTCCGTGATGGGCCAGTCACCGATCGCGCCGATGAGCAGGCCCACGCCAAGGCCGCCGGTGATATAGATGTGCGTCTGAAGATGCAGGGCTTCAGCGAGCAGGGCCGGCGACTTCGTGGCCCGGGCCTCACGCATCAGGTAGAGCGAGACGACGAGGTAGAAGACGGCCGCCGCGCCCATCGCCACGCAGACGTAAAGCGGAATCTGTTCAGGCGCTTCGCCGCGCAAGAGACGGCCGATGGCCCGCCAGGCGATTCCTCCCGCGGCCACCAGCACGAAGGATCCCTCGACGGTCGCGCCCAAGGCCTCGAATTTGCCATGACCAAATTGGTGAGATCGGTCAGCAGGCCGCGCGGCGATCAACACGGCGACGAGGACGACGATGGAATCCACGCCGTCGAGCAGGGTATGGATCCCTTCCGCGATGAGGCTCTCCAGGCCGAGGATCCAACCGAGTGCGGCCTCGATGACGCCGACGGAAAAGCTCGCGGCAATGGCAATCCGAACGGCGCGAACCCGTCGCCGGGTCTCCTGCTGGACGGGTGCAAGGGAAGTGTCGGGCATGGGGCCGTTCGCCTCGCCCAGTCGAGTCTTCGACTCGACCGATCTTCGACCGGGGGCGGAATATGGCACGGGCGCTTGGGCCGCGGCCTGAAACGACGTTACAGTTACCGGCGAGTCGCATCGCGACGGAGCAGCGATTATAGTCGGACCGTTCGGCTCGGATAGGAATCGCCGATTCGCCGGAAGCAGCCCTGGGCGTTCATGGCCTCACCGCTCGCCACCGTCATCATCCCCAATTATAACGGCCGCCGGTTTCTACCCAATCTCCTGGAGTCTCTCGCCGCTCAGCGTGGCGTCGAGTCCACGATCATCATCGTGGATGACGTCTCCACCGATGATAGCGTCGAATACGTGCAAGGCCGGTGGCCGGCCGTTCAACTGATCCGCCACGTTGAAAATGTCGGTTTCGCGGCGAGTTGCAACGCCGGCATTCGTGCCGCGACGACGCCCTTCGTCGTGCTGCTCAATAACGACACGCACGTTGAGGCGAATTGGCTGGCCGAGGGTCTGCGGCCGTTTGACGAGCCCGATGTCGGCTCGGTCGCCTCGCTGGCGCTGCTCGCCGAGCCGCCGCACTTGATTGACACGGCGGGAGACGTGTACAGCGTGGCGGGCGGGGCGGTCAAGCGAAAGCACTTGTGCCCGCGCGAGGACAGCCCTGAATCGGAATCGGCGCCTTTTTCACCTTCTGGGGTGTCGGCGTTTTATCGGCGGGACGCGCTGGAAAAAACGGGTCTGCTCGATGAACGGTTCGAGAGCTATTACGAAGATGTCGATCTGGGGTTCCGCATGGCGTGGGCGGGGTATCGGTGCGTCTTCGCGCCGGGGTCGGTCTGTTATCACCACTTAAGTGCATCGTACCATCCGCGAAGCTGGAGGTATCACTACAACTCGGCTCGAAATGCGGAGATCGTCTGGTGGAGCCACATGCCTCGCCGCGTCCGCTTTCTGCCGGCGCACCTGGTGTTTCTGGCGATGCAGGTCATGCATAAGACGTGGCAGGGCGTGGGTCCGGCGTATGTGGCGGGAAAGCTCGGGGCGCTGGGGCATTGGGGTCATGTCCTGCACAAGCGGCGGGAATCCGTGGGCCGCGCGCAGGTCTCGACATCGAAGATTGAGGAACAGTTGGTGCGCGATTGGTGGAAGCTGCACGTGCGCTCGCGCGGATCTACATCGAATCCCACAGGTGGCGCGTGATCAGCATCCTTACGGTGAATTATCATTCGTCGGCGGACGTGGGGGTGTTGGCGGAGTCACTGCGCAAGCACCCTTCGCGCGGGCCGATGCAGCTTGTCGTCACCAATAATTCGCCGGACGATTCGATCGGGCTGGTGGGGGACGAACGCCTATCCATTGACATCGCGGATTCGGTGAATCGCGGGTTCGCGGCCGGGATCAACTTGGCCTTTCAGCGGTCACAGGGCCAATACGTCATGATCGCGAACCCGGATGTACAAGTGACCGCGGGAGCCATGGACGCGGCCATCGACCTGTTAGTCGCGGATCGGACGACGGGCGTGGTCCTGCCGCTTATGCGCAATATCGACGGCCAAGTCCAGCGTTCCGCTCGGCAGTTTTATACCTGGCCGGTCGCACTCTTTGCGCGCTCGCCGCTGCGGTGGCTGGGCATCCGGCCCGCGTTTTTTCGCCGGTACCTTTGCGAAGACCTGCCGTTGGATGTTCCGACGACCGTGGATTGGGGCCTGGGCGGCGCGATGTTTCTGCGGCGCGAGGATTGCGAATCCGACGGGGTCTTCGATGAACGTTTTTTTCTCTACTTCGAGGACGTCGACCTTTGCTATCGCACGTGGCTCCGCGGTCAGCGCGTGATGTATTGCCCGCGGATCGAGTGTATTCATGCCCACCGGCGGTCCAGCCGCAATCCCTTTACGCTCGCCGGGTGGCATCACTTGCGGAGTTTTTTGGCTTTTCGAAAGAAATACGGTGGGCTGCCGCAGCGTCCGGTCCCTCAAACTACCTGACAAAACCTCGCAATGGCTTGCAGCCGGTGCGCCCAGGTATGGCGTTCGTTCATGATTCTCGAGACTTGAAGGGTGCTCTCAGGCGCGTCACGGCCGTTCAGCAGTTTCAACAATTCGGCGCGCGAAGCGAAGGAAATCTTGAAAGGGTCCAGATCCGTCAGTGGCGGGGGAACGCCGCCCACGCAGCGATGGAAACAGCGAAGCCCCGCGGCGAGGCCATCCAGCAGAGGCTCCCAGGGTCCCGCAATGGAATCGAATCCGATCATCGTTCGGTAGCGAGACAATGTTTCCTTGACATCCGGCGGCGCGGGCCAAGAACCGCAGTGATGTTTCGCAAACGCCGGGTCGTTTTCCCATCCGGCCCCGTACAGGTCGAATTTACCGATCTTGGCGTGGAGAAACTCCAGAAATTTTGTGCGAATAACGGCCGGCGCCAGGCGGCGCTGAATCCGCTCGATCAAGCCCGCGCGGACGTCGTCGCTGGTCAGTGTGATTTTGGCCTGCCTTTCGGCGGCCAACAGGACTTCCGCCACACGTTGATCGTGATACTCATCACATTGGTTCGCCACGATTCCCGCGGCGAACTCCCAGAGGCGGCGATGCGAAGGCAGGTGCAGACCGGCGGCTTCGGCGGACGCGTCGATGCGATCGGCGACGACCATCAGGCGCTCGGTCTTCGCCGCCTCGCCCGCATTCTCAACGGTGAGGCCCGATTGTGCTGCGGGAGGAACCAATAGGACAGCCTCCCTGGAAACGCCGGCTTCCAACGCCTGCCGTTGCTGTAGTTCATTCACCACTCCCAAGCGCACATTTGGTCCAAGCCGGCCCAGCCATTCCTTCGACAGAGGCCCTCCGTGTGTGCAAAAGACGATCGCCTCTTCTTCGGGCAAAGGGTAGGGCATCATCGACGGGCTCACATCGAGCAAAAGGCACATCGTCGGGGAAAGCTCTCCCAAGGCCCGGCGAATGCCGAGAGGATGGACCCTGGCAGGGTGGTCGAGAACAAAGGCCTCGGCCCGCCATCCTAGCGATTCGGCGGCCGACGAAAGCACCTGTGCCCCGCGACGTATTCGAGCATCGACGACGGTGGAGAGGATGGCCAGGCGGGGCGGGGCCGGCGCGTTGGTGGATACCGGTTTGCGAGCGAGGCACGTGGTCAAACCGCCGGCGCGCTGAGCGGCGAGTCGGACGTTCATTTCCGTGAGGCGTTGGCTGATCTCGGTGATTTGTGGCCGGTCGAACCACGGCCAGGAGAGAATTCTCTGCGGCTCCCGGTATCCGTCGTTCTCGGTAAGGAATCGCTCCAAGTCCTGCCAGGCCGTTGCTCCGATGAAAAGGAGCAGCCGCCCTTCGCGAATCTCCCGCGAGAAATCGTAGAGCCGCAGCACACAGACGGTGCTCCACTCGCAATCATCGACCACCATGACCGCCTGGTGCGGGGCGAGTCGGGCGAAGAGGAGTTGCGCCTCGGCCCCCTGGCCGAATCCGGCAAGCAGGATATTTCCGTCGCCGGGTTGAAAGGCATCTACCAATGCCGCCGCGCGAATGTTCGGCATCGTGGTGCGGCCCAGCCAGTGCGAGCGTTCGTCCGTGTCGGTCCAAGTGAAGGTCGACGCGCCATCTCGCGATTTCGCTGGTGTGAGCGTCCGCGGTCCCCGTGCATCCTCGATCAGCACGGCTGCGGTCGGGTGACGCTTGCGCAGCGCGGCAAGATTAATCTCCAAATTGGCAGTATCAGGCGGTGCGGCGGATGAGGGCGCGGCGGTCAAGAAAATTGTCCCGGCCTATTGCAGCGATCCAAACCACCGATTGGCGGCGATCGCGGCGAGGAGGGCGATCCATGCCGTGTAGATCAAGCCCACGAGAATGACCTGACCGCGCGTGACTCGCGGGGCCAGTTCCTTCTCCCAGGCTCGATCGTCCTCCTTGACCGCTGTGTTCACGGTGGGTTACTCCGACTTTTCAGCTTTCGCAGGCTGCCTGGATAAGTCGATCTTGTAGGACTGGACGAAGGCCGTTTCGAAATCGAATACGTTATCGAAGTCGCGGATATCGTCTTCCGGCTGTTTCTGCAAGAGCCCGTGATCGACCAGGGCGAAGACCATTCTGCCGAAATCCTTGGTCGAGCGGATACCCCAATGCCTCAGCACGACCGGCGCGAGCAAGCCCCATTGGTCGAGCGCCAAATCCCGCAGTCCCCAGCACAGATCCTCACCGTCCACGTGGAGATTGAGGCGCTGCGTCGCGGCCTTGATGCTGCCCGATTCTTCGATGAACTTGGCCACGAATCGCGGGACGTTTTTCCTCCGCAGGAGCGCCGGCAATTCGGAAAGCTGCGCCCCTTCTGATTCCAACCACTCGATGACCTTGCGCACCGACTTGGCGATCTGGCCGTGCGTCTTTTGTACGGTGACGTCCAGGCCCTGGCGCAGGAACTCGTAGGCTTCCGGTCGATATTTTCCCAACCGATCAGCTATGGCCTCGATCGGGTTTTGAGTCGTTTGTGACACGCTCATCCAGCACCACCCCCGGCGATCTCGTCGCCCGCTCTCGTATGCAATAATGATAGCATCTTTGCCCTGTCCTACCCTTGTCCGCCCGGCGGAAAACCCGGCCCCGGGTCGCCGGGACCTGCGCCCGCCGGTCCACCGGCCTCGGGTGGTCTATGCCGCCGACCCCGGCGGCGCCGCCGCCGACCGCGGTGAGGTCGATCAGTTCCCTGGTTTTGATCGGCCGTCTCCGGCATGTCACCTGATGGGGCATCCGGCGGCCCGTCCCGGCCCGGACGGTCGATCATATTGTCCGTATTCGCCGGTGGGGCTTCCACTTGCGGCCGAATCGGGCGCGGGGGATTGGCCGGCTGAATCGGCGGACGTCGATCACGGTCTCCCGTACCCCGTCCGGGATACCGGTCGGCGGCCGGCCGCTGTTCACCTACGTCGGGCATCGGCACATTCTGCTCAACGACCTCTTCCAAGCCGACCGTTTCAACGAGGCCGTCTGAATCGTATTCGATCGTCAAGAGCTGCGTGAGGATTTGTCGGTCGCGGATCGTCCCGGCTCCGCGATCCGTCCGGACGCGCAGGCCGAGGCGCGGAAGCTTCTTGTTCAACTCCTCATAGCCCTCGTGCTCGTAGCGGAGGCAGCAGCGCAACCGCCCGCATCGGCCGGACACCTTGGCGGGATCGAGGGTCGCCTTCTGCAGCTTGGCCATGCGCATTGAAACGGGACGGAGGGTCTTCAGGAAGTTCTTGCAGCAGCATTCCCGGCCGCAAATTTCATAATCCGCGACGAGGCGGGCTTCGTCGCGAGCGCCCACCTGATGCATCTCAATCCGTGTATGGAAGTCGTGTGCCAGGTCGCGGACCAGGTCGCGAAAGTCGACGCGATCTTCAGACATGAAATGAAACACGAGACGCTCGCCACCAAAAAGGTGCTCGCAGGCCACGAATTTCATGGTCAAGCCGTGTTGTCGAGCGAGTTCCCGCGCCCGGCTGAGTTTTTCCGAACTTCCGTCGTTGAGGTGTTTTTCTTCCAGCAGGTCCTGGGGGGTGGCTTCGCGGAGGATTCGCCCGGATTTGAGTCGATAGAAATCCGGTCCGCTGTTCTTGGCGTAGTCGAGCACCTGCTGGCGCTTGATCGATTTGTCGCAGCCGGTACAAGTCAGACTGACCTGCTGGCCAATCTCGATCCCCCGGCTGGTCTGGACCACAACCTTCGCCCCGCAACCGAACAACATGCCCGGCGCGTAGCGGAACTCCCCGATGTATCCCATGTAGCCGTATCGAACGGCACAGGTAGGGTAGATCTTCTCCAGACCGTTCCCGCACTTGTGGTTGGGGTTGCAACCACTCGGGGAAAAGCTCGCGCCGCCGTATTGGTCGGGTTTATTGTTCAGGACGGCCAACGTGGCAACCATCCACTGATCCTCCCGAAACGGCAACAAGCCCACGCGTACCCATCCCGTTAGCGGTCACTCCATCGCCGCTTCGCCAAGGGGCAGATCGCCAGTAGGGCCCGGCCGACCGCGCATTATAGTGAATTCATCCAGGGAATCGAGTGGAAAAAACTTGATGTTCCGGGTGATCGGGGGGCGAATTCACGGGCCGACCAATGCATCCACGAATGCGGTGATGTCTCTTCCGTCCAATTGGTTGTCGGCGTTGGAATCCAACATGCAGACCAGGAGGGGGTTCTGCGTCGCGGCCAGAAGCTGGCCCACCATCAGGTCGATATCCCGCGACTCGGGGTCGCATTCATCGGGAAGGCCGTTGACATTGCAATCGCGACTCGTTTCGAGGGCGATGTCGAGGTCGTCGCCCGATCCGTTGGCGTTGCAATCGACGGCAATCCGTTTGATTTTTTGGCTGGTAAAGCTCGCGTAGTAGAGACCATATCCGGCGGGGTCGAAGGCAAAACATACGGGCTTTCCGTCGGTCAAGGCCTGGAAATCGCGGATCTCCAGGGCTGCGTCGTTCCGGTCCACCACGAGATTGCGGATCCAGCCTACCCAGCAATCGGCGAAGAAGTACGTGCCCTGATATTCGGCCGGAAACTTATCCCCGGTGTAAAAGAGGCCGCCAAACGCACACGGCCCCGCAAAACTGGCCCCGATGATTGGCGATGCAGGATCGTCGATGTTCACTGTCGCCGCAGTCCCATTGGCATTGAAAATAGGCACCCGCGTTTGCGCGATACCGTGGCGCCAGTCGAAGAGCGGGCGTTGGTGCAGGTAGGTCAATTCCGATGGAATTGATTCTTCGCTGTCGCACGGATTCGGCCACGACGGAGTCAGGAGTTTCGTATCGACCGCCTCGATCAACAGGTCATTGAAGTAAAAAAACTCCTGCGTACATGCGATGCCGTCGAACAGTGGATTCGGCGCGTCCCGATTGGCCTTTTGGATCGAGGGGAAACCGGCCGCCAGGCTCATCCCCTCAAAGCGCGGCCAGCCGTAGTTCGCTTTCCCCGTGCGGGCCAGCGCGGCCGATACCACATCCATCTCTTCCCAGTTGTTCACGCCCACGTCGCCCACGTAGATCGTTCCGGGCTCGCCGGCCAGGGGATCGGCCTGCCCCGTGCCCGGACGAAGCGAAAACCGATAGGGGTTACGAAACCCCATCGCCCAGGTCTTGGACCTGGGAGCGTAGGGGCTCGCCGCCTCATAGTACGGATTGCTGGCAACTCCGGCACAGCCGAGCACCGGATCGATGGAATCTACATCGAGGCGGAGGATCTTCCCGTTGTACGAGTTGACGAGCTGGGCTCGGAATGACCCCACTTGCTCGGGCAGAGTGAGGATTCCGTCGCTCTCCGCCGTGTTCGTGCTGTACGGTGTGACTCGTGAGCCGCCGCTGTCGGGGTTGTGCCATTGTCCACCATCCCCAACGCTAACCAACAAGGTGCCGTCCGCGGCGAACACCAGTGTGTCCGGGCCGTGCGATGAGCTGGTGATAGGGATGCCATCGGTGACATGTGGCGGAGTGGGATTGGTTTGCCAGTGGCCAATCAGGATCGTCCAGCTTTCAAGGTCCACCGTGGGAGTCGCCGAAGGACTGTTGCACGTATACCGGGTCAATCGGCCGATGGTATCCCGCATTTGATCCGGCGCTCCTCCCAACGGATTCGTTCCCTGTGGATCGCCGTTCGCCACGAGGTACTCGTAATCCACCGCGTACAGAAGGTACAGGTAACCGTTCGTGTTGAAGTCGGGATCCAGGGCAAACCCCAACAGCCCGTGGTCCCACCAATTCAACACCTCGGCGGAGATATCGATAAGGAGTCTCTTGACGCCGTTTTCGACGACAAAGACCCGGCCGGCCTTTTCCCAGAAGAACAGCCGACCATCGGTGGAAAAGGTCACGCCGACCGGCTGTGTAAGCCCGCTCAGAACGTCTTCCTCGACAAAGCCCGGCGGCAATCCGAGGCCGACCGATTCCATCGATAGGAGCGACACCAGCGTCAATAACGCGCCCTGCAGACGAGGGAATCCAGGTGCGCTGGATGCTGAGGTAGATCCGCTCATTCGCCAACCGGAAAAACGCAGTTTCGACACTTCTATCGGTCGCGCGGAACCAGCGTCCCGGGCCCCCGATTATAAAACGCCAGCCTGCTTAATAACATCGGTGAAAGGTCGGCGGCGAACGTGATGCGACTGGCATGGATCGTGCATAGAATTTTGTGGGGCAATTGGGCGCGCCCCATGGGAGGTGCTGCGATGGTGCTTGAGTTGAACAAAGAGGACCAAGAGACGCTCCAGGAGTTGATCCGCGAACGGTTGACCGATCTGGGCGTCGAGATTCACCGTACGGATCGGCCGGCCTATCGCCAGAAACTGGAGGCGCTGCAGGCAGCGCTTTTCGCTCTTCAGGCGAGGCTGGAGGCGACCGAGGTGGCCGCGTAGCCCATACCCGGCCCCTCTCCGTTGCTTGAAGGGCACGAATCCCTTTCGTCTACCCTGTGTGGCGGCGCTTTTAGCGCGCACGGGGTGCCGCTTGCGGCGTCCCTCTCATTGTCCAACCGGGGTTTCCTGATAGGATGTGGGGTTCAAAATACGGTGTTTCGGCCTGTACCTACCAGTCCGTCCGGAGGTGAACCCCATGCCTGGCGAAAAGATCAGCCGCGGTCCAGCAGAACGACTTTCCGTTCCCCATCACCCGATCATCCCCTTTATCGAGGGCGACGGGACGGGCCCGGATATCTGGCGGGCGTCGGTTCGCGTCTTTGACGCCGCCGTCGAGCGCGCCTATCGAGGAGAGCGGAAGATTGATTGGATGGAAGTCCTCGCGGGGGAGAAGGCCTTCAAGAAGACCGGAAACTGGCTGCCCGATGAGACGGTGCAGGCGTTCAAAGACTACCTTGTGGGAATCAAGGGGCCATTGACTACTCCCGTCGGCGGCGGCATTCGCTCCCTCAATGTGGCTCTTCGCCAAACGCTGGACCTGTTCGTTTGCCTTCGGCCCGTTCGCTACTTCAAAGGCGTCCCCTCGCCGGTTCGTCAGCCCGAGCAGGTCGAGATGGTGATCTTCCGCGAGAACACGGAGGACATTTACGCGGGAATCGAATATGCGGGCGGAACCCCGGAGTCGCAAAAGATCCTCGACTTTCTCGGCAAGGAGTTTCCCAAGGAGTTCGGGAAGGTTCGTTTCGGCACCAGGGAAAAAACGGAAGCGTGGCTCAGGCAGTTGGAGGCCATCGGGGCGCCCAAGCGCGAGATGCCCGTGCAGGTTGGCATCGGTTTCAAGCCTGTCAGCTACCTCGGCACCGAGCGATTGGTGCACAGCGCCCTCGGTTACGCCATCAAGAACAAGCGCAAGAGCGTCACGCTGGTCCACAAGGGCAACATCATGAAATTCACGGAGGGCGCCTTTCGTGATTGGGGTTATCAAGTCGCCAGGGAGTTCTACGGCGCGGTCGAGCTGGACGGTGGACCGTGGTGTAAGATTCCCGACGGCCGCCCCGGGGCCGGTCTCGTCATCAAGGACGTGATTGCGGATGCGTTCCTGCAGCAGATTCTCACTCGACCGGCCGATTATGACGTTATCGCGACGCTGAACCTCAATGGCGATTACGTCTCCGACGCCCTGGCGGCGTGCGTGGGCGGGATCGGGATCGCCCCCGGCGGCAACATCAATTACATCTCCGGTCACGCCGTCTTCGAGGCGACGCACGGCACAGCCCCCAAATACGCCGACCAGGACAAGGTCAACCCCGGCAGCGTGATACTTTCGGGCGAGATGATGCTGCGGTACATGGGTTGGACGGAAGCCGCCGACCTGATCATCAAGGGTGTGGAGGGGGCGATCGCCGCGAAGCGCGTGACGTACGATCTGCACCGGCTGATGGAAGGGGCGACGCTTTTGAAGTGCAGCGAGTTCGGGGATGCGGTGATCAAGAATATGGGATGACAAAATGTCTGTGTCGGCAACAACTACGAAGCAGAAGCCCAAAACCGCTGCTGCGAGGCCGGCGAACAAGCCCAAGCTCATCCCGCCGTATCACGTCATCCTACTCGACGACGACGACCACACTTACGATTACGTCATCGAGATGCTCGGGAAGGTCTTTGGCCACGCCACGCCCACGGCCATGCACATGGCCAAGGAGGTCGATACGACCGGCCGAGTGATCGTGGACACGACCTCGCTCGAACGGGCGGAGCTGAAAAGAGATCAGATCCACGCCTACGGGGCCGATTGGCGAATTCCACGCTGTAAGGGAAGCATGTCGGCGACGATTGAACCAGCAGAATGATGTGGTTCAGTTCCGAGGGGGCGCTACGCGAATTCTTCGGACATGTCCGTCGGCACTTCGCTTGTCAGGACCTCGCAGCCGTCATCGGTCACCGCCACCACATCCTCGATGCGGATTCCATAGCGCCCGGGGACATAGACGCCCGGTTCGACGGTCACACACATTCCCGCGGCCAGTGGTTGGCGGTTGCCGCGCACAAGGTAGGGCGGTTCGTGAATATTCAGCCCTACGCCGTGCCCGAGTCGATGGGAGAAGTAATCTCCCAGGCCGGCGTCTTCGATGATCGCCCGCGCGACTTGATCGACGGATTCGCAAGTGACGCCAGGGCGGACGGCGGCGATGGCGGCCTTTTGCGCCTCGCGGACGATCGCGTAAGCCCGGCGGATGTCTTCGTCCATCTCGCCGATCGCGAAGGTGCGGGTCATGTCGCCCAAATAGCCGCCACGATAGGCGGCGAAATCGACGATGACAGCGTCTCCCTCGCGGAATCGACGGTCGCTGGTCGGTTGATGTGGGATCGCCGCGGACTCTCCCCCCTGGATAAGTTCACCAAAGGGAGTCACCCCCGCGCGATTGAGGTGTTCATAGGCCTCGCGGCGAAGGTCCCTTTCGGTGATTCCCCGGCGGAGTAGACGTTTGATAATCGCGAAAATCCGCCCCGTGTCGCGGCAGGCCTCGCGGACGATCGCCAACTCGTCGGGGCTTTTGGTGATCCGCACGCTCTCGATCACGCCGGGATCAGGGATCAGGCGGGTTCCCGGCAGGTGGGCGACCAGGCGCGTCGAGGCATCGAGCCACGTATGAGGATCGAGCAGGATCGTCCCGCCGGCGAGGCCGAGGGATTTGGCGGCCTTCGCGACGGTCGCATAAGGGTCTTCGTGCTCGCGCCAATCGAAGATCTCGTTGTCCGCAAGGATGCCGTCGGCGATCGCAGCCTCAAAGGCGGGAACAATGAAGCCGACAGCGCCGTCGCGATTCAAGAGGGCGCAGACCAGTCGGTCGGTTGGCGCGAGGGGTACGCCGCAGAAGCCGAGGATGTTGGTGTCGCGAAAGATCAGGAGGCCATCCGCGTCGTATTCGGGCAACACAGCCGCTGCACGATCGCGATGTTGGCGCAAAAGTTCCGCATCAATGGGGGCCCGAACAATTTCGACTGGCATCGTTGTTTCTCAACATCCGGCGGCACTGGGCCACCGGGGGTGATTCTCTCCCCTGGGAATACCAATTTAACGTTATCTTTTTTGAAAACAAGAGAAAAATGGACATTGGATATCGCGGTTATGGGGCGTGCGCGAGCCGCGACAATTTAAGCTGACGGGCCAGGGCCGGCACCTTCGCCAGTGACCCAGAACCGGTTCTTCCCAGCCTCTTTGGCCCGCAGTAGCGCCTGGTCGGCAGCCTTGATCAACTCATGAGCCGTACGGGCCTGCCAAGGGAAATGGGCGAGACCGCCGCTGATGGTCAGGCAGCCGACCGCTTCGGGGCCCAAACGGGAAAAAGAGTGGCTTCGCAGGGCCTCTCGAAAGCGATCCACCACGGCGCGAAAGGCATGGGGGTGCTGCGAGCCGGCGGTACGGGGGCCTTCGGGGTCCCAGAAGACGACGACGAACTCGTCGCCGCCGTAGCGGGCGACCAGGTCGGACTTGCGGCAGCATTGAACAAAGAGCTTGCCGACTTCGATGAGAATTTCGTCCCCGGCATCGTGGCCGTAGGTGTCGTTGTAACGCTTGAAATCGTCGATGTCGAAGACGAGGGCCGTGACCGTAGCCTGGGCGTCTGCGGCAAGGGAGAGCTTTTCCTCGAGAAACTCGAGCAGCCGGCGCCGATTGGGCAGGCCGGTGAGGTCGTCGGTATAGGCTAGGGTCTTGAGTTGGTCGGTTCGCCGGGCGCTTTCTAACAGGCGACCGAAGAGGACGCCATAATGGCGAAGTTTGGCGGTGTCGTCGTGGGTGTAAGGCTGCGTCGAGGCGGCGGGTTTCGAAGAATCGAGTTGCCCTACTAATGATTCGTCGCGACGCGCGCCCACGCGGATTTGACCGATGGGCCGATTCTCCTGAAGGATGGGCTCAATCAGCACGGCCGCGAAGCCGCCCATCCCGGCGATACCTGTCCGGCCTTCAAGAACAACCGCTGCATCATGGGCGTGAAGCGCCGCGGCGACGAGGGCGGCCATGGCGTCGAGACAATCGGTCGCGCCTTCGGCCAGCTTTGGCAGCAAATCCGCCATGCGGGCCAGCTCTTCCGGCGACGGCGCGGGAGTGATCGCCGGGGTTTCGACCCAGCGGCGCTGCGTTCGGCGCGACGGAATGCCGAGGGCTTCTTCAAGGTCGATGGCCTCTGGCGGGAAGATGACGTAGCTGTCTGCGCCATGTTGGGTCAGCCGGCGACCGAGCGATTCGTAATTGGGTTCGCAACAAAAAACGACGGGGGACTCACCGGCCACGCGTTTCATGGCGGCGATGGCGGCCTCAGGCTGCCGGCAGTTGACCTCGAAGCCGACCAGCACTGCGCGGGTGGGCGAGCGCGGGATTTCGGCGATGGCCTCCAGGTAGGTGTGAACCCCTTCAATTCGCTGGGGCGCGAAACAGGAGGCGACAATGGGGCCCAGGCGCGGAAGATCGCCTACGACCAAAAGGCGCCGCTCAGTTGTCGCGTCGGCGGCAGTCATCGCGGTCGTCCTGTATTGCCGTCGCCCGGATTGGAGGGCGGGATCACGTTCTCATCGGGAGCCAGCAGCGCGTCGAGTTCCTGAGGAGAAATCGTCGGCGCGGCTTTGGGAGGTATGCGGACGGGCGGTTTGCGCTGGGGAGGGGCGGGTTCCTCGCTCGCCATACGTCGACGGACGGCTTCGTGAAGCGAAGGGCCGTCGCCATCGCTCGGAACGCCGTCGGTGGAAAGCGGTTTGCGGGGCGCGGCTCTCAGGGGAGGAACTGCGGAAGGCGGCGCTGGAGGCGGACTCGCGATCGAAGCGGACGCCGGCAAGGGCCGCGTCTGCGGAACGATTTCGGAGGACAGGTCTTGCGGTTGCGTCAATATCGCGGCAACAAATGACTGGACGGTCTTCAAAGGGAGGGTATTTTCGTCGAGCCGCAGACGGGTGGATGCGCCCGGCAGATCGGCCACGCAGAACCGAACGCCGCGGAAATAGCGCGGGGCGATCTGGAGAAACGCTCGCTCCTGCGGGTCGAGGCTTCGGACATCGATGAGAACATGGCGTAAACCCGGCGAAAGGGCGAGTTCGGCCGTTGCGGCGTACACATCCGCGGCGACCGCCAACGCCTTGCTGGAGCGCGTAAAGGCGGCCACGGCGTCGGAAAATGGCGGCTGAGCCACGTCCGCGACGATGAGAATAGAAGGGTTGTCAGACCGTCCGATAGTGGACATGCCCTGCCCCGATAAGAATCGAACGCCGGACCTCGTCCCTGGCGAGGACTCGGTTGATCGATCGTGACGCGTAGGGTGAACGCTCTCCGTGAGAGTCTACGGGGACGAAGGGATCAAGTCAAAACTTGCAGGCGGCAAAGGCATTCGTAGGATCAGGAGTCATGATGCGGCGACATACTCGGACTTGGAAACGAAGCGGCTCGGCATTTGTGCTGATGACGGTCGCGGCGCTCGTACCGCTTGCGACGACTGCGATAATGCGGGCCGAGCCTAAAGACCGTGCGGAAAACTCGCTTGCCGCACAGCTCGACAAGGTGCTGACCGGCTACGCCGACAAGCGGGTGCAGTTCGGCGGGTGCGTCATCGAGCTTCCCAGCGGGCGCGTGCTTTACGATCACAACGGCGAGCAGCCGATGATCCCGGCCAGCAACATGAAGCTTGTCGTCATGTCCGCGGCCCTCGATCAGCTTGGCAAGGACTACCAGTTCAAGACGATCCTGGCGGTTCGCGGCAAGGACCTGGTCGTCGTGGGAGGCGGCGATCCGACAATCGGCGACGAGAAACCAGCCCGGGCCTCCGGCAAATCCATCACCGCGGTTTTTCACGGGTGGGCGGAGAAACTCAAGGCCTCCGGCGTCAAGCAGATTCCCGGGAACATTGTGATCGACGATTCTGTTTTCGACCGGCAATTTACACACCCGAACTGGCCCCCCGAGCAGTTCGAGGCCTGGTACGAAGCGCCGGTGGGGGGACTGAACTTTAATGCCAACTGCGTCGACGTGAGCATCAAGCCCGGTCCGGCGGGTAAGCCGGCTCAGGTGAGCGTGATTCCCTCCGGCGCGGCGGTCAAGATGGTGAACCAGACGGTGACCGGAAAGAAGCACTCGGCGCGGGTCTCGCGCACCAAGGGTAGCGACACGATCATTGTCGGCGGATCGGTCGCGCGATCGGACCGGCTGGGGCCGGTGACGGTGCGCGATCCGGGCCTGCACTTCGGACAGGTGCTGCGGTCCGTGCTGGTCGCCCAGGGTATTCGCGTGGGCGGAAATGTCGTGCGCGAGCGCGTCCGTGTGATGGGCGATGGGATGCCGGAGAACAGCCATGTCGTGGCGATCGAACAAACGCCCCTTCGGCAGGCGATGTCGCGGGCGGGCAAGGACAGCCTGGGCATGATGGCCGAGGCCCTGATCAAGGCACTGGGCCATAAGCAATCGGGCGCTGGAACGTGGGAGAACGGCAGCGCGGCGGTGAAGATGTTCTTGCAAAAAGCCGGGGCGGCTCCCGGGGCCGTCGTCGATGACGGCAGCGGTCTCTCGCGGAAGAATCGCATCAGCGCGGCGGCCATGACGCAGGTGCTGCGGTACATCCACGACTCAAGCGGTTTTGAACTGCTCCGCGACACACTCTCCAAGGCGGGTGTAGATGGCACGCTGGACGATCGGCTTGGCGGACCGGCCACGCGCGGGCGGGTGTTTGCAAAAACGGGCTACATCAACGGTGTTCGCACGCTGGCAGGCTATGCCCAAACCAAGGCGGGCCGTTGGGTGGCATTCGCATTCTTCTACAACGGTGCGGCCAGTACCCGGCCGCTGACGCAACTTCAGGACAAGGCTTGCGAATTATTAGTAAAGTGAGGGCGAGGCGCGTTCGGCCTCGCGGGGGGCTCCGGGAACGCTGGCCTCTTCATCCTCGATCTTGACGCTCAGTGCGTTCGCCAATGCGCGGGCTTTCTGCAGATGGTCGCGAAGAAGAGGGAGGTTTTCCCCGGCGGCGTCACGCACCTGCGGGTCGAGGCCATTGCGGGCCTCTTCGTCGTATTCGCGCACCAGGGTGAGGTGTTCCGCGACCATCATGCGAAGGTACTCGCGATCAAACGCGTCTCCGAAGAGCGGCATAATTTGGCCCAGGAGCGATCGATGTGCCGGCGTCATGCCCGGGGGAATGGTGATATCCCGATCCATCGCGACATCGAGGAGATCCCGTTCCGCTTTCCGATGATCCTCGATCATTTGTCGGCCGAGTTTCTTCACGCGTGCATCGCTCGCCTGGCGTTGGGCAATTCGCCCAAGTTCGACCTGCATCCGGGCCGCGGAAGCGGCGTTTCTAATGAAGCGTTCCCCGCGTGTCCCGCTTTCGAACGCGACGGTGCGGACGCGCGAAGTCGTATCATTGGAGCTTTGCGCGAGGACGGCTCCCCGATCGTCGATTGCCGCGTGAGTCGGTTCCGGGCCCGCGTCGCATCCCGTGGTCAAACAAACTATCGTCGTCCCAATGATCGCAAAGCGCATAGACGACTCCCCCCATAGTATTTCATATGAGCTTTACGGGAGGGTAAAAACCCGCTGACGAATCTGTAGAAGTAGATTCTGAGTAGAAATCAGCCGTGGCGACCTGGTGGCGGCATGGGTGTGCCTCCGCGGACGGCCTCAACGTAAGCCATGCGAAGCTGGTGAAGCGTGGTGTCGAGAAGGCGCTTCTCGTCGGGTTGAAGGTTGCCGCTGGTTTTGCGATCCAGCATATCCAGAAGGTCGATGTGGTGTTTCGCCAGTTCAAGATTGGGCGGAATCTCCTGACCCGCCGGGCCGGCAAAGCCGCCGAGACCTACGAGGGCCTGCATGGCGATAAGCTGAACGAGACCGGCGAAACTGGCCTCGGGCATGCCCTGTGGCCGCTCGACGTCGGCGGTCTCGGCGAGGCGCGCTTTTTCCTGCGCGGCCTGGCTCTTCCAGTCGTCATCCACTTGGATCTTGCGGTCATCGGGCATAGGCTAACTCCTCCGCTGGGGAGTCTATCGCGGCTGACCTGAGAAGGGAAAAAAGTGGCCAGGGTCCGGTCGCGACTGGGGGGAATCGCGTGGATACCGGAACGCCTGGCCGAGTCATCCAGTTTACCCGCACGACGGTAAACAAAACAAGGGAAAAGGCGGGTCGACGGCGTTTTTTATTGGCAGTTCATTTACAATTAGGGTAATTGCTTAGTGCGGATTCCGGGGTTCTCGGCCATTGCAACGGCCGCCAATCCAAGTTGTTACCGGTGGATACTCACTTTCCAAGATGTTGAGGTTCGGGTCGCCGGAACCGGCCGGGTCCCAAGGAATGGCAACGAAGTCCGCATACTTGCCGGAAGCAAACGATCCAAAATGGTCGCCCATGCCCAGGGCGATCGCCGATCTTCGGGTCGCCATGTCGAATAACAGGCCGGGATCGACATCCGGTGTCTGACGATACAGATAACGCAGTTCATCGAGGATGGAGAGGCTGGGTGAACTGGCGAGGCTGTCCGTCCCGAGGCAGACATTTATCCCCAGAGAGATCATCTCCTGCCAGCGGTGTGGGGAATGACCAAAGAATGCATGAGTGCGGGGGCACCAAACGACCGAAATTGGCCCTTGCGAGAGGATATTGAGCAGATCATCGTCGGCGTAGTTGACGTGGGCGAGTAGGGGAGCGCGGTCAAGCAGACCGGAGCGGGCCAGGACGTCTCCTGCGGTGCGCGGCCGATCCGTTTGAGCGTTGGGCAGGCCAAAGCGGTCGAGGAAATTCGCCAATGGTCCGCCGCCGCCCTCCAACCATTGCCGTTCGTCGCGGGTTTCGAGGAAGTGCATGGTGAGCGGGAGGCGGTGCGTGTCCGCGAGTTCGATCGCGCCCAAAAGGTCGCTCCAACTGACGCTGTAGGGGGCGTGGGGAGACAGGCCGATCATGAGGCGATCGGGCTCCGTGTGCGTTGAGGCTACTTGGAATACTTGTCGGAGAGACGCCGCGTCGAAGGGGGGCTGGCTGGCGCCGCTGAAGAGTTCGACGAAACAGACTTTGCGGATCGGTGATCCGCGAAGGAGTTCGACGTTCATCCCGGTTCGGGAAATGTCGCCGACGCAGGTCACGCCCGCAGCGAGAGACTGCGCGGCGCCATCGAGCACCGCGGCGCGCTCGCCCTGAGCGGCGCCGGGCTGGCGACGAAGGGTCACGAGTTGCTCCAGCCATTCCCAAAGGGAGCCCGTAGAGAGCTTTTCCCGGTAACAACTCAATTCGAGATGCGTATGGGGATTAACAAGACCGGGCAGGAGGACAAGGTCTCCGAGGTCATGGACAGCGGCGCCGGTCGCATCCAGGTTGTCACCGACCGCGACGATTCGCTCGCTATCGACGAGCATTTCGCCAGATTCAATCGGCTCGCGATCGATCGGCAGAAGCCATCGTGCCCGGTAGAGGTCCATCGCTGCATTGAAAAGAAAAGCCCGCCGAATGCAATCCGGCGGGCTTAATGACTTTGACGTTTAATACCACAGTGCTCGAAATCGCTCCAGAGAAATTCAGGGCGTAAATTCTACGGTTTCCAGGATCGTAGCAAGAGTGGTCTGAAGCGAAGGATCGTCGGTTGTCGACAACGCGCTCATGCTGATGCCCAACCCATTGCCGTTGGAAAGGTTCGCCGAAGCAAGGTAGGTTATGAACGCCGGGTTGGTGCTGGCGATACGGAAGGTCCGGAAGGTGATATTCTCTCCAGTGGTTATGGAATTCTGCTCCTGACAGGTTGGCGCTCCCACGTTGTCACAGGAGTCGAGCCTGCCGTTATTGTTGGTGTCCAGACTCGGATTCCCCGCGATTTCGGTGGAGTCGATCACGCCGTTGGTATTGCAGTCCTCATCACACCCCGTGTTGGCGCCCGGCGGCGCCAGCACGACCGCGGCGATGTAGCCCGTCGAATTCTGGCGATAGCGGACGCTGACAAGAAGCTGATCATTGGGAAGTACCGTGGTGCAGGTGAAATCCGGGGGGATGGTCAGCTTGAACCCAAACGAGGACGCGTCAAGATTATTCGAGCACGGGACGCCGATGCTGGGGATCGGGGTGACGCCAGGACACGCCGTCGCCAGCAGCGGGAGACAAACAACTACGAGCATCAAGTTCTTCTTCATTTAAGCCTCATGGGGAAAATGGGGAACTCCGTTTCTCCATAATGAGCGAGGGACCGGATCGTATGGACTAGGAAAACGGAAGTCAAGAACGCGTCACAGGTTGACATGATGCGCCGCCAGGGCGGCCTTGTCGTCGGGATAGAACTTGAAGATCTTGTCGAGGTCGGTCAACGTGAAGACCTTCATGAGCTCCTTGCGGACGCCGCAGAGGCAAAGCGATCCATTGACCCCCTTGGCCTTCTTATGAAGCGTCAGGAGGATTCCCAGGGCGTGCGAGGACAGGAACTTGACGTTGGAGAAATCAATGATGATTTTCTGCTTGTTTTCCTCGTCCACAAGGCGGTAGAGATCTCTGCCTATCTGGTCGATCGTGGCGTTGTCCAGAATGGAGCTATCGGTGAACGTGACGAGGGTGATCCCCGCGTAGTCTTCCACCAGTAATCGGGAAGTCGACATCGGTCTGATGCTCCACGGTGAATAGGCTTGGGCCGTTCCCATGCCTTATCATTATCCTAGCGAGGCCCAATCTTTCACGCGAGGCACAAAAATCGATGCAGGCCCCTCGAATCATCGCCGTCGAAACTTCCAGCGCGACGGGTTCCGTGGCTTTGGCGCTGGGGCCGCGGCTATTGGCCGAGCAGTCATTTTCCGCGAAGACCCAGCATGCCCGTGAGTTGCTGCCGACGCTGGCGATGCTGCATGAAAAGTGCGCGTGGCAGCCGGGCGAGGTCGACGAATGTTTTTTGTCGATCGGTCCGGGGAGCTTTACGGGGCTGCGCGTGGCCGTGGCCTTTGCGAGGCACCTTTCACTGGCCGCGGGGGCCCGGCTTTGCGCGGTGGCGACGCTGGATGTGATCGCGGCCAATATGGTTTCGGTGCCACCGCCCCCGGAGCGGCTGGCCGTCATCCTGGACGCCAAGCGCGGGCAGGTCTTCGGAGCGACTTTTACGATGGTGGGCGAAGCGTATCGACGCGACGGCGAGGCGCGGCTGGTGGAGCCTGCCGTGCTACTCCACGAAGGATCGCGACTCTCGGTGATGGGGGAGGGGATTGACTATCATCGCGCGGCAGTCGAGACATCCGGCGCGGCCATCATCGAGCGAACTCTCTGGACGCCGCGCGCGGGCGGGGTCCATCGGTTGGGTTGGGAAATGTCGCAGGCGGGACTTTTCACGCCTCCGCATGAACTGATACCGTTCTATTTGCGCAGGCCGGAGGCCGAGGAGGTCTGGGAAAAGCGGCAGGGCAATCGCTGCGCATGAAGCTGACGAGGCCTGAATCGTTCAGATTGTTCCCACCACGAAGAAGAATTGTTGAATCAGCGTGTTGATCGGCAACGTGATGGATGAGATCGCGGTGCGGAGGCCGAGCAGAGCCGTCTCCTCACGACAAGTCGAGAGTTGCATGACGCTCCCTACGGTCATTGTGGCGAACATGATCCATTTCGTACGGCGAATTCGCTTCATGAGATTGCCTCGCGGCGTCCCGAAAGGCGCGGACTCGCACCCGGCGGTCGCCACCGGATATACTATCGACCGACCGGCGAGGACGCCATGAGGCGTTTGAGGCCCCGGGAGTGCGGGTGCGAGGCTGTCATGAAGTCCTTTCCCATTGACCTATCGAGTGACACTCAGACCCGGCCGACGGCGGGGATGCGGCAGGCGATTGCGCAGGCAGAGGTGGGGGACGAGCAGAAACGCGAGGACCCAAGCGTCAATCGCTTGCAGGAAATGGTGGCGGCGCTGACGGGCAAGGAGGCGGCCCTGTTCCTGCCGACGGGGACGATGTGCAATCTGATCGCCCACGCGATCCATTGCCGGCCGGGAGACGAGATTATCCTGGAATCGACGAGCCATCCGGCGCATTTTGAGGGCGGCGGGCCGGCTGTGCACAGCCGGGCCTCGCTGCGGCTGATCGAGACGGACAGTGGCGTGTTCACGCCGGCGCAAGTCGAGGCGTGCCTGCGACCGGACGATGCCCACTTTACACGGTCGCGGCTGGTGTGCGTGGAGAACACGCACAATCTCCGTGGTGGGCGGGTGTGGCCGTTGGGGGCGATTAGGGCAGTGACCGAGTGTGCGAGGAAGCATGGGCTATTGCTGCACTTGGATGGGGCGCGGCTGCTCAACGCGGTCGTGGCATCAGCGGTTTCGGCGCGGGACTATTGCGCGCCATTCGACTCGTGCTGGATCGACCTCTCCAAGGGGCTGGGTTGCCCGGTGGGGGCGGTCCTGGCGGGCAGTCGCGAATTCATCGCCCAGGCGTGGAGGCATAAGCACCTCTTCGGCGGGGCGATGCGCCAGGCGGGAATCATCGCCGCGGCGGGCGTGTATGCGCTGGAGCATCATGTCGACCGTCTGGCGGAGGATCATGCGAAGGCGAAGCAGCTCGCGGAAGGCCTCGCGCAGATCAAAGGGATCCAGGTCGACGTCGCCGCGGTGGAGACGAACATCGTCATGTTCGACATCGGCGGAACGGGTGTTAGCCGTGCGGATTTCCTGAAGGGCCTGGAGCCGCACGGCGTGCGCTTCAGCCCGCTGATGCAGCCAACGCGATTGCGGGCGGTGACGCATTTGGATATTCCGGGGGATGCGGCAGAAAAGGCGGTTGAAGCGGTGCGAAATGTCCTCGGCGGTCACTAATTGCTATACTATGCAAGCCGAAGCGTGATCATGGTGATGTGTACGAAACCAAAACCTTGTGACTTGGTTGCCGTCGTCCGCACCGACGAGTCGGCCGCAGTGCAGGCGGGTGATGTCGGCACTATCGTGGAGGTATTGCCGCCTGATGGCTTAGAGGTGGAATTCCTGGATCGCGTTGGTCGCACACGTTGCGTTTCCACTCTCAACGTCGCGGACGTTTTGGTCCTTAATCGAGAACGAACCCACGTTGGCTAAACGCGGTCCGATCCGGGCCGCGTCTATCTGCCTTATCCCAAAACGGCTAGAATATCGATTATTAAGTGTTGCTGGCCGAGGAATCGGATCGTGGAACATCCGCTGTTAAGAATCATGAGCGAGCGCGTCGTCGTCCTGGATGGGGCGATGGGCACCAGCGTCTATGCGCACGATCTGTCCGTGGAGAAGGACTATCGCGGATGCGAGAATTGTCCGGAGGTCATCAACCTCTCGCGGCCGGATGTCGTCGAGGCGATCCACGAGTCGTTCATCAAAGTCGGCGTCGATGCTGTTGAAACCAATACCTTCGGCGGGAACAAAATCGTCCTCGCGGAGTTCAAGCTCGAAGACCAGACCCACGCGATCAATAAGCAGGCGGCCCAGATCGCCCGGAAGGTGGTCGATCGGAATAAGAAGCCGGATCGGCCGCTGTTTGTCTTTGGGTCGATGGGGCCGGGAACGAAGCTGCCGACGCTGGGGCACACCACCTTCGATGTGCTGGAGGACAGCTACGCCGAACAGGCCCGCGGGCTTTTGGACGGCGGCGCGGATGCCCTCATCATCGAGACATGCCAGGACATCCTTCAGGCCAAGGCCGCGGTGTGCGGGGCGACGCTGGCCATGCACGAACGGTCGCGGCAGGTACCGCTGATCGTCCAGGTGACCATCGAAACGACGGGCACCATGCTTGTCGGAACGGAGATCGGCGCGGCGCTGGTGGCGCTGGAGGCCTATCCGCAGATCAGCGTCATCGGGATCAACTGCGCAACCGGTCCGCAGGAGATGTCCGAGCATATTCGGTATCTCGGGCGGTATTCGTCGCGGCCGATCAGCGTCGTGCCGAACGCGGGCTTGCCGCAACTGGTGGACGGCCGGTCGCACTATTCGTTGACACCGGCGGAATTGGCCAAATGGCTGCGCGAGTTCGCCGTTGAAGATGGCGTGAGCATCGTTGGGGGCTGCTGCGGGACGACGCCAGAGCATCTGGCCGCGGTCGTGGAGGCCGTGCGCGGCATTGTCCCCAAACATCGCCAGCCGATCCGGCAGCCGAGCGTCAGCAGCATCTATCAAGCCGTCACACTGCGCCAGGACAACAGCTTTCTTATCGTCGGCGAGCGCAGCAACACCAACGGCAGCCGCAAGTTTAAAGACCTTCTCGTCGCTGAAGATATCGACGGGCTCGTGGAGGTGGGCCGCGAGCAGGTCCGCGAAGGCGCGCACGTCCTCGACGTTTGCGTGGATTACGTCGGCCGCGACGGCGTCCCGGACATGGACCGCATCGTCTCGCGCTATGTGAAGGACGTGACCGTTCCGTTGATGCTGGATTCGACTGAGTGGCAGGTCCTCGAAGCGGGATTGAAGCGCGCCGGAGGAAAGTGCATCGTCAACTCCGTCAATTTGGAGGACGGCGAGGAGAAGATGCAGAAAGTCTGCCCGCTGCTAAAAAAGTACGGGGCGGCGGTGGTGGCGCTAACGATCGATGAAGACCCGGTCGAAGCGATGGGCAAGACGTGCGGGCGCAAGGTGGAGATCGCCCAGCGGATTCACGGGTTGTTGACGAAAAAATACGCGATTCCTGAAGAGGACATCCTCTTTGACTGCCTGACTTTTCCCATCACGACAGGCAACGATGCCGATCGGCGGCTGGCGCTGGAGACGCTGGACGCGATAGAGGTCTTGATGAAGGAAATGCCCCGGTGCGGGACGATCCTGGGACTGTCCAACGTGAGCTTCGGATTGGCCCCCGTAGCACGGGCGGTGCTGAATTCCGTTTTTCTTCAGGAGGCGATCGCGCGGGGTCTGACGGCGGCGATCGTTCACGCAAGCAAGATCCTCCCGCGGAACAAGATCAGCGACGAGCGCTGGGAGGCGGCGCTCGATTTAATCTACGACCGCAGGCGGGACGGACGCGATCCGCTGCATCACTTCATCGGCCTGTTCGGAGAGGGTGAGAAGATCGGCGAGAAGAAGACCACGCTCGCGGACCTGCCGTTAGAAGAGCGGCTTAAGCAGCGGATCATCGACGGCGACCGGATCGGGATCGACAAAGACCTCGACGAGGCGAGGCAGCGGTACAAGCCGTTGGACATCATCAACACATTCCTGCTCGACGGGATGAAGGTTGTTGGCGAGCTGTTCGGGTCGGGCAAGATGCAGCTCCCGTTCGTGCTCTCGTCGGCTGAGACCATGAAAGCGGCCGTGGCCCTGCTCGAACCGCACATGGAACGCGTCGCCGGGCAGAGCAAGGGGACCATCGTGCTCGCGACGGTCAAGGGCGACGTCCACGACATCGGCAAGAACCTAGTGGACATCATCCTGAGCAACAACGGCTATACGGTCCACAACCTCGGAATCAAGCAGCCGATCGCGAGCATCATTGAGGCGTTTGAGAAACATGGGGCGGATGCGATCGGTCTGTCGGGGCTGCTCGTGAAGTCGACGCTCGTGATGCGCGATGATTTGGCGGTGTTGAACGAGCGGGGGCTGACGATGCCGGTCATCCTCGGCGGTGCGGCGCTGACGCGGGCGTACGTCGAGCAGGACCTACGCGGCATTTATCATGGGCCGGTTGCGTATGCTAAGGATGCGTTTGAGGGGCTCGCGCTGATGAAGCGGCTCTCGGAGGGCAAGCCGCTTGTGGAGGAGGGCAAGCCGGTGATTTCCGCGGCGCGCAAGCCGGCGGTGGAAGCGACAATGCGCCGGCCGGGCGTCGCGCGGAGCGGCGTCGCCATAGACAATCCGATCCCCACGCCGCCGTTCTGGGGTTCGCGCGTCGTGGAACGGATTGATCTGCGGACGGTCCTGCCATTTATCAACGAAAAGATGCTCTTCGGCGTGCAGTGGCAGTACACGCCGGGGGGACGGAAGCGCGAGGAATACGAGACATTCATCAAGACCGAGGTGCGGCCGATCCTGCACACGTTGGCGAAGCGCTGCGCGGACGAAGGAATATTGCAGCCGCAGGCTATCTACGGTTACTGGCCGTGCAACAGTGAGGGTGACGAACTCGTCATCTATGCGCCGCTACCAGAGGGGACACCTTTCACTCAAGCCTCAAGCCTCAAGCCTCAAGCCTCTGAGATCATGCGCTTCACGTTCCCGCGGCAGGGCGAGCCGCCGCACTGGTGCCTGGCGGATTTCTGGCGGCCCGTCGCGAGCGGGCAGATCGACGTCGTCGCGTTTTCTATCGTGACGGTCGGCGGTCGTGCGACGGAGGTGGCCCGGCAGTGGTTTGAGCAGAACCTGTTCAAGGATTACCTGCACCTGCACGGACTGTCCGTCGAGGCGGCGGAGGCGCTAGCGGAGTTCATCCATAAACAGGTGCGCATGGAATTGGGCATTTCCGGCAAAGATGCCCGCGACATCCGCAAGTTGTTTCAACAGGGCTATCAAGGCAGCCGGTATAGCTTCGGTTATCCGGCGTGCCCGAACCTGGAGGCCCAGGCGAAGTTGTGGCCGCTCCTGGAACCGGGGCGGATCGGACTTTCGCTCAGCGAGGAGTACCAACTCGATCCCGAGCAATCGACGAGCGCGATCATCGCGCACCACCCCGAGGCGCGGTACTTCGCAGTCCGCGGCGCGCCGGCCGATCCGCAGATCGCGGCGCGGATTGGCCAATCTTAACTTCCTTCAGCCCGAACAAGCTTTACACGATGGGACTTTGGGATTGGAACATTCAGCTTTGGCCGAGAAATCCGATTGGGCAACGCGTTCCCTTTACGCGGCCAGCGTGGATGCCCGAGTATTTCTGGAGTCGCATTCGGATTGTGCGAGATTCCGGTCTCTGTGTAGGTGTTCTCGGTTTGGCTTGGTTCAACTTCTGCTTCTTTCAAAGTCGCTTCAGGCCATGGATGATGATCGCATTTGTTCCGATCTACTTGCAGGCGCTCTTTTATGCCTATTGGCCTCGTTACGTTCGTCGGCAGATTGTGCGTGAGTTGCATCAAAATGAAATGCTGATTTGTCCCATCTGTGGCTATTCGCTGGTCGGTTCCTTAGAACGGCGGATTTGCCCCGAATGTGGAAAGTCGTTTGATCCCGAGCAAGTTCGAGCGAATTGGAAGTTTTGGATCGAACATCGGCGGCTGCCGAAGAGATCGATCCCCTCAGCGCCGTAACCCACACGTCGCCTCCGATCGCCTGTATGACGCACGCCTATCAATACCCCGTGTTTTGCCTTGAGTTTGCAAACTCGAAACATTAAACTGGAGGGTTAGCCGCGGCGGGTTCTCACGTCGGGCGGGTCTTTCCACCGGCCCAACAGGAGCGGACCAAGATGAACAGCTTTTCGTTATTGAGTCTTATCGTCTCCTTGCTTGCGCCGATCCCCCTGCCGCCCGATCGGATCGAGCCCGTCGGCGTTGAGCTGCGCAGCGAGAAGGTCTCACCGGCGGACATCGACGTGGGGTTTGTCGAATCGATGGAGGACGCGATCGCCCGCGACCAGGCGCGGCCGCAGGAGCCCGACTACGGCCCGAACTACCGCGGTGAGGAGCAGGGGACCTGGAACATCCCTTCCGTTCGGGCGACGTATTTCCCGCGCTCGGGCGTACACAACCTCGTGAATAAATGGGGCGACACGCGGATGGGGATCGGGTTCCGCGGCACCGTCAACCTCGGAGGCGTTTACGTCAGCGGTCAGGCCGGCGCCGGCGTCTGGTCGACGGGGGTTCGTGCAGTTGGATATCTCGGAGACACGGCCGTCGCCACGACCGATTGGTTTCGCGATGTCGACAACACACCGAGCTGGTTCAATATTTGCTTTCAAGGCGTCGATCGCGTCGTCATCGAGGCCGAGCCGGTCATCAACGGGGCCGGCTGGTATGCGCTCGACGATCTGACGTTTGCCCGACGTGGCCCAGACGGTCGGCCACAACCCGACACCGTCCTGGACTTCGAGGATACATCGTTTGGCCAAAAACTCACGGGATCCAATTATGCGGGGTTAACCTGGGAAGTCGGCACCGGCCACTTCAGGGCGGCCGCGCCCGGGATTGCAGGGCCGCCGAAGCTGGTCGACCTGACCGCGGGGTTAGGGCCGCTGGTGCCGGGCCCGCGCGGCGGCGGTGGGACGCTGCCCATTCTCAGTACGAATTTTCAAGGCGTGATCCGCGGCCAGGCCAATTCATTCTCTTATCCGCCGGACACCTGCGGGGCCGTCGGGCCGACCCAATTCGTGGTCACGGTTAATCGAAATTTCGCGATATTCGACAAGTCCTTTGGGACGTCGATCGTCAATATGTCACTGGGTTCGTTTCTTCCGGGTTCGAACGGCGATCCGCGCGTGATATACGATCAATACAGCGGCCGGTGGTTCATCATCGTTTCGGATTTTTCAACACGGATCTACCTCGCGGTTTCAACGACCAGCGACGCCAACGGATCGTGGTTCAAGACGAGCTTTGTTGCGTCCACGGACGGCGACACCGGCTGTTTTCCCGACTATCCGACGCTCGGGGTCGATGCCGACGGGATTTACATGGGCAGCTATATGGTCGGCTGCGGCATGACGATCTTTGCGATCCCGAAGGCGCCGCTCATCGCCGGGTCACCCACGCTGGGGACGGTCTGGGCCTTTCGAGGGCTGCCTTATGAGCAGGCGATTCAGCCGGTCCACACGTTTGGCACGCCCGCCGTGGCGGGACAGTACTTCACGTCGGAGCAGTCGTCGACGCAGATTCGCGTGCGGAGGTTGACCAACATCACAAGTACCCCGTCGCTGACGACGGTCGCCGCCGTGCCGGTGCCGTCCCACGGCTTTCCGCCGGACGTCCCCTCGCTGGGCGGCGCGACGCCCCTCGACAGCATCGACAACCGCCACATGAACGCGGTCTATCGCAACGGTTCAATCTGGACGGCGCACAACGTCGAGGTGAGCGGGCGCGCGGCGGTGCGCTGGTACGAGATCAGCGAGAACACCATGACGACGCTGCAGGTGGGGCAGGTGGACAGCCCGACGCTGAACTATTGGATGCCCTCGATCATGGTGAATTCGGTCGGCGACATGGTGTTGGGCTTTTCGGGGGCCGATGCCACGCAATACGCCAGCGCATATTACACCGGTCGACGTGCGACAGACCCCACAGGGCAGACGGCTCCTCCGGCGTTGCTGCAGGCCGGTGTCGCCCCACAAAACAACATCGACCAATACGGGCGAAATCGCTGGGGCGACTACAGCCTGTGTTCGCTCGATCCGTCGGATGACACCAAGCTCTGGACGATTCAGGAATATGCCGCGGCGACGGATACGTGGGGCACCTGGGTCGGACGGGTTTCCTTTGCGCCGCCGGATATCTCAGGACCCGCGCCGGATCCCATGACGTTTGCCATAGCCCCGATGGCCCTGGGCACGACATCCGTAACGATGTCCGCGACGCCCGCCACGGATGCGACGCCGCCGGTGCAATACCTGTTCCAGTGCACCAGCGCGACGCCGGGCGGAACCAGCAGTTTCTGGCAGGTCGGCGAGACCCATATCGACTCTGGATTGTCGGCCAACACGGCATATTCGTATCGATTGGCGGCGCGTGACAGCAACACGCCGACGCCCAACCAGTCGGCGTTTTCGCCGGACCACCACGTGGCGACGTCGATCGAAACGCCCCAGGGTCTGGCGACCGGCGTGGTCGGAGTGGATTTCATCGAGTTGGTGGCGCTGGGCACGTTCAGCAATCTCTCGGAAGGCCAATCGGGTTTGTATTTCGACTCCCTGACACCGGGCGGCGACACGGGCCTGAATGTCTGGGTACAGGGGACGATGGCCACCGCCAGCGGTCTGATGCCGGACACCGACTACGAATTTGTGTTGAAGGCGCGCAATCGTGATGGCGTCGAGACGGCGTTGTGCGATCCAATCTCGGTCCACACGTATTGGGTGTCAGGAGACTGCAACAACGACCTGATATTCAGTGTGGAGAGCGATCTGGACTGCATCGTGGAGGCCCTGTTGGGCAACGAGACCAGCCCGCCGGGCGGGGCGCACCGGATCGACTTGAACTACAACGAGATCACGGATGGCGAGGATATCCAGTTCATCCTCGATTGCCTGCAATTCGGGGGGTGCTAGGCGTCGATGTTCCGATATCGGTGCGCGAACTTCTGACGTTGGTTGACGTATTGCCAGAAGTGGACTAGACTCCGCCGTTTTCGTGAGGGCGGCTAACGAGTTTCGTTCATGGTAGGTGCCTTCAGTAGGCGGAAACACGTGAAACGCGGACCCCAATCACCCGATCTTTTCTCGATGGCACGTTGCTGGGCGAGATTTGCCGGAGTCCTGGTCTGTTGCGCCAGCTTGTTGCCGCTGAGTTCCATTGGCCGGGCCGAGGCCGAGCGTGCTTCGTCGTCTGAGCCCGTGGAACGAGAATCCCGCGAATCGTGCGACACGTTCGAAAAACCGGTCCTTTCGCGAGTCCCCGGGGTCCGCTCCCTCGTACGTCTCCAACGCGGCTGCCTCAAGCAGGCGCAGCGCATTCATCGAGGACAAGTCCGCCAGCACTTCATGGGAGAAAATCAGGCCGTCGTGGATTGCGGCCACGATTATCGAAACGGTCTTGGCGCTCCACTTCTTTGTTGAGTCGGCACAACGCATCATTCGTGATGGTAATTTCGCCGCGGTCCGTTCGGGATCCGCGGCTCATGGATAGGATGGACGAGGCGTCGCGTTGCGCCGCCTCCGAGGATGTGTTATGCAAAAGCTCGTGGAAGGTGTACACAGTTTCCAAAAGGAAATATTCGGCACAAAGAAGGGTTTCTATGAACGACTGGCGAAGGGTCAGAATCCCATCGCCCTTTTTATCACCTGTTCGGATTCCCGCATCAATCCGAATTTGCTTACGCAGACCGATCCCGGCGATCTGTTCATTTTGCGCAACGCGGGCAATATCGTTCCACCGTATTCGGCCAAGGCCAATGGCGGCGAAGCGGCGACGATTGAGTTCGCCGTCTCGGGATTGGGCGTTCGAGACATCATCATCTGCGGGCACTCGCATTGCGGGGCCATGAAGGGAATTCTGGAACCTGATTCCTTGAGCGAATTGCCCGCAGTCGCCGAATGGCTCACCCACGCGGAGGCGACGCGTCGCATCATCCGTGAAAAATATCGAGAGCTTGAGGGCCCGGCCCGGTTGACGGCGACCGTGGAGGAGAACGTGCTGGTGCAGGTGGAGAACCTTCGGACGCATCCGTCGGTGGCCGCGGCGATGGCCCAGGGCAAGCTGAATCTGCACGCGTGGGTCTACAAGCTCGAGTCGGGTCAGGTGTTCGATTTCGATCCGGTGGAAGGTCAATTTCTCGCGTTGGGGGAGCAACCGGCGCGGGGCCTCGACGCCGGGCCACAGCGCCGAATCGATCGATCCATCTAACCGTTCATTTTTTCAATTTCGACGAGGGGCGAATCGCTGGCGCAGGAGCCGGAAGTTCGCTGCCTTGACAATCAGAGAAAGATCTCTGGTTTTTCCTAATCCCAAGATTTCACCGAGGAAGAGGAAGTTGATGTATCAAGATTCCAGTACTCAATCAACGATCAGTGCGATCGGTTCAAATCTCAAGCGCGATTTTCCGGCTTCGATCGTCGTCTTCCTGGTGGCATTGCCCCTGTGCATGGGCGTGGCCATTGCCTCCGGCGTTCCCCCGGCATTGGGCATTGTGACCGGAATTGTCGGTGGGATCCTGGTCGGCGCGCTGGCCGGAGCGCCGCTTCAGGTCTCCGGGCCGGCAGCCGGCCTCAGCGTGATGGTCTATGAGATCGTCGAACGGGAGGGCCCAACCGGGCTTTCGGGCATCGAAATCCTCGGCGCCATCGTCCTGATCGCCGGGGCGGTGCAACTGACCGCCGGTCTTCTCGGCCTGGGGCAGTGGTTCCGGGCGGTTTCCCCGGCCGTCATCCGCGGAATGCTCTCCGGCATTGGCGTGCTGATCTTCGCCAGTCAGTTTCACGTCATGGTGGACGACGCCCCGAAAGGCGCGGGCCTGGCCAACCTCCTGTCGCTTCCGGAGGCGGTGTGGAAAGGCGTCGTCCCGATGGACGGTTCCCCGCACCACTGGGCGGCGCGGATCGGCGTCCTCACGATTTTGCTGGTCGTCGCCTGGAAGTGGATCGTTCCCAAAAAATGGCGGGTGGTCCCTGCCCCGCTCGTCGCGGTCCTGGTTGCGACGGGGGCGACGGCGATCGGCGGGCTTCCGATCAAGTTCGTGTCCATACCGGAATCCTTCGTGGAATCGGTGCGTTGGATTACCCCCGGCGATCTCTCGCGCTTGCTGGACGGCCAAATCATCCTGGCAGGCCTGGCCGTGGCCTTCGTGGCCAGCGCGGAGACGTTGTTGTGCGCGACGGCGGTCGATCGAATGCATAAGGGGCCGCGCACGAAATACGACAAGGAGCTGGCCGCGCAGGGCGTGGGAAACATGGTCTGCGGCATCCTCGGGGCGCTGCCCATGACGGGTGTCATTGTGCGTAGTTCGGCGAATATCGAGGCGGGTGGGCGCACGCGCGCGTCCACCATTCTGCACGGCGTTTGGTTGCTCTTGTTCGCGGCGGCCCTGCCGTGGCTGCTGCGAATGATCCCCACGTCGTGTCTCGCCGCGATTCTCGTGTTCACCGGATACAAGCTGATCGACTTCAAGGCGGTGAAGGAGTTGGCCGCGTTTGGAAAGGGCGAGTCCGTGATCTTCATCGTGACCGTCGTGGTGATCGTCGTCGCGGACTTGTTGACCGGTGTGCTGGTCGGTGTGGGAATCTCCATCGCCAAGCTCCTCTATCTGTTTTCGCATTTGAGTATTGCGGTCGAGGATCAATTCGCCAGGAACCGGACGATCATTCGCCTCAAAGGGGCGGCGACGTTTGTCGGGTTGCCCAAGCTGGCGGCCGCCCTCGATCAGGTGCGCCCGAGCACGGAGCTGCACGTACACTTCGAGCGGCTCGATTACATCGATCACGCGTGTTTTGATCTCTTGATGAACTGGGAAACGCAGCACGAATCCACGGGCGGGCGCCTGGTGATTGACTGGGATTACTTGACCGCGAAATTCCACCGCGAAGAGCGCGACGAAGGGCCTTTGAAGGACGTCGCCCGCGGGCCGCTCGCGGCCTTGGAACAGCCGGAACCGGCGGGGCGGGCGTAGCCATTCCGGCGAAGGGAAGTTAGAAGGCGGCAACTCCGGGACGACTGGAATATTCCGCGCCGATGTCCCAATATCTCCGTGGCCGGCCGCTTGGTGCTGCTCGGTGCACCCGACGGACGGGCCCTGGAGACCATCTCATGCTCGCGGAATTCGATTGGGGCGTGGTGTTTCGACCGAATGTCATTGGCGTCATCATGGGCTGCCTGATCCCGATCGTCGGCAGCGTCGCCTGGGCCTGGCAGAGCATCGAGAAGGCGAAGTCGGAGAACGCCCTCAAGCGGTCTTTGGTGGAGCGCGGCTTGAAGGCCGACGAGATCGAGCGCATCCTGGCGGCGAAGGGGCCGAAGGATGAGTAACCCGCTCGCCGATCAGAACCGGTCCGTCAGCTCGCGCGTGGCGTCGATCAAGCCGGCCAGCGAGGGGATCACATAGAGCACGGGCTGCATTGATGTCGGGTCGTAGTCGTGCTCGATGACCTCCTGCATCACGAACGGCAACCGCCGGACGTCCGGGCTGAAGGCGTGTTCCAATTCCCCGAACGATGAGAACAGGCCCGCGCCGAAGGCCTTGATGTCGCCGCCTTCCTCAATCAGGCCGAATTCGATGCCGAACCAGTAGATGCGATTGAGCATGACCAACTGGTCGGGCATCGCCCGCCGCGCGGCGCGGCCGATGATCTGGATCAACGACACGTACTCGGGGTTCATCAGCGCCGGGACGTGCCCGATGACATCGTGGATGACGTCCGGCTCGGGTGTATATTCCGGGTGTGACCCATGCCGAAGGTACTGCGTGCACGGCATCTCCCGGTCGGCCAGGTGCGAGAAGAATTCGCGGAAATCGATCAGCCCCTCGGCCGGAACCAGCCGCAGACCGTTCCACGCGAAGAGCTTTCGGCTCAATTCGCGCAGGTTGGGGAGCTGATCGGCAACAAACCCCAGCCGTCGCCGTCCTTCCAAATAAAGCCCGCAGGCCCGCCGCTGATGGACCTCCTCTAGCCGCCGAAAGATGACCTTCCAGACGGCATCCTCCTCCGGCGTGTAGCGATCGTCGGGCATCTCTTCGCCGCCCAGCCGCGCCCTGCGGGCCAGGTTGAAAAAGCTCGTTCGGCGCTCGATGTAGGCCGGGTCGTTGATGCCGGGGTGCTTGGGATCCAGCCGAAGAGCCGTCGCGGGCATTTCCGCCGCGCCGGTTAATGGGGAATCAATGTGCTCATCGCGAAACATAAGTCACCTTTATCGGGTCGTTGCCATGGGTCGTTGAATCAAAACCAGCGCAGAACTGCCCCATACGGAAAAACGAGAATTTCAGATGGTAGAGAAAGAGATTTTTTACCCGCTAGCGCGGGTACTGGCCAGCCTGATAGGATGCAGAAAGGATGAAGAGTCCTTCGATCATGATTGCATAGTGTATTCCCTCTTCAGCGGTAATTCAAGATCGAGAGAGTTGATTTTGCATGCCGAAGCATGCTTTTCAGAATCTCACGCCTCACTCAGCTCATAACGCGAGTAGCCACGTCATCGAATAGGACACGCCGGGCCAGGCGCTGCTCAGGGCATCCGTGAACGGGTTGGCCCACATTCCTAACCCGACGATCAATGATATAGAAAGCGTGAAGCACGTCAGAAATGTTAGAACAAAAATCGCCACAGCGACGGCCCAGCCTC
This sequence comes from Phycisphaerae bacterium, assembly GCA_035275405.1. Classification (NCBI taxonomy): domain Bacteria; kingdom Pseudomonadati; phylum Planctomycetota; class Phycisphaerae; species Phycisphaerae bacterium. Next base: position 265,490 of record DATEMU010000015.1, read on the forward strand.
GACGTACTTTTAGATACGTATCCAGCCCAATCGCTAACGAAAGCACACATAGGGCCAACCCCGAGTAATCAAAAATGACGTTCCACAGGTTCAGGTCTATGCTCGGACCCATCCAATAGGATTCAAGGCACACCTGTCGCGTAACCTTGATGATAAGTAGCGGTACGTACGCGAAAACCACAATACGAGCGAGCTGTACTCGTCTTATTCGATATCGAGATATGGTTTGCTGAAAGACCTGCAAGTAGATCCAAAGAAAAAGGGCGACGACGACCACTATTCCGAATTCCTTGAGATACCAGATTCCCACCGATTTGATCGTCGCGAGCAGCCACGGGAGGAATTTGGCTCTAAACCGCCCGTACATTACTCTCATCAACATGATTGAAATAACAGATGAGGCAGTGGTGGTCAGTAAATAGATAACACTTACTGCCAATGCAAAGAGGGCCAACCCGACGGAATGTGGGACATCGGCGATCGAAAGACCTTTCCAAAGCCGCCAAGGACGCAAGCACAAACTCAGCGTCCCAAAGAACGATCGCACTGGCGTCTTACGCCACTGATATTCAAAGAGGGGGCTATCAATGCGCTGCTCGGCGCTAGCGACGATCCGTGGCCAGTCGAGTGACAGCCCGCACTCCGGACACCGCGAGCCGGTCAACATCCGCACGTTGTAATCGCAGCGGGGGCAGAATAAATCGAGCGTGAAGGTGTTCCAATCATGCGGGCTGGAGTCGTTGGGGACCTCGGCCATGGTTCCCCTGCTCGGTTGCTACGGCGCGAATGCTGTCACCACCAGCGTATCGTTCTGCCCGCCGAAGCCGAAGGAATTCGACAGGCAGGTGCGCACTTTGGTCTTGCGTGCCGCGTTGGGGACGTAGTCCAGGTCGCACACTGGATCGGGCGTCTGGTAGTTCATGGTAGGGGGGAGGACCTGGTCGCGGATCGCCAGGACGCAGGTGATCAGTTCGCACGCGCCCGCCGCGGCGATCAGGTGGCCGAGCATGCTCTTGACGCTGCTGACCGGGACCTTCTTGGCGATATCGCCGAAGACGCCGCGGATGGCGAGCGATTCAATCTTGTCGTTTTCCTGTGTGCCGGTGCCGTGGGCGGAGATGTAGTCGATGTCCTCGGGCTTCTTGCCGGCGTCGTGCAGGGCGGCCCGCATGGCCGCGATCCCGCCGCGGCCGTCCTCGTGAATATCCGTAATGCGAAAGGCATCCGCCGTCGAGCCATAGCCGACAATTTCGCAGAGGATCTTCGCGCCGCGGGCCTGGGCGTGAGTCAGCTCTTCCAGGATGAGCATGCCTGCGCCCTCGCCGAGGACGAAGCCGTCGCGAGTGCGATCAAACGGCCGCGACGCGGTCACGCACGAATCGTTGCGCGTCGAAAGGGCGGTCAGCCGATTGAAGCCGGTCACGCCGAAGGGATGGATCATCGAATGGCAGCCGCCGGAGATCATGGCGTCCGCATCACCGCGGCGGATCATGTTGGTCGCCTCGCCGATGGCCTGGGTGCTGGCGGCGCAAGCGGTCAACGTGTTGAAGTTCGGCCCCTCGACGCCGAAGAGCTGGGCGATGTGCCCGGCCGCCATGTTGGGGTCCTGCTCGGCCTCGACGATCTGCTTCAGGCAGGTGTAGGCGACATCGGCCCAACGCTTGGTGTCCAGGTCGTTTTCGGAGTAATTCCAACCCTCCACCGCTGCGGTCGTGAAGTTCTCGAAATCCAAGGGACCTTCGCCACCGCCGAGATAGACGCCGATGCGCGTTCGATCGAGCGACTTCGCCTCCGCGATCTTCGAGTCCGTCCAGGCGAGCTTGGCCGCGGCCAGAGCAAAGGCGGCCTGGCGGCTGACTTCCTTATGCAAGTCATAGTCCGACCCCAGGAACCGTTTAAAATCGAAATCCTTGACCTCGGCGGAAAACTGCGTCGGAAACGTGCCCGCGTCGAAAATCGTCGTCGGTGCGATACCGCTCTCGCCCTTGATGATCCGCGACCAGGCCGTCTCGATATCGTGACCGAGCGGCGTGATCCATCCGATTCCCGTGACAACGACGCGGCGGCTCATGGGTGATACCTCCGGACGACGAGGGCGGCGGTTTGACCGCCTGAAAGGGCGCCCGCGAGGGAGACCGCGACCTCCGCACGGCAATCGGTCGGGTCCCCGCGGACCACGTTGAGGCCGCAGGCCGGATCCACTTTGTCGGTATTGAATGACGGTGGGATGATTCCGCGGTGCAGGGCCATGATCGTGACCGCCAGATCGATCGCGCCGCTGCCGGCCCCGTTGTTGCCCAACGCGCCCTTCGTGGCGAGGACGGGAACGGTCGCGGCGGTGTTTCCGAGCGTCGCGCGGATTCCTGCGGCCTCGGAGGCGTCGTGATCGAGCGTTCCCACCCCCGCGGCGTTCACCAGCCCGACGTCCGCGGCTTTCACTCCGGCATCTGCGATCGCCTTGCTCATGGCGAGGTGATGTGCCCGTCCGTCGGCCTGCGGCTCCAGCCAGTTCTTCGCATTGACGGCCGCGCCGAAGCCGACGAGTTCCGCGTAAATTCGAGCGCCGCGCTTTTTGGCCCGCTCCAGCTCCTCCAGGATGAGCAGGCCGCCGCCTTCGCTGATGACCGCGCCCTTTCGGGCGGCGTCGAACGGCCGGCAGGCCGCGGTGGGATTTTCGTTGCAGTCCGTGACCAGCCGATTGAGGAGCGACTGTCGCAGCAGCCCCATCGGATTAATCTTGCTCTCCGCGCCACCGCAAATGCAGATGTCCGCCGCCCCGCGTTCGATCGTGCGATACGCCTCTCCGATGGCCAGGTGGCTGCTGGCCTCGCCGCAGGTAATCGTATTCGATGGCGCCTGACAATCGTGAACAATCGTGACGTGACAGGCCAGCATGTTGGGCAGGAACTTGAGCAGCCACAGGGGCGTGAGATTGCTCATCCCCTCGGTGCCCCATTTTTTCAGGCTGAATCCGCGATCCGCCGGCGCGTCGGGACGCTCCGCTGCGCTCGCCAGCGCTCCGGCCAGTTCGGTCAGGTCGGCGCAGATCAGTCCTGCTCCGATGTTGGCCCCAAAGCGGGTCGAATCGATATCGGCGCCTCCCTCCGCCTCGCCGCGATCGACCAGGCACTTGGTCTTGATCCCGGCGTCCTTGACGGCGTGATAAGCGGCAATGACGGCCAGCTCGATATCGCGGGCCATCACCTTTGCGGCTTTGCGATAGCTCTTGGGGACGCAGTCGGAGACGCTCCCCAGGCGGACCTCGCCGGCGATCTGCGAGGTGAAATGGGAAGGGTCGAAGGCCTGGATGCGGCCGATGCCGCAGCGCTTTTCGACGAGACCGTCGAAGGTCTCGGTGATCCCCAGGCCCAGCGGCGAGACGACGCCAAGGCCGGTGATCACGACTCGGTTCTTTCGGTTGCTGGGCATGAGATCTCGGTACCGGCCGTGCTACGCGTTCTGCGAGGAGATATTGTAGGTCCGTAGCAACGACTTGAAATCGTCCGTGAAGACAAAATTCTCCTCGGGGAAGGAAAGGCCGCTGAGGTTGTTATCGATGTGCGAGAAAACGATGTCGATCTCGGCCATCAGCTTGCCGTCGGCATAGACCTTGCCCGTCGTGCTGGCCGCCTCCGGGGAGACCTGCTCGATCTCGGCCTCGTAGCGAAGCTGCTCGCCGGGCCGTACCTCCCGCTCGAAGCGGGCCCGCTTGACCTTGGCCAGGATGACCTTTTCCGCAAAGTTGCGGGCCTCCCCGACGAGGATTCCCGCCGTCTGGGCCATGCCCTCGACGATCAGGCTGGCCGGCATGACCGGATAGGCCGGAAAATGGTCGTGCAGGTGCTCCTCGGCCAGGCTGACGTTCTTAATGGCCGTCGCCCGCAACTGTGATTGGAAATCCACGAACTTGTCGATCCAGATCCAACGCATGATGTTGTAGCGCGAGGGGAAATTGAACCGTCACGCCATCTTCGTCGTGACGTAGTTCACAATCGTCTTGACCGTAAAGAGGTTGGGCATCTTGGAGACGTCCGGGTCCTTCTCGAAGCCGGTGAAGTCGGCGTGGGGCATCGCGCTCTTGAGCGTCGCCAGGCCCTTGGCCGTCATCTTGCCGCCCTCGACGTACTCCGGGTTGTTCAGAATGTCGTCGGGGAACAATTCGCCGCGGGGGATCTTGATGGAGAACGTCTTCTCCAACCGAAAGACGATGTCCAGGAAATCGATGGACTCCGCGCCCAGATCGCCGGTCAGCGTGGCCTCTTCCTTGATCTCGTCGTCGTCCACACCCAGCGCGTCCACCAGGACTTCTTTAACTTTGCCAAATACATCCGCTCGACTCATAGCCATAACTCATCGTCCTCCCTGGGACTCTCTTACGGGTTGTGCGCGAGGACGGGGGATCGCGAGAGCGCGTCCGGACCGCCTAGTAGCGCAAACGTCCTTTTCAAACCTTCGACCAGTTTTTCATCCATGTCGGCCATCGAGGCATCGGCATCCGAAAGGTTATAATGCCGCAGCCGCAAACGGGCCTTTACCATTTCATCGTCGCCGCTCCGCCCCGCGGCTTTAAACTCGCTGTCGCGATCGTTGATTTCGAGGGCTTCGACCGTCACTTCGAGCGTTTGGCCCGGTGACACAAAGCTCTTGTAGTTGATGTTCTTCGCCTCTTCGAGGACCACCATGCTGTGGGCGAAATCCTGGGACGCCCGAACGAGCCACGCGGCGGACTGGACCATGGCCTCCAGCATGAGGACGCCCGGCATCACCGGGAACGTGGGGAAGTGGTCCGCAAGGTATTCCTCCGCAAGGGTAAGCGCCTTTCGCGTGACAATCCGCGAAGGGGGCTCCAGCGTCAGGATGCGGTCCACCAGGATAAACTTCATATCCGTTGATCGATGCTCGTTCGGGGGCCTTCGGCAACCGCGCCAGCTTGGCTGATAACCTGCCCGAGGCCGAAGCGGGCATTCACAAACACGGCCGGAGCCAAGGGGTTACAAACCTAAACGCTCCCTTTTACAGGATGGCGGACGTTCCTGCAAGTGCCGTTTAAGGAGGGGCTTGGAAGGATTAAGAAAGCTCGCCACAACTGCTTGAAACGGCGGACGTTGCAGATTCGCGGTGGGTCTCAGGAAAAAGGGGGAAACTTAATCGCAGTTCTTGGGGCTGTCGCAAACAGGGGGCCGCGGGTAACAGTCCATCCGCCACCCATCGCCGCGAAGAATCCAATAGACCTCGCCGCCGTAGGCACTTTGTTCATTCTGGCCGGCCAGGAAAATCGTCGACGCGTGACCGTCCACGAACGACACATTGAATCGGTTGGGTTTTCGATGCCAGCCCATGGTCTGGTGAATCGGCTCGTTCCATTTGGCGACTTCGGTCACCGTCTCCTCGAGGATGACCGTCGCGCCGGTATCGGGTACCTGCGACGAGGGGCGCATGTACGGCCCGTAGAAGTGGTCGTGATACTGTGGGAAGCGGCCGGTGAAATCGATGTGATTATTGAGCCGGTAACTCGTGCCGGTCACCTGAAACGCAGGCTTGTCAATGGCCGCGTCGTTGAAAAAATACTCATCGAAATTGAACGGGGCGGAGGGGATCCCGGTCTCCGTGGGGCATTCGAAAAAGTCCATCGCCGCGTTCTTGCCGGAACGGAAAAGATAGCGGTTGAGCGGACGGCTTTGAGTCGAGTAGGCGGCCGTCGCATAGGGACCAAGGCCGGTCTTTCCGCCGTATTCATAATCGCCGTCGTACCACCGTCGGTCCGCAGTCGGACTAACCGGTGCCGCAAAACCGCGCTCATCGTCGGTGCTGTACGCGGCCATCGCCTGGCCGAGTGATCGGAGATTGGCGATACACTTGACCTTGGTACCTTCCGTCCGCGATGAAGCCAATGCCGGCAGGAGCACGCCCAAGAGTAGGGCGATGATCGCCATGACGACGAGAAGTTCCAAAAGTGTGAAGGCAGTCTGGGTAGACCGGGCCGTCCCCGATGATCGTTGGCGTAGTTTAGACGCACCCGATGGAAGCCCGCCAGAATTCACGGCTCCACCCTTTTCCCGATTCGAGCGTGGCCGAAAGGCCGTCGCTGCTGATAGGTTACCTAATTTTATATCGTGCTGTCAATCATTTCTTGACCATACCTTGTAGGGAACAGTCCCATGGCGGTTGATTGGCTGGTAACAGGGGCCGGCGGACAGCTGGGAAGCGTCCTTTTTCGCCGACTCCTGCACAGGGGGGAATCGGCCGTAGGGACCCTTTCAACAGGGGGACCCGGGCCAACCTCGGGCCCGACCGTTCGGCTGGATTTGACTGATTTTGGGGCCTTGGAGCGCCTGGTAGGTCAGGCCCAACCGCGAGTCATTGTCCACACCGCCGCCGTGACCAGCGTCGACCAGGCCTGGAAGGCTCCGGCCGTCGCCCGACGGACGAACATCGACGTTACCAGTGAGCTGGCCCGTTTGGCGACAGATATGGGGTGCCGGTTGGTGTTTCTTTCCACCGACCTCGTCTTTGACGGGACGAGCGCGCCATACGCTGAGGACGCTGACATCGCTCCGTTGTCGGTCTATAGCCAAACGAAGGCCGAGGCGGAAAAGGCCGTTCGGGCGTGCCCCAGCGGATTGGTGATTCGGCCAGCCCTGATGTACGGCGTTCCCGCAGTGGGGCGTCCAACGACCTTTCTTAGCCAGCTTGAGGCCCTACGCACCGGTCAGCCGCTTCGCCTGTTCGAGGACGAATACCGGACGCCCCTCTGGTTGGAGGATGCCGCGGCCGCCTGTATCGAAGCCGGGCGTTCGGAAATCACAGGCGTTTTGCACGTGGCGGGGCCCGAACGGCTTTCCCGCTTGGAGATGGGGCTGGCGATGGCCCAGGCGCTGGGTGTCAAAGTGAACCATGTCGTGGCCATCCGACAGACTGAATTGGCGACGCCCGAGCCCCGACCGGCGGATGTCAGCCTCGATTGTCGCCTCTATTCGCAACTCTTCGGGCATCCCCCCGGACGACCGATGGCTCAAGCGTTACTGAAAATCACTCCATAAGCCGCTTTTTCCACAGTTTTCAAAAAAATCGGCACGACTTGACAGTCAACGCATTATACTGTATATTCTGTACAGACAGAAATAAGAGAAACCAACCATGAAGCTCAGCCCGATTTGCCGTGATTTCGTCCTCCACTGGGGGGAGATGGGAACCCGTTGGGGAATCAACCGGACCGTGGCCCAGATCCACGCCCTGCTCTACCTGTCGCCCGAGCCGCTGAGCGCCGAGCAGATCGTCGAGGCCCTCGGGGTGGCCCGGTCAAACGTCTCGAACAGCCTCCGGGAGCTTCAAGGTTGGGGAATCGTCCGCATCGTCCACGTCATGGGCGACCGCCGGGATCACTACGAGTCGCTCAAAGACGTCTGGGAAATGTTCCAGATCATCCTCGACGAGCGCAAGAAGCGGGAGACGGATCCGACGTTGGCCATGTTGCGCGAACTGACCGGCCGGACAAAAAAGGGCGCCGCCGCGAAATCCTACGAACAGGAGCGGCTGGAGGAGATGCTGGCGTTCTTCGAAACGATGACGAGCTGGTACGCCCAAATCCGCCGCCTGCCGACCGGCGCGGTGATCAAGTTCGTGAAGATGGGGGACAAGGTGCGGAAGCTGCTGGGAGCAACATCGTGAACGAGCGTTTTTCAAGGTATTGCGGTTGATTCGCCCGAAAGGAGACACACATCATGTTCACTGTCTGGACCCATCTTATCTACCTGTCAGTCAGTATTGTTGTCACCATCTGGGTGGCACGAACACTACACAAGAATGGTCGTATCTTTTTGGTGGATGCCTTTGGCGGCAACGAGTCGTTGGCCGACTCTGTGAACCACCTCTTAGTAGTGGGGTTCTATTTGATCAACGTGGGCTACGTAGCCCTGGCTTTGAAATACGGCGAAAAGCCCACAAACTTGGTTGAAGCGATTGAGTTCTTCAGCACGAAGATCGGCATGGTCTTGCTCGTTCTAGGCGTGATGCACTTTCTCAACATCTGGGGCTTCTCAAAGGCAAGAAAGCACATGGTCGATTCGCAAATTGAGACTGCAAAAGCCAGGAACGGCTTGTTGGCGAGTGACCTGTAAATGAATGGTCCCATAGCAGGCGCATGAAAAAGCGGCGCGGGGTCTGACGAACCGCGCCGCTTGAAACTATCGGTTCGCCAATACCTACGGGCAAGTGCCGTTGAGCAGACAATCGACAAACAGCGTCTGATCGTTCTGGCTCAGGTCGCCGCTCATGTCCATGTCCGCGCAGCCGCAGCCGGGGGCGAAGGCGTTGTTGCCGATCAGGCAGTTGGTAAACGCGGCGATATCCGCTCCGTCCCGTGTCGTGCTGCCGTTCATATCGCCGCGGAGGTTGCCGCACTGCGGTGTGAACCAGTCGAGTACCCGCTGCATGACCGCCTCACGACCGGCCGGCGTGGGGATCGCCTCCCAGGGATAGCCAAAGAAGACCGTTCGGTAGGCGCCGCTGTCCTTGGAAATGGCCGCTTGGGGCGGTGTGCCGGCATTCCCACTGAAGGCCAGCAGCGCCGTTTCATTCGGGCTGATTCGATCACTGAAATTGGCGAAGGGATAGCTGAGCGTGTACGGGCCGAGGCCGCTGAACACATTCTGGCCGGTCACGGTCGTCTGAGTGATGTCGTTCTGCCCCGGGCTGGCCATGCCCAGGTACATCTGCATAAACAACGTGGGGACGCCGCTGGGCGAGTCGCGATCGTAGAGATAATCCTGGCTGACCATCCACAGCCGCTTGCCGGAACTGAGCCAGGTGCCCAGGGCACTTTCTCCCGCCGCGCCGGGACCACAGAAGCCGCCGAACTCATCGCCGGTGAACCAGATCACAATCTTGTACGGACTTAGCTCCGCGGCGGAAGGCTCGGTGTCGGTGTTGTTAGTGTTCCAGACGTCATAGCTCTTCCCCAGGGCGTTCAGGGCTGTCGTGTAATAGCTGCGAACGTCGGGCGAATTGTCGTCATCGTCTACCAGAAGAATCGGAGGGATGGCGCGGGTCGTGAAACTGAAGACCGCCGAACCCGGCCCTGTTCCGCAGGTGTTGGTCGCGCGAATCCGCCAGTAATGCGTGGTGAACATGGCCAGATCGCTGGCCGGAGTAAACGCCGGCGAAGTAAGGCCACTGGCGCTCTGCACGATTGAACCAAAGCCGGCGTCCGTGGCGATTTCAATGGTATAGGTCGCGGCCTGGGTGGCGGCGGTCCACGTAAAGTTCGGTCGAAGGGTTTGGTTGGTGTCGCCGTTTGGTGGCGTTAGCAGCGTTGAGATTCCCGGCGAGGCGGTGAACAGGTTTAGTCGCACTGTTGAGGACCGCATGGTCGGTCCGGACGTCCCCGTCACCAGAATGTCGTACGAACCCGCGGACGCCGCGCCGGTGTTGGAGATCGTCATCGTCGTCGAATCGGGTGGAGTGATGGGGTTGGTTCCAAAACCGGCCGTAGTGCCGGCGGGATGTCCGCTGGCACTGAGTGTCACGGCGTCAGAAAAACCGAGAATCGAGCCGACATCGACCTTGTAAACCGCGTCGTCCGGAGCGCACACCGACTGCGGAGTCGGCGTCACAGCAAGTGTGAAGGTCGGGTCCTGGGCGCAGTTGTAGCATACGATCGCGAAGTCCTGGTCCGTCGCATCCCCGGAATTGGGCACACCATCGGAGTTGATATTCGCTGCCGAAACCCTAATCGTGTAGGCATTCGGCGCCGTCGGCCCGATGAACACCCCTTCGGTGTTGTTTCGATCATCGGCCGAGCCGCCGGTGGTCGACCATCCGTTCACGTCGAAAACGTTCCCCCGATAGGTGTTGGCGCCATCTACGACGGTCAAATCAAGGTTGTTATTCCACGCGGGACTGCTGCCACCCAGACCGTGTCCGGGAGCATCGGTCCATACCAGCATGATGCGGATGGGTTTGGAGGGGTCCTCCGCGGACACATTACGGACCCATTCTTCGCCCGTGTTGTTGAAGACGACCGGGTTATCAATGTACTGCACTGCATTCGCCGGATCAACGACCGCTTCGAGGTCCATGCGTCCCCAGCCCTGCTTGTTGTCAAAAACGTGACCCAGCGTGCCTCCGTCGGCGTCGAGATGACCGGCAAGATCGCGGGCGATGGCGAGAAATGCGGCCTTCACGAGCGCGGGGCTTGGGTCCGTCGTGTAATCGGGAAGGCCGCGGTAGTACTCAATGAAAAGCGCGACCGCACCGGAAACGTGCGGCGAGGCCATGCTGGTGCCGCAATTCAGCCCGTATGAGTTGGTGGGAACCGTGGAATCCACGTAACAACCCGGGGCGACCATGTGCGGAATCTTGCGCCCGTCCAGGGCCGGTCCGTGAGCGGAGTTCGACGACAGGTCGTCGATCTCCAGGATCTGCGTCCCGCCGCTGGTCTGCATTTTGGTCGAGCCGATGGTGAAAATGTTCTTGCCCTCGTCGGGCGAACCCTGGGAGCTGGTGCCGCCGTTGCCGTTCATGAACGAGAGCACGAAGCTGAGCGGCTGATTGCCGGGGGCAACCGGATCCGCATCGCGGACGCCGACGTCGCATTGGCGCGTGTCGTCATCATATCCCTGCGGCGATCCCGCGGGACCCCAACTGTTGCCGGAGAGCGAAGCGCCGTTGTTGTACGAATCGGTCATGAGCAGAAGCATGCCGCCGGGGTTTTGGAACCACGGGCTGTACACCTGCTCAACAAGATTCGCGCCCGGCGCGACGCCCAGGCCGCGCTGGAAGCCGAAGCTGTCGAGGACACCGGAGGTTCCGTCCGCGGCCATGATGCCCGCCGTGTGAGTGCCATGGCTGCTGGAAGTCGCGCTGCACGTGGTGCCGACGCAGACAACAAAGCGGTTGACGAGATTAGTGTGCGTCTCCTGTACGCCGCCGTCGACGTTGGCGATTCGGACCCCTGCGCCGGAGAGGCCGACGCCGGAGAGCCACGTAAGATAGCCAGGAAACGCCTGGTTCGATCCGTTGACGTTGTTGACGTTGACCTGGTTGCTCATCTCGCCGCGCAATCCGCCGTCCGTCGGGATGGGTTGGATGCTGTACACGCCCGCCAGGGCGGCGACATCGAGAAACTTGTCGCCCGGCAACTGAAAGGTGGCGACGTCAAAGGCAGGGTCGGTGGAGGCGATGCCGTCAAGTTTGCCGCCGAGCGCCTTGACCGATTCAACAATCCCTTGGGAACCCGCACCGCGAAAGATCACGACCTTTGTCGCCACCGGCTCGGCGGCCAACGCGCGCCACCGCGGCATGACCTTGTACGCCGGATGAAACTCGCCGGCCCAGCGGACGACGGGAATCGCGAGTTGGTTCGTGACGGCGGTGGATTCCGAATAAATGATATAGGTGTAGGGGTGGAGGTATTGGACGATCTCGGCGCCATCCGCTCGAAGGCGATCCAGCCATTCGCTTTTGGTCGGGCCGACAAACTGAACAAGACGAAACGCCTTGCCGTCGGCGCGGGGCTGCGCCGCCCACGCCGCGGGAAGGGTCGGCGCTTCGTGAAGGGGATCAAAGCGGGATTCCCCCAGGATCAGCGAATACGCCTGCGATTGGTCATGATAAGAGATGCCGGACGATTTCAGCCTGACAAAATCCGCATCTTCAAGTTCGACAAGGGAAAATGAGCCGTAGTCAATCGCCAGACGCGGGGCCAGCGCCAGGCGGGCGGCGTCACTCGATGCCTTGGCGTCCAGACGAACGAAACGGCCTCGGGCGGGGATCGTCTGAGGATTCGCTGCGATTACCGGGAAATTGGATGTTAACAGGCCCAAGGCAGAAACAAAGACCGCCCATCGTGATTTCCCCATTGTTGCCCTCCAGCGTTATCGAGCGGCGCCGAAAGCGGTCGTCAGGCCTTTAGGGGCCTGCCGGTCCTCTTTTAGGCGATGCGACGATCCAAACTCTATCGGAGTGGAACGGCCAGCGTCTCAGAACTCCTCACCGCCTCTCAATTATACCAAAAGGCAAAAGAGTAGGAAACTGTTTTATGGGGTCACGGTGAAAAAGCGGGCTGTTCCCTCTTCAGCCGATCAAGAATCGGCGGCGCTGCAGATAATCCCACACCACAAATCGATCGAGTTCGCGGCCGCCCACAAAAAAAACCCGCCCCTGTGTGTTTTCAGACAGGCGATAGGCGAAACGAACATCGTCCTCGGTCTGGCCCCACGAGGACAAAAGAAACGTGTTGATCGTAATGCCTTGCTGCCGGCAGAGCAGGCCCTCGCGCAGCGTAAATGTCTCGGTCCGATGATCCGGCGGATACAGCAGGTAAAGCCAGTTCTTTTCGAAATGTGCTGTAGGCAGTCCGTCGGTGATGAGGATGATCTGGCGGTTGGGAGTGTCCTGGCCCTGTAGGATTTGGCGAGCCAACGCGAGGCCTTGTTGGAGGTTGGTGAAGTGAGGCGGGAGGTCGTGCTCCGTCACTCGTTCGTCGGACAAGTCGGCCTTCAGGCGGACGCGCGAATCGTAGATCGTGACCGGCTTGGGGAGGAGTTGCAGGACCTCGGAAATGTGGCGGCGTTTGGCGAGGGTGTAGATCTCGACGAAGTCCACGAAGTCGCCGGGGTACTCCGTACGGATCAGGCCGTGCAGCGCAAGGGCCATGCGCTTGACGTTAATGTACTGCCCGCCGTAGCGCATCGACCCGCTCATGTCCATGCACACGACCGTGGCGCATTTGGGTGTATTGCGCGTCAGGTGAATCTCGATGTCTTCCGGAAGTACACGCACCTTGCGGGAATCAGCCGCCTCTTTCATTCCGCGGTCCGCATTCCGAATTCCGACTTTTCCTTTCTCACGAATCATCGCATTCATCAGTGAGCCCGGCACATCCATATTCGCCAGGCTGTCGCCGAATTCGTAGGGCTTGGTGCGCTGTAGCTCGACAGCCCCTTCTCCGGTGATCTGCTGCTGGTGACGGCCGGCTTTGGCAGCGGAAAGATCGGCGAAGATGCGGTCGAGGAGCTTTGTCTGGAAAATCTTGAAGGCCTTGGGTGTGAGGCTGTAGCGACCGTCCTGATCCCGCAGGCCCTGCTCTTCCGCGAGGTGCCGGAGCAGCTCTTCGACCTGCCGGCGCATCGCCTCCAGGCTTTCCATCTGTTCTTCGCTGGCAAAGCGGGCCAGCTCATCCATGTTGACGACATACAGTTTGGCGTTCCTGGCCGCTTCTTTGAGTTGCTGGATGAGCCGGTCGATGGTCTCCAGCTCTTCCTTGATCTCCAACGCATTGGGAACCTCCATGGGCTGCCGGCCGGTGAACGGGTACTTGGAGGCCAGCTTCTCAACCTCATACTTCTCGCCAAGCCGCTCGATGATCTGGAGCAGTTGAGAAGCAAAGGCCTGAGGCTCGATCTCCTTCACATCCGCTTGATACCACAGCCGCTCTAAGTCGATGACTTGCTCGTCACGAACGGCGCGGTCGAATTGCTTTTTGAAGTGCGGCGGGACGGACGCGTTTTGCACAATTTGCCGATAAGCCTCGTCGGCCGCGCTTCGCGCACGCGTCGTTTCGTAGGTCTCGAGGATTCGCCGCCTTCGCTCTTCGAGCATGGCCAGCAGCGAAGAAAGGCTGGGCCCCAGGCCGGCGATCTGCGACGGATCAATCTCGACCGCCTCGGCGAGTTGTTTCGGCGTCAAATCGCCCAGCGACCCATAGGCGAGCATGTGCTCGAACGCGGGTGAAACGAGATCGGGCGCTTCGGCGGCGGGCATCGGGAAGCGCACGGGGTCGTAACCGAGATAGGTATGGACGATTCCGCCGGGCATGAGTGGGTTACGCTGAGTCATCTTGGTGCGTTCATGTTTGGTAGCTCACTCGCCCGTGTTTCACGGAGCGAGAAATCTTCTCATGCGCATGCAGCCCAGCGAGGACGAACTCCACGCAGCTCGCCCGCATCGCGGGATCATCGGAAGGGTTGATCTCAAACGCCTTTTCCCACGCCGGCGGAACACGCTTGAGGCGCTCAGCGTAGGCGTTCGACGGCAGCAGGTCGCCGACCTCGATCTTCACGCCCTTGCCGAAGATGGACGCGATCTCCTCGAACCCGTGTTTGTCGCAATACTCGTCGAACACTTTCTTGATCGAGGTAACTTGCACCGCCTCCAGCACCTGTTCCTCGCTTAGCTGATGGCTGCTCATGAGGTCCAGTTCAAGCTTGCCCATCGACGAGGCGGCAAGGTGGCCGAGGTCGCTGATCCGTGGCACGGCGCCGGGTTCTCCGAGAATCGCGGCCCGCCGCCGCGCACTGGCAATCATCGTGCGATAGTTGGCGATCGAAAATCGCGCACTGACGCCGGAGGCCGCGTCCACGAAATCCGAGTCTCTTGCCTCGATCGTAATCTGCTCGCAGATTTCCTTCATGAACAGCGGCACGCGCACCGGAAACTGACCGTCAAGCGTCACGCCGGCTTCCTGTTCCATGATGGTGATCCCCGTCTCGCGCTGGCGGGGGTAATGGGTACGAATCAATGAGCCGATTCGGTCTTTCAATTGCGGAATGACCTTGCCGCTGCGGTTGTACGTCGCGGGGTTGGCCGAGAAGAGAATGACGATGTCCAGATCGAAGCGGATCGGAAAGCCGCGAATCTGCACGTCCCGCTCCTCGAGGATGTTGAAGAGCCCGACCTGCACGAGTTCGTCCAGCTCCGGGACCTCATTCATAGCGAACAGGCCCCGATTCATCCGCGGGATCAGTCCAAAATGCAGAGCCTCCTCGGCCGACATGCTCGTCCCCGCGGCCAGCTTCGACGGGTCGATCTCACCAATGACATCCGCGAATTTGGTACCGGGCGACAGCCGCTCGGCATATCGTGCGTCCCGCGGCCACCACTCAATCGGCGTGCGGTCGCCCTCGGCGGCGATGACTCGCCTTGCAAAGGTGCTGATCGGTTTGAGCGGATCGTCGTGCAACTCGCTACCTGCGACATATGGAATCTCCGGATCGAGCAGCCGAACAAGACCGCGCATAAGCCGGCTCTTGGCCTGCCCTTTTTCGCCAAGAAAGAGCATGTCATGCTTGGCCAGGATGGCGAGGCAAGCCTCGGGAATGACCGTGTCCTCGTAACCAATGATGCCGGGAAACAACTCTTCGTGCGCGGAGAGTTTCCGCAGAAGGTTGTCGTGCAATTCCTGTTTGACAGTTTTGGGCCGCCAGCCCGCCGCGCGAAGCTCGCCGAGAGTCTGGGGCTTATTCTTCGAGTTCCCATCCATCATGCCCCGATTTTAGCCGCTGGCAGCGCGTCACGCATCTCGTAGGCATTGCCGTCGTGCGACTCGGCGACTCGTCACATACAATCCCGGCCCATGGCGGATTCCCCCAAACAACAACGCTTCGGTGCACACATGTCCGTCGCCGGAGGGCTTCACCTTGCCTTCGACCTCGCCGTCCAGGCGGGTTGCGACTGTCTGCAGATCTTCGTAAAGAACCAGCGGCAATGGGTCGCCAAGCCGCTGACCGACGGACAAGCGGCCGAGTTTCGCCAAGCGATGGCGGCCACACGGATCACTCCTGTGGTCGCGCACGCCAGTTACTTGATCAACATGGCCTCGCCCGACGACGCCCTTCGCCAGAAGAGCATCGCGGCGATGATCGATGAACTGACACGCTGCGAGGCCCTCGGTGTGGTTTCGTTAGTGGTGCACCCCGGCGCCCACATGGGCCAGGGTGTCGATGCCGGTATCGCCCGTATCGCCCAATCGCTCGATCAAATCCACGCGGCCACACCCGGCTTCAAAACCACCATCGCATTGGAGGTCACGGCGGGCCAGGGCTCCGCGATTGGCTTTGAAATCGCGCATCTCGGAAGGATCATGGCGGCCTCAAAAGACCCGGGCCGCATACGAACTTGTCTCGACACCTGCCACCTCTTCGCGGCGGGCTATGACCTCTCGGACATCGCCGACTATCAACGGATGACCGACGAACTCGCCGCCTCCGTCCGTTTCGAAAACGTCAGTTGCATACACGCCAACGACTCGAAGGGCGAACGCGGCAGCAGGGTTGACCGGCACGACCACATTACCGAGGGTCGCATCGGCGTGCGTGGCTTCGAGAACATCCTGAACGACGCTCGCCTCGCGGCCGTTCCCAGAATCCTTGAAACACCCAAGGAATCCGACAGAGGCGTTGAGTTTGATCGCTCAAATCTCGAACGCTTGCGGGTTATGATTGCGAAGAAGTAGCGCCGCTTCGCGTGGCCGTTTCTCTGATACAATCCCTGCGAATTCTTCCGATACGTTTGAATAATGACCCCAAGCAACCAAACATTAGGACTCATCGCCGGTGAAGGCGTGTTCCCCGCCATGGTCCTGCGCGGCGCCAAGGAAGCCGGGCTCCGCGTCGTCGTCGTCGGTCTGCACAGTTGTTGTGACGCGCGGCTCTTCACCGACGCCGACGCTTTTTACGAAGCGGGAGTCGCAAGGCTCGGTCGCTGGATTCGCATCTTCCGCAGGGAACAGGCTCACCAGGTCATTATGGCCGGCCGCGTCCGCAAGACCCGTATGCTCGACCGATCCCCCTGGCGACAATGGTTGGCGTACCTGCCGGATTGGACTAGCATCAAGGTCTGGTACTTCGGCGCGAAGGATCGGCGAAACGACAATCTCCTTCGCGCCGTGGCCGACGAGATGCGGCGCAAGGGTGTGGAGTTGATCGATTCAACGGCCTATTGCCGGGACGCGATGGCCGCCGAGGGCGCGCTGGGAAACCTTCGCCTCTCGCCCGCTCAGGCCGCCGACGCCGAGCTGGGATGGTCCATCGCCAAGGAAATGGGCCGCCTGGACATCGGCCAATCGGTCGCGGTCAAGGACAAGGACATCATTGCGATCGAGGCGATCGAGGGCACGGACGCGATGATTGCACGGGCGGGCGAACTGTGCCGATCCGGCGGGTGGACCCTTGTCAAGGTCGCCAAACCGAACCAGGACATGCGTTTCGACGTCCCTACCATCGGCCCCGGCACGATCGAGGGGCTGGCTCGAGCGCGGGCCGCGGCAGTCGTCGTTGAAGCGGGCAAGACGCTGCTCTTGTCTCCCGCGGAGACAATTGCGCTGGCCAATCGGCACGGGATCGCGATAGTAGGACGAATCTAGGGCGGACGTCGTGCAGCGACCGCCCTTCATGAGGACATGGCTCGATGGAATATTTGGTGACGGGTGGAGCGGGCTTTATCGGTTCGCATCTGGTGGAGCGTTTGGTCAAGGACGGCCGCCGCGTGCGCGTCCTGGACAACTTCCTTACCGGCAAGCGCGAGAATCTCGCCCCGTTCGGCAATCAAATCGAACTTTTGGATGGAGACATGGCAGACCCGTCGATCTGCCAGCGTGCATGCCAGGGTGTTCGCGTTGTCCTGCACGAAGCTGCGCTGCCTTCCGTGCCCAAGTCCGTTGCCGATCCGGTCGCCAGCCATCGTTCCAACGTGCAGGGCACCTTCAACATGCTGGTTGCCGCGCGAGACGCAAAGGTCGAGCGGTTTATCTATGCGGGAAGCAGTTCCGCATACGGCGAGTCGGAAGTCCTTCCCAAAGTGGAGACCATCAAGCCCAGCCCGCTGAGTCCTTACGCGGTGCAAAAGCTCACCGGCGAGTACTATTGCACGGCGTTTGCGCGATGCTATGGGATGGCGACGCTCACGATCCGTTACTTCAACGTCTTCGGCCCGCGGCAGGACCCCACGAGCCAATACGCCGCCGCGATTCCTGCCTTCATCACGGCCATCGCCGAAGGTCGCGCACCGACGGTATATGGCGACGGCGAACAGACGCGCGATTTCACGTACATCGACAATATCATCGAAGCCAACCTGCGGGCCGTTAAGACCGAGGTCCGCGGCGAGGTCATCAACGTGGCCTGCGGCGAGTCGATCTCGATCAACGCGATTATCCAGGCCATCAACGCCGAACTGGGAAAAAACATCCGGCCGAATTACGTCCCCCCGAGGCCGGGCGACATCAAGCACTCCTGGGCCGACGTGAAACTGGCTGAGAAGGTGATCGGTTTCCGTCCGATCGTGACGTTTCGCGACGGGTTGCGAAAGGCCATTGACTGGTACACCGGCCGCGGTCGATCGACCTGAGGATTAATAGAATGGAGCGATCATGTATCGCCTGAGAACCTATACCGTGGTGCCGGCGCTCCCCGAGCGACTCGCGCGATTGCGTGAACTGGCCTACAACATCTGGTGGAGCTGGAACGCGGACGCGATGGAACTCTTCCGCCGCCTGAATCCGGACCTCTGGGAGGACATGAACCAGAATCCGGTCAAGATGCTGGCCCACTTGGCGCAGCGTCGCCTGGACCAGGCCGCGGCCGACAAGGCGTATCTGGCCCACATGGATCGCGTCCTCGAATCCTTCGATGCGTACATGAACGGCGAAACGTGGTTCGGCCGAAGTTACGCCGACCTGCGTGATGCGAGAATCGCCTACTTCTCCATGGAATTCGGGCTGCACGAATCGCTGCCGATCTACTCCGGCGGCCTGGGAATACTGGCCGGGGATCACCTCAAGAGCGCCAGCGACCTGGGACTTCCCCTGGTCGGCGTGGGCCTGCTTTATCGCCAGGGCTATTTCCATCAGCGGCTTTCGAGCGACGGCTGGCAATTGGAGGAATATCCCTCGTTCGACTTTTACCAGGCTCCCATCACGCCGGTAAAAAAAGAAAATGGAGAATTCCTGACGGTCGCGCTGCCGATCGCGGATCGCTCGGTAATCGCCAACGTCTGGCGCGTGCAGGTCGGAAGGGTTCCGCTCTTTTTGCTCGACGCGGACGTGAAGGAGAATGACCCGCGGGATCGCGAGATCACGTTCCGGTTGTACGGCGGCGATGAGGAAACGCGAATCCGCCAGGAGGTGCTATTGGGCATCGGGGGGCTTCGCGCCTTGTCGCAAATCGGGATGCTGCCCGATGTCTGCCACATGAACGAAGGGCACGCGGCCTTCCTCGCCTTGGAGCGAATCCGTCAGCGTACGGAGAAGGACGGCCTGAGCTTCGCCGAAGCCCGCGAGGCCGTGAACGCAAGTCTGGTATTCACAACGCACACGCCAGTGCCGGCGGGAATCGATCGCTTCGAGGACGAGTTGGTCACAAAGTACCTGTCGCCCTTTCTGCCCGACGCCGGTCTGAAGCCGGAGGAATTTTTGGCGCTGGGAAAAATCGATGCCTCCGACGCCAAAGAGGAGTTCTGCATGGCGGTAATGGCCCTCCGGCTGGCCGGGGCGGCCAACGGTGTCAGTGCATTGCACGGCCACGTCTCACGAGAAATGTGGCACCGCGTGTGGCCCGGCGCGCCGCGCGACGAGGTGCCCATCACGTCAATTACCAACGGTATTCACACGAATACGTGGATCGCGCCGGAAATGGCGGATCTGCTCGATCGCTACCTCGGTCCGACCTGGGCCGAAAACCCCGTGGATCACGATGTCTGGCGACGCGTGGATGAGATTCCCGACCTCGAGCTTTGGCGGATGCATGAGCGCAAACGGATCGCCCTCGTGGCCTTCGCACGCCGGCGCGTGAAGGAGCAGTTCCGTCGCCGCGGTGCGCCCCCGGCGGAGGTCAAAGCGGCCGACGAGTACCTTGACCCCGAGGCCCTGACCATCGGCTTCGCCCGCCGCTTCGCCCCCTATAAGCGCGGCGCGCTACTGTTCCGCAATCCCCAGCGCCTGTTAAAAATCCTCAGCAGCCCCGAGCGTCCGGTGCAGTTGATCTTTGCCGGCAAGGCGCACCCGCGGGATGACAACGGCAAGGCCGTGATCAAGGAGATCATGTCCAACATCACGCAACCGGAATTCCGCCGTCGAATACTCTTTATCGAGAACTATGACATGACCGTGGCCCGCGCCCTGGTTCAAGGGGCCGACGTCTGGCTCAACAATCCGATCAAGCCGCGCGAAGCCTCCGGTACCAGCGGCATGAAGGTCGCTCCCAACGGCGGCGTCAACCTCTCCGTGCTGGATGGCTGGTGGCCCGAGGCCTTTGACGGCGAGAACGGCTGGGCCATCGACGAGGGCCGGGTTTACGAAGATGCCGCGTACCGCGACCACAGCGAAGGCGAGGCGATTTACGACTTGCTCGAAAAGGAGATCGTCCCGCTATTCTACGATCGCGGCGCGGACGGCCTGCCGCGCGGTTGGCTCGGCCGAATGAAGGCCTCCATGCGAACCATTTGCCCCATGTTCAATACCAATCGGATGATCGAGGAATACGCCAACCGGCTCTACGTCCCCGCTGCGCAGCGCTGGCGCCGGCTCTCCTATGACCATTATCAACGGGCCAAAGACCTGGCCCGTTGGAAACACGACGTGGGCGCCCATTGGGCCAAGGTCAAGGTGGAGGAAGTCCAATCCAATAGCGGCGATGAGATGCCCGTCGGATCGACGGTCAGCGTCCGCGCCAGGGTCCATCTCGGCGACGTCAAGCCGGACGACGTGGCCGTCGAGCTGTATCACGGTCGCGTCGACGCCCATGGCCATCTCGTCGAGGGCGCCAGCGAAGCAATGTCCTGCCGCGACCACATCGAGAATGGCACGTACTGGTTTAACGGCGAGGTGCCGTGCCATCGCAGCGGTCAGCACGGCTACGCGGTCCGCATCGTCCCCCGCCACCCGGACCTGACGCACCGGTTTGACACGGGATTGATCCTGTGGAGTTGACGGGATCGTGATCGGTTTTTTCTGCCCGACGCGCTCCGCTTGACACTCAAATCGCCGCGCTATACTTTCCTTCCCTCACGGCCACGAATATCGTGGCCGTTTGCCTCTTCATTGGGGCTGTAGCTCAATTGGTTAGAGCGCCGGCCTGTCACGCCGGAGGTTGCGGGTTCGAGTCCCGTCAGCCTCGATCCACCCACTTTCCCGCGTGAGCGTGAAGGTGGGTTTTTTTATCGATGCCTTACGGCTCCTGCATCGCCTCCTCAACGAACGGCTGAACGTCGGCGAGATTGACCAGATTATCTCCGTTGAAATCGCCGTGGGCCGCATTGCAATCAGGATAGTGCACCGCGTACCCGGCGGGATCGAGCATCGCCTCCGTCAGCGCCTGCACATCGAGACCGTTTGCTACGCCATCGCAATTCATATCCCCGCCGCACAGGTAGGGGATCATTCGGAGATGGGCGATGGGTGACAGCGCGATGCCGTCCGCGGCGGCGGGATCCTCGACACGCCATTGCAGGTACACATCACAGGCCGACACGGCGAGTTGATCGATCGGCCATTGCCAGGTTCCTAACCCTGCGCCTGCTCCTGCGCCGCCGAGCGTCATCGGGCCGTTCAACACCGGATTAACAAGCTGCCCATTGACCGGCGCTGATTCCGAATAAGCCACGTAGGCCTGCGCGCCGCCCAGGGCCGAGGCGACGCCGATCTTGAAGTCGATGTTGCCGACGTTCGGCGGGCTCACCGCGATCATGGCGGGAACGATACCATTCGTCCCCGGCGTGCCCGCGCCGACGATGGACGGATTGCGATTGGGCCGTTCGGAAAAGAGCATCGGCCGGTCAAACGGAAATTGCTCCGCCGCGGCCCGAGGGTCGGTCAGCCCGTTCACCAGGAAGTCGATCACCTGCGGTACGGCCTGCGGCGGCAGCGCCACGGGCAGGATCGGCGAGCGATTGTCCGGGAATTGGGCGGCCCCGTTGGCATAGAACCCGATCACCTGACCCAGGGTGGAGAACTGCCCATTGTGCATAAACGTCGGCTTGAGTCCGACGTTGCGCAGCGTGGGCACTTTGAATCGGCCCCGATCCCCCGCGAGGCCGGTCACCGCCTGCCGCCCGTTGTCTTCGGCGAGGGGGCGGAGGCCGATGTTCTGAAACGTATTATTGGTGAATTGCGGCGGGACGTGGCAGATCGTGCAAGGGGAACCGCGAAGGACATTCAGTCCTTGCACCTGGTTCGGCGTCAGCGCGTTTTGGTTGCCCGCATTGAACGCATCCCAGGGCGTCTGGTTGGGCACGACAGTCCGCTCGTAGGTGGCGATCGCATAGGCGATCCGCTCGGCGGTGATGGCCGGATCGCCAAAGGCGGCGGCGAAGAGATCAGGGTAACTGGGATTGCTGTCCAGGACCGCCGCGATGTCCGCGGGCAGATTCGCAGCCAGAATCATCGGCGTGACGAGAGCCAACTTGGCGATCACTTCCGGCCATGAGCGGCCGACGTGTCCCATCTCGACGCTGCTGAGGATCGGTGCGATGGCCTGGCTCTCCAACGCACCGCCCAGCGGAATGCTGACATTGCCCGACTCCGGATTGGTGAACTCCGATCGGGCCCGGCCGTCCCAAAAAATGTCCTGCGCGAAAAAGCCGAACATGAACGAATTGGCGGCGCGGTTTGTAATCTGTGGGAGCAGACCAAACACGGGATCAATGCTGAATTTGTTGGTCGTGTCCGAACTGATGACTCCCGGCGAAGCGAGTTTGTCATCCGGCGTATTCAGAATGAGGTCCAGCCCCGGGTTACGCGCAATGCGTGGATCATTCCCGCCGACGGCAGGGCGATGGCAGGTTCCGCAGGCAACCGTGTTGTCGCTGGACAACTGTTCGTCCCAGAACAAAAGCTTTCCGAGGATTCGCTTTTCTTCCGTGATGGGGTTTTGCGGTGGTACGGGCGGCGGTGGCAGGGGCGGCACCGGTGGTTGAGGTTGAGCGGAAAGCGGGATCGCAAAAAACAGCGTAATTAGAACCGAAGCGCAGACGGACCTTCCAACTCGATAGGCATCCATGAGAACCACTCCCTCACCCCGGCGAGCCGCTCCTTCGTCGAATGCCGAAATGCGACGAAAAATCCCGCCTTACCATCCAAAACGCCCGTCAACGGCCGGTTATTGTTTGCCATGCCTCTTTTTTTTACCAGCCCCCGCCAATCTCATCGCGCATCGGGCGAATGGCCGACCGGTCGCGAACCAAGTGTGTCTCTACGCTCAACTTGGCTCGACACAGAGGTCGATAAATGGTCTGACGTCCGCGGAGGCTCGCCACCTTCGTTGTTTGGGAAGGCGGTCCTTCGTGCAGCCTCAGATCGTACGACGCCCCCCGACGATTCCGCGGCCCGAGATCGCGGAAGTCCCGCTGGGCGTCTCCGGCCCATCCGCGGGAAGTCCGTCGGCGAACTGGCCGGTCTTGTTGCGGCAATTCGTCGATTATCTCGTATCCGAGTGCGGTCTGGCGGCCAACACCATCGAGGCGTACACCCGGGACCTGCGGGAATTTCTTGTCGAATTGGACGCCCGGGACGTCCGCACCGTCGATCACGTGACGACGCTGACCGTGCGGTCCTATCTTGTCCGCCTTTCGGAACGCCGGCTGGCCCTCTCGTCCATCGCTCGTCATCTCGTATCGGTCAAGATGTTCCTGCGCTACTTGTTCATGGTCCGCGCGGCGACGACCGATGTGAGCTCCCTCCTGGAAACGCCCAAGAAGTGGAAGACCTTGCCGCACACGCTCCGGCAGCGTCAAGTAGAAGACCTGCTCGCTGCCCCGCAACCGGGCGAACCTTTTTACGCCCGCGATCGGGCGATTATGGAAATGCTCTATGCGACGGGCATGCGCGTTTCGGAATTGGCCGGCCTGCGGGTCAAGGATGTGAATCTCGACGTCGGCTACGCCCGCTGTTTCGGGAAGGGCGGTAAAGAGCGGGTGGTGCCGATCGGCTCCCATGCCATCGACGCCGTCCGCGAGTACCTTCGGTCCTTGCGCCCAGCGATGACACTGGCGGCCGGCGACATCGAGGCCCTCTTCGTCTCGCGAACCGGCTCGCCGCTCGACCGCACGAACATCTGGCGGCTGGTCAGCCGCTACGCGGGCATGGCCGGCATTCAAATCCCGGTAGGCCCGCACACCCTCCGCCACTGCTTCGCGACGCACCTACTCGAAGGCGGGGCCGACCTGCGCATCGTTCAGGAACTCCTGGGCCACGCCAACGTCGCCACGACGCAGATCTACACGCACGTCGACTCCAGCCGCCTGAAATCCATCCACCAGAAATTCCATCCGCGGCAATAGCTATTCCTCTCTCGGTTCGCCCTCTTGCACATCATGTTCCGGAACCCGGTGCATCCTCCATACGTCCTCGCTCGGCGTAGGCGGCGGCTTTTCACGAAAAAGGTACGCCCGATAGCGAAGGGAAAAACGGATGATGACCCATGCAGCGATGAAAAAGATCAGCAGTAGGACGGCGGCCCAGAAAAAGACCTGCCGCCAGTGAAGAAGGCGCTCGTCGCCGGAGAGCGCGGAGGCGGGCTGCGATGCCGCCTCATTAACGCGGGCCGTTGTTGTGGGAGGTTCACCTTGCCCATACGCGCGGGGTTGGCCGGAGAGATAGGCCGTCACCAGAGCCGCGACCAACAGGGAGCGCCGAGTGATAGGGCTCACGACCACAGCCCTTCGCGCGGAGCGCCCACGTTGGATGCGGCCAGTCGATCCAGCAGCTCCCGTTGCTCCGGCGTCGGCAGCGGCGGCGGGACGATCTTGATGACCACAAATTGATCGCCGCGCTGGCCCGTCTTCGGATTGGCGACGCCGAGCCCCGCCAGCCGCAGCCGCGAACCGCTGGCCGTCCCCGGGGGGATGGTGACCGTGCGGACGCCGTCCAGCGTCGGCAGATCGATCTTTGCACCCAGCGCCGCCTCCACGATCGTCAGCGGCGCCTCCAGGTAGATGTCATGATCGACGCGGCGGAAATACGCGTGTGGCTGAATATTGCAGACAACATACAGGTCTCCGGCCCCGCGCCGATTCATGTTGCCCTTGCCCTTGATGCGGATCCGCTGGCCCTCGTTGACGCCCGGCGGAATCTTGACGGAAATCGTCTCGCTCCCGCGCGAGCCGGTCAGTTGCAATTCCAGCGTCGTCCCGCGAATCGCCTGGTCAAACGTCAGCAGGACAGCGTGCTCAACGTCCTGCGCGGGCATCGTCGCCGTGGACGCGGCCTCGCGACCATCGCCGCGCTCGCGGAAGAACCGCTCGAAGACCGAGCCCGACCCCCTTGCACCGCCGCCGCCGCGGGTGAAGGCGAAGTCAAAGATGTCGCCGAGATTCTCGAAGTCGATCGGAACGCCGTCAGCAGAAGACCACGCCTGCGGCCCGCCGGCCCCGGCAAAGCGCGGATCGACGCCCGCATGGCCGAACTGGTCGTATCGCTGGCGCTTGTCCTTGTCGGACAGGACGTCGTAGGCCTCCTGAATTTCCTTGAATCGCTCCCCCGCGTCCTTGTTGCCCTTGTTGACGTCGGGATGGTGCTGTTTGGCAAGGCGGCGATAGGCCTTCTTGATATCCGTATCGTCCGCGCCACGCGAGACGCCGAGCACTTCGTAATAATCGCGTTTGTCCATCTTTGCTCGCTCGCGCCGGCGCGGTCTGTTGGCCGACAACGGATTATATGGACAGTGGCATTACCAGCAATTTACGGGCGTCGGTCACAACCGCTGGCATCACCGACAAAAACGTCTATCATGCAGCGGTCGCGGCTGCGCCGCCGAGCGGCGCCGCCGGCCGTACAGGAGAACGTTGAATGATCGTGTCATGCGGCCAGATGCAGGCGATGACGCTGGCGGAGTCGGCGGGCGTCTGGCAGGTGGTGGAGAGACTCGCGAATCAGGCCGCAGAGGCCGGCGCGGACCTGCTCGTCCTGCCGGAGGCGACCTATCCCGCCTATTGGCTCAAGTCCGCAACCCGCTACATGCAGACCGACATCGAGCGCACGCCCGTCGTCCTGGACCGCTTCTCGAAATACGCCGAGCGTCATGGACTGTGGCTTGTCGTCGGTTTCGTTGAGGAGTCCGGCGGCAGGCTCTACAACAGCGCCGCGGTCATCGATCGCGGCGGGGCCGTCGTCGGCATCGCCCGCAAGAGCTTCCTCTGGGACTGCGACAATCGCTGGTTCAGCCCGGCGGAAAAACTCTCCGTCTTCGACACCGAATTCGGCCGGATGGGCGTCCTCATTTGCGCCGACGCCCGCGCGCCGGAAATCGCCGCGACGCTCGCGGCGCAAGGCGCGCAGTTCATGATCCTCCCGACCGCCTGGGTCAACGCCAGCAAGGAGCGCCGCGTCTATCGCAATATCCACCCCGATTTCCTGATCCGCGCCCGCGCCATGGAATTCGGCGTCCCCTTCGCCTGCGCCAGCAAGAGCGGTCGGGAGGGTGATTTCCTCGAGTACGTCGGCCAGAGCCGTATCGTCTCCGCAGAGGGCCGCGTTCTGGCTCAGGCCGAGGCAGAGGGCGAGCATTTGATCACCGCTGAAATGACGCCGCACGACTCCAAGCCTCCAAATATCGACGCCGCAACGCTCAAGCGCGTTCTGAGCCCGGAACCCCCGTATCGAGCCGCTACGCTCGGCGGTCGTTGTACGATCCAACTCCGCGCGGACGCCGATGGTATTTTCTCGACCCTGCAATCCGCCGGGGCGCGGGTCGCAAAGGTTGCGGCGTCCGAGCTGGCGACCTTTCCGCCGTTACGCTGTCACGCGCTCTCCGGGGCGCAGGTCGTCGTCGCCAAAGGCCGAGTGGCGGATGAGGTCATGGCCCGCGCCCGCGCCGCGGAGAACCGTGTTTACGTCATCGTGGCGTCTGACTCCGCGCAGCTCGTCGTCGATCCCGACGGGGCAATTATCCGGCGAGAAGCGGACGGCTCGCAGGCGTTGGAACTCGACCTCGCTCGCTCCGACATCAAGAAGTTCACCCCCGCCACGGATCTCTGGGAACAGCGCCACGTTGCGTCGTATCGATTAGGCGAACAAGTAGCATCCTGTCCCGCAAGTCTATGAACTGGCTCTCCACGGCGGCACTGATTGGTCTGGCCGGCTTCGTCGGCTCCATCTGCCGGTTCGCCGTCAGCGGCGCCGTCACCGTCCTCGCCCCGCGCGGCTTTCCGACGGGGACGCTCGTGGTCAATGCGACGGGCTGTGTGCTGCTGGCGTTCTTTCTCACGCTGATCCGCGATCGCGTCGTGTCGGACGCCCTGCGGCTGGCCATCGCCGTGGGCTTCGTCGGGGCCTACACGACCTTCTCGACATTTGCCTATGAGATCTATGAACTGGCGCGGAGCGGTCACTCATTCCGCGCCGGCCTGTATCTCATCCTGAGCGTGGCGCTGGGATTGGCGGGCGTCTATCTCGGCATCCTCCTGGCCCATCGTCTTGAACGATCGTGACGCCCGCGTCACACATTCTCCACAAACAGCGCCCCCTTGCCCCTCGCCCCGCGGACATTACGGCGGACGTGTTCCGCGACTTCCGCAGGAGCGCTCACGGATTGAAGGACCAGCTTGTTGTCGGTCTCGTCGGAGCTGATGATCTCGATGTCGCCGGTATTCACGATACGGTCCACGACCCCTTGGCGAAGGCGCACATCCTCGACCCGGACCAGCTCCAATTGATCAGTCGTTTGCGTGAGAATGCCGCGGTGCAGGAACAGCCGCTGCGTCGTCAGGCGATAGCGCCGGCTGAAAATGACGAGCCCCTCGCGCACCAGTAATGTGAGCGCGGACGCGCCGATCAAGAGCCATGCGGCCGTTCGCCCCGTCGAGCCGGCGACGGTCCATTTGAGGGCGGCGTACAAGACGGCAACGCTCACCAGCAGCCAGAGTAGCCAAACCCCATAGTACGCTTTCCAGGCCGGCCGGCCCTCCCAGACCTGCTTCTCCAGCGCCGGGTCGCGATAAGGGTCCGCCGCGCGGGTCACAGCGGCAGAAAGCGGGTTGGAGTCCGCCGTCGCAGGCGGCGCGCTCGCCGCGCTGGCGGCGTCCGCATCGTTAACCGCGGCGCCGCAGCTTTTGCAGAACTTGCTGTCCGCCTCAATCTTGGCATGGCATTTTACGCAGTTCATCGTCCGCCCTTAAGGCACCGGCTAATAGCCGGTGCGGCTCGGCTCACGCATGCGCCATCGCCGCGTAGTACCGCTCGGACACATTCTTCCAATTGACCACGTTCCACCACGCCTTGACGTAGTCCGCCCGCTTGTTCTGGTACTTGAGATAGTACGCGTGTTCCCAGACGTCGCACATGAGCAGCGGGACGGTCCCCGCCGGCGTCCCAAGCTGCTGGTTCATGATCGTCAGGACGACGAGCCGTCGCAGCGCGGGGTGGTAGGCGAGTATGCCCCAGCCGTTGCCCTCGACTTTCTCAGTCGCCGTCGTGAAGTGGGCGAGGAACTTCTCATGGCTGCCGAAGTCGCGGGCGATGTCCGCGGCGAGCTTGCCATCAGGTTTCCCTCCACCACCCTTACCCGCCGGGGCCATGTTGTTCCAGAAGACGATGTGGTTGAAAAAGCCGCCCGTGTGGAAGGCCAGTTGCCGCGAGAGACCGGGGACATCGGCCATGTCGTTCGCATCACGGGCCGCGGCCAGACCCGCCAGCGCCTTGTTCAGACCATCCACATAGCCCTGGTGATGCTTGTCGTGGTGAATGCGCATGGTCTGTTCGTCGATGTACGGCTCCAGCGCGTTGTAGTCGTAGGGCAGCGGCGGCAGAGTGTAATTCGCAGGCGGCCCGCCGCCCGGCTCATCAAACGCCATCGCCGGGAGCACGCCAAGCTGTTCGGGCAGAAGTGCCAACCCGCCGAAAACCCCGAGACCACCAAGAAAATCGCGTCGTGTCGCCATGGGTAGACTCCTCTCAAAAAACGAAGGACCTCTGTCTCCCGCCGGCGCTACTATGGCGCGCCGCGCGCCGGCCCGCAAGCCGTAGCGTCCCCCCTCTGTGGGGGACGACGAATCGCTCGTTTCACTCGCCTATCGGCTTCAATTGCCAAAAGAGCGCCGGCCGGATACAACAAACCGCGTCTTGGTATCTCAACGCAGGGGAGTCGTCTCATGAACGCCAACCGCCTGGATCGCGTCCGCTCCGCCATGAAGTCCGCGTCGCTGGACGCCCTGTTTCTCTCCAACCCCAAGAACGTGCAATACATCACCGGCTTCAAGCCCATGATGCCGGGCGACGTCCAGCCCTTCGGCGACCCCGAAGGCTTCGCCTTGATCCACGCGGCCCGTTGCGACCTCCTCTGCGACGGTCGCTACATCACCGGCGCTTCCAAGCTGCCCGGCGTGACGGCCCAACAGATCGAGTCGCCGACCAACGCGGCAGTCTTCGCCAAAAAGATCACGGACCTCCTGCCCGCGGGAGCGAAGCGCGTCGGCTTCGAGCAGGACGCCCTCCTCTACTGCGACGCGACGGGCCTGATGAAGGAGGCCTCCAAATACGAGTGGTCGCCCGCCGAGGAAATCCTGGCGACGATCCGCGTCCGCAAGGGCCCCGACGAAGTCGAGCTGATCCGCAAGGCCCAGGCCATCACCGGCGACTGCTTCAAGTACATCGCGGGCTACATCAAGCCGGGCATGACGGAAAAACACGTCGCCCTGGCCATCGGCAACTACCTCCGCGAGAACAGCGACGGCAACAGCTTCAACCCGATCGTGGCCTTCGGCGAGACGAGCTGCAATCCGCACTACGAGCCCTCGCCAACGCGCAAGCTGGAGAAGAATCAACTCGTCCTGCTCGACTTCGGCGGCATCTACCAGGGCTACTGCGGCGACCTGACACGAATGATCTACATGGGCAAGGCCGATGCCCGGACCCGCGAGGTGTACGACCTCGTGCTCGAAGCGCAGAAGCGCTGCCTCGACGGCATCCGCCCGGGCAAGACCTGCCACGAACTCGACGCCCTCTGCCGCGACTTCTTCGCCTCCAAAGGCTGCGCCGACGCCTTCCAACACGGCACCGGTCACGGCGTCGGCCTGGCGATCCACGAAGACCCGCGCCTGAAGAAGACAATCCAGAAAAAAGTCGAGGCGGGAATGGCCGTCACCGTCGAACCGGGCCTCTACTACGCCGGCTGGGGCGGCATCCGCATCGAGGACCTCGTCGTCGTCACCGAAACGGGCCACGACAACCTGACCACGACGCCGAAGCAACTGCTGGAGCTGGCGATTTAGTTCATCATTCGAAATTGCCCCTAACGCTCCGGACGCCGTCACCCGCGCAACACCGCCCCCGTGACGCTCCCATTGGCGACTCTTTTCTCAACCTGACGGCGCTGCGGATCCGAGACCGTTAGCCAGATCAGTTGACCGAGCGGGGAGAGCGCCGGCGGAGACTCCATGGAGGCCAGACCGTCGAGCATAAGTCGATCGGGAGCATGGCGCGCGAGGTCGGGCTCGCGCATCTCGTGCCAGGTCTGAATCGTCTGGTCAATGATATCGGAGTCGGGTCCTTCCCGGGCCTTGAGACAGGCGAACGTCAACAGCGCGGCCGTTTCCAGCCGGTAATCCGCGTGGTGGGCAACGCCAAAGGCCCGCGCCGCGAGCCGGGGCCGGCCCTCCTGCAAGTACGCGCAGCCGAGCAGGTACCAGGCGGGGGCGCTGAGGTCCAGACCCTCGACGTACTTCCTAAAAACAGTGCGGCGCGCTTGCGGCGCGGTCTGTTGCCAGAGCTGCATCGCGTCCTGGTAGAGACGGCGGCGCCGCCGGGCGGTGCGGAGTCCGGCGACGAGCATCGAGACAAGGGCCGCAATTGCAAAGCCGGCGAACCACCCGGCGAACCACTTCCACATCACCATCACCGCGCTTTTAGGGAGGAGGTGGGCAGGTGTCAAACGGAGTGCGCATCGATCCGCTGAGGCGGCCGGCGTCCAAACCTTGACGGTCGGGGCGCGGCCTTCCACAATTCGGCGGGGAGGACTTGGCCGGTACTCGGATCGGAGGTATCCACCATGGCGAGACATGCACCGCGATTTTTGAAGCTCGTCGACGAGGCCAAGAAGGGCATTCGCGAAACGACGATCGAGGTGGTGAAACCGCGGCTGGATCGCGGGGACAAGTTTGTTCTGGTCGACGTCCGCGAAGAAAGCGAGTGGGCCGCTGGGCATCTGCCCAAGGCCGTCCACCTCGGCAAGGGCATCATCGAGCGGGATATCGAGCAGGCCATCCCCGATACCAACGCCGAGATCATCGTCTATTGCGGCGGCGGGTTTCGCTCCGCGCTCACGGCCGAGAGCCTGATGAAGATGGGCTATCAAAATGTCATCTCGATGGACGGCGGCTTTAAGGCCTGGCGCGAGGCGGGGTATCCCGTTGTGAAGGATTAGGCGGCGTGGGGAATTGCAAATCCATCGCGATGGGGCGAGACGGCCGATGAGCGCACGCACCTGGCCCAATGTGACCGTCATCCGCCATCCCGTCGTGCAGCAGGAGCTGACGGTCGCGCGGGACAAGCACACGGGCGTGGAACAATTCCGCCGACTGCTGGGGCAGATCGCGCGGCTGATGGCGTTTGAGATTACGCGCGACTATCCCACGGCGCCGCGGAAGATTGAGACGCCGATGGGGCCCTGCGAGGGGCAGGTGCTTGCGCGGGGGCTGACGCTGGTACCCATCCTTCGCGCGGGATTGGGCATGGTCGAGGGGATTCTGGAACTGCTGCCCGCGGCGCGGGTGGGGCACTTGGGCATCTATCGGGAGAAGACGACGCTCAAACCGGTCACGTACTACAAGAAGCTTCCGCCGGACATTGCGCAAACGGACGTCATCGTGATCGATCCGATGCTGGCGACGGCGGGCTCGTTGGCGGCGGCGATTGATGTTATCAAGGAGACCGGTGCGGATCGCATAAAAGTGCTTTGCCTGGTCGCATCGCCGGAGGGGATCGACTTTCTCTGCAAGCAGCATCCGGATGTGGCGATTTTCACAGCCGCCGTGGACGATCATTTGAACGACCATGGCTATATCGTGCCGGGGCTGGGGGATGCGGGGGATCGGCTTTTCGGAACGGCGTAGCGTCCGGCGTCTCGGCGGACGTCTAATGCTGAGTTGTCTGCGATCAAAAACCCGCGCCCATGGCAATGCGATCGCGCCGCGGTCCTCTTCGGCCCCCGGGACGGGGGCCGCTACCGCCGGTCGCCCTTCCTCTCCTAAGCAGCCGATAAATCCATAGGACCGGTCCTTCGACTTCGCAGGCTTAGAGTCTGTGGCACAAGGGGTACGATCATGGGTAAAGCGACACTGGGCATCGAACGATTGCATAGTCTCGAGATCTCCGTCTTTGATTCCGCGCCGTGGGTGGCGCACTTGACGGACGGGTTCGGGTTTCAGCATCTGGCCAAAAGCACCGGCGCGGCGGAAGAGGCGGGCGGGACGCGGCGGAGCTGGCTGCGCTGCGGGGACGTCGGCGTCTTCCTGAACGAGCCGGCCTATCCGGGCTCGCCGGTGCGGCGGTATCTTGAGCGGCATCCCGAGGGCATCGCGCGGGTGAACTTCCTCGTGCAGGACATCGAGGCGACCGAGGCGCAGCTTCTGGAGCGGAACGCCGCGGCCACGGATTTCATTCGCAGCGAGGATACGCCGGCTGGCCCGTGGCGGACGCTGGCGATCGCGACGCCGCTCGGCGATGTCGAGTTTGCGTTCATCCAGACGCCGGACGCGGCGGATGCGCTGCCGCCGGGGATGGAGCGCCTGGACACGCTCGACGCGGCCTACAACCCGCTGGGGTTGGCGGGCATCGATCACCTGACCGCCAACGCGCGGACGCTTATGCCGATGCTGGCGTTCTACGAGCATGTCATGGGCTTTTCGCGATGCTGGAACGTGCAGTTTCACACCGAAGACTTCCGGCCGGGCGTGGGGAGCGGTCTGAAGGCGGTGGCGATGGAGGATGCGGCGAGCGGGATTCGGATGGTCACGAACGAGCCGCTGCGACCGCGGTTCGCGGAGTCGCAGGTGCAATTGCACGTCGATACGAACCGCGGGCCGGGGATACAGCACGTCGCGCTCGCCGTGGCCGATATGTCGAAGGCGACGGGGCATTGCCGGTCGAATGGCGTCTCGTTCATGCCGACACCCAAGGCGTACTATCAGGCGCTGCCCGGACGATTGGGCGCGCAGGGCGTGCCGAGTTTGTCGCTGAGCATAGAGGAGATCGAGCGGCTGGGCGTCCTCGTGGATGGGGACAAGAGCGGGTATCTCCTGCAAGCGTTCTGCCAGGACCAGGCGGTGCAGTTCCGCCGACCCAACGCGGGGCCGATCTTCTTCGAACTCGTCCAGCGGTGCGGCAGCCAGCGATTCGGCGAGGGCAACTTCCGGGCGCTGTTCGAGGCGATGCAGCGGTAGGGGAATGCAGGAAACGAAAGTCGTTCACCACAGAGGCACCGAGGACACAGAGGTTTTTTTTGTTGGTGGAACAAGGCGGAACGGGCCGGAACGGATAGAGGCTTGAGACCTGAGGCCTGAGGCTTGAGGTGGGGAACGCGGAAGAAGCAACGTAACCACAGATGAACGCAGATGGACGCAGATTTTTTTGGGCCGAAATCGAGCGAGAACGAGCGAAATCGATCCACAGATGACGCCGATCGACGCAGATATTTTTTTGGCCGGAAAAAGCCGAACAAAGGTGAAATAGGCCGACAAGGCACGATGGCGCGGAGGCACACAGGGCCGGACTACCAAACGACGTTTCGGATTGATCGCAGTTCATGGCGGGGAAACTCCGGGGCGGTGAGCCTTCAGCCATAAGCCGTAAGCCATAAGCTCGACGACAATGGCGGCTGCGCCGCTTTTTTCTGTTCCTGCCCTCTATACTTGCTTCGCGCTCCCTGTGAAAAGAGGCACGAAGTCACTGAGGCACATAGGCACGGAGGGGCGAACGGAGTCAAGAGAACAGGGGTCAGGGGTCAGGGGCTTGGGAATGATGAGCAGGGGAAGGGAGCAGGAGAGCAGGTGACCGTGGGGGAGGGTGGTGTTGGTCGGGGCGGGTGAGAAGGCCCTGAAGGATTGGCCTGATTGCCTGCCCCCACCACCAAGGCGAGGTCTTGCTGACACGGCGGGTTCACCACCCACTGCGGCGGGTAGACTCTGGATCTTCGACCCGCCCAGGTCGCCCAGGCGACTCGACCAGGCGAGCGGATCTGCGACTTCGACGTGGCGGGAGGCCCCCTAGAATGCCCTCCCTACATTTTCAAAGACTCTTTGGGCAGTGTTTGATTTTTCCTAGGGAGGGCAATGCTTTGTCCTAAGACTCCGAATAGTGTCGGCCCCGCATGCACACCTACACATCCTTTTGTGATATGATGCAAACAAATCCGCGAGCCTCCCACTCAGGTGTGCGCCGCGGGTTTCCTACGACGAGGGGGAGCCTTAATGCCGCGTGCTTTTTTCAGGACAACCGTGAATCACCAGCTATTGGTCCCCGAGTCCAGAGATGACGGCCCATCGTCCCCCCATGATTCGCGGTGCTTCTTCCAAATTCTCATCGCGCTTGTCCAAACGTCATTCCCCGCACCCGCCCGCGCCGACGCTGATCCGCCCTCTTTCATGGGCCTGGGCCATCTTCCCGGTAGCACCGTCAGCGTTGCAAACGCCTTGTCGGCGGATGGTTCAGCGGTGGTTGGATACAGTTATTCGCCCGGGCTATACCAGGGGTTCCGATGGACCCGCTCAAGTGGCATGACTCCCCTTGGATTTCTTCCCGGAAGTATATTGAC